>JANXSQ010000268.1 GCA_025356595.1 Janthinobacterium sp. | reverse complement strand
GCCCGACGAGGCCAGGCCCAGGACCACGTCGCCCGGCGCGATTTTCGTGCCGTCGATGATCTTCGATTTTTCCACGGCGCCGACGGCGAAGCCGGCCAGGTCGTATTCGCCGGCCGGGTACATGCTCGGCATTTCCGCCGTTTCGCCGCCGATCAGCGCGCAGCCGGACAGTTCGCAGCCCTTGGCCACGCCCTTGATGACGTCGGTGGCGATGGCCAGGTCGAGCTTGCCGCAAGCGAAGTAGTCGAGGAAGAACAGCGGCTCGGCGCCCTGCACCAGGATGTCGTTGACGCTCATGGCGACCAGGTCGATGCCGACCGTGTCGTGGCGGTTCAGCTCGAACGCCAGTTTCAGCTTGGTGCCGACGCCGTCGGTGCCCGAGACCAGCACCGGTTCCTTGTACTTCTTGCTGATTTCGAACAGCGCGCCGAAGCCGCCTATGCCTTTCAACACGCCGTCGCGCATGGTGCGCTTGGCAAACGGCTTGATTGCTTCGACTAGGGCGTCGCCCGCATCGATATCGACGCCGGCATCGCGGTAGGAAAGGGAAACATTAGTTGTTTGGGTCATGGTGTGTGGCAGCGGAGGCGGTAAAATAGAGGACGGAGACCGGTCCGGCACGCGCGCGCGTCGGCGGGGTCAATCCGCTATTTTATCAAACTGCCCCGTCAACCCTGCCCTTTTTTTATACATACAACACAATCCATGCCATTCCCCTTCACGGTAGAACAAAAACAAACGGCGTTCTGGGTCGCGGTCTGGCTGGCTTTCCTGCTCTTGTTGATGACCCTGGGATCGGTGTTGACGCCCTTCCTAGCCGCCGCCATCCTGGCCTACGCCCTCAATCCCGGCGTCGACAGGCTCGACCATCTGCATTTCCGCCGCTTCGACGTGCCGCGCCCGCTCGCCGTGCTCGTCGTCGTGCTGCTGTTCTTCCTCGCCCTGGGCGCGCTGGCCCTGATCGTCATTCCCGTGCTGCAAAAGGAAATCCCCCTGCTGCAGGCGCAGATCCCGCTCTTCCTGGTCAAGCTCAACGAGATGCTGGGCCCGAAACTGCAGGAGCTGGGCCTGAAGGTGCAGCTCGACAGCGCCGGCATCAAGACCATGCTGACGCGCCAGATGAGCAGCGGCGGCGAGGAAATCTGGAGCGCCGTGCTGGCCTCGGCGCGGGTCGGCGGCACCGCCGTGCTGGGCTGGCTGGCGACCCTGGTGCTGATCCCCGTGGTGCTGTTCTACCTGCTGCTCGACTGGCACCCCATGCTGGCGCGCATCGCCGGCGCCGTGCCGCGGCGCTGGGTGGGCCAGACCATCGCCATGGCCAACGAGGTCGACGCCCTGCTGGCGCAATACCTGCGCGGCCAGTTGCTGGTGATGCTGGTGCTGGCGGTCTACTACTCGGTGGCGCTGATGCTCGCCGGCTTCGACGTCGCCCTGCCGGTCGGCATCATCACCGGCCTGCTGGTCTTCATCCCCTACCTGGGCTTCGGCCTGGGCCTGGTGCTGGCCCTGATCGCCGCCGTGCTGCAGTTTTCCGACTGGAGCGGCGTCGTCGCCGTGGCCGTCATCTACGGCTGCGGGCAGATCATCGAGGGCTTCTTCCTGACGCCGCGCCTGGTCGGCGAGCGCATCGGCCTGAATCCCCTGGCCGTCATCTTCGCCCTGCTGGCCTTCGGCCAATTGTTCGGATTCGTCGGCGTTTTGCTCGCTTTGCCCGCTTCCGCCATCTTAATGGTCGCTTTTAAGCACCTTCGCCGCCACTACCTGCGCAGCAGCTTCTATAATGCGTGAATAAAGCAATAAACTAGGACAAGGCGAACGCCATGAAACAACTGGTGCTCGATTTAGGCGCAGACCAGGCGCACAGCCTCGATTCCTTCGAGGTGGGACAAAACGCGGAAGTGGCGCAACTGATGCGCCAGTTCGCCGCCCGCACGTCGCGCGAGCATTTCGCCTACCTGTGGGGCGAGACGGCCGCCGGCAAGACCCATCTGCTGCAGGCACTGGGCAGCACCCCTGCGGCCCGCTACATCTCGCCGTTCTCGATCGAATCCGAATTCGTCTACTCGCCCGAGGTCGACCTGTACATGCTGGACGACTGCGAGAAACTGTCGCCGGTGGCGCAGATCGACGCCTTCGCCCTGTTCAACGAGATCCGCGCCAACCACGCCTTCATGGTCTGCAGCGGCGCCGTGCCGCCGGCCGTGCTGCCGGTGCGCGAGGATTTGCGCACGCGCATGGGCTGGGGCCTGATCTACCAGATCCACGGTCTGACCGACGACGAGAAGGTGGCCGCGCTGACGCACGCCGCCGCCACCCGCGGCTTGACCTTGTCGCCCGGCGTGTTACCCTACCTGCTGTCCCATTTCCGGCGCGACATGCGTTCGCTGTCGACGATGCTGGACTCCCTCGATCAATACTCCCTGGAAACCCAACGCCCGATCACCTTGCCTTTGTTGCGCGAGTTGCTGCAGGCGGAAGCGAAAGAATGATGAATCTGGCCCTGTTTGACCTCGACCACACCCTGCTGCCGATCGACTCCGACCACGAGTGGGGCGAATTCCTGGTGCGCATAGGCGCCGTCGACGGCGCCGCCTTCAGCGCCCGCAACGACGCCTTCTTCGCCCAATACCAGGCCGGCACGCTGGACCCGGTGGAGTACCTGGAGTTCTCGCTCGGTACCCTGGCGCGCTTCCCGCGCGCCGAACTCGACGCCATGCACGCGCGCTTCATGGCCGAGGTCATCGAACCGGCCATCCTGCCGCAGGCGCGCGCCCTGCTGCGGCGCCACGCCGAGGCCGGCGACTTGGTGGCCATCATCACCGCCACCAACGCCTTCGTCACGGCGCCCATCGCCCGCGCCTTCGGCGTCGCGCACCTGATCGCGGCCGCGCCGGCCCTCGACGAGGCGGGCAACATCACCGGCAAGCTGCTCGGCACGCCCACCATGGGCGCCGGCAAGGTGACGCACACGCACGCCTGGCTGGCCGGACTGGGCAAGCGCCTCGACGATTTCCCGCGCAGCCATTTCTACAGCGATTCGCACAACGACATTCCGCTGCTGTCGGTCGTCACCGATCCCGTCGCGACCAATCCCAACGCCGCGCTGACAACGCACGCATCGACCCACGGCTGGCCATCACTCCATTTATTCAATGATTAAAAAATTCATCCGCAAGATCCTCGGCGTCAAGAACGGCGCGCCGCGCGACACCAGCGTGGCGGTCGTGCTGGGCCCGCAAGAGCACGGCATCGATCCGAAACTGGTGTCCTCGAACGCCATCCGCGTCACCAGCAGCCTGCAGGAAGCCGGCTTCGAGGCCTTCGTCGTCGGCGGCGCCGTGCGCGACCTGCTGCTGGGCGTGAAGCCGAAGGACTTCGACATCGCCACCAACGCCACGCCCGAGCAGGTCAAGCGCCTGTTCCGGCGCGCCTTCATCATCGGCAAGCGTTTCCAGATCGTGCACGTGATGTTCGGCCAGGACTTGCTGGAGGTGACCACCTTCCGCGGCGCCGGCGCCGACTCGGCGCCCAAGGACGAGCACGGCCGCGTGCTGCGCGACAACACCTTCGGCCTGCAGCACGAGGACGCGCTGCGGCGCGACTTCACCATCAACGCCATGTACTACAACCCGGCCACGCAGGAAGTGCTGGACTACCACGGCGGCAGCGCCGACATCCGCGCCAAGACGCTGCGCATCATCGGCCAGCCGGAGGCGCGCTACCGCGAGGACCCGGTGCGCATGTTGCGCGTGGTGCGCTTCGCGGCGCGCCTGAATTTCGAGATCGAGCCGCACACCGCCGCGCCGATCGCCGTCATGGCGCCGCTGATCAACAACGTGCCGGCGCCGCGCGTGTTCGACGAGATGCTCAAGCTGCTGATGAGCGGGCACGCCCTGGCCTGCCTGCTGCGCCTGCGCAAGGAAGGCCTGCACCACGGCCTGCTGCCCCTGCTCGACGTGGTCCTGGAACAGCCGCTGGGGGTGAAATTCGTCACCCTGGCGCTCGACTCGACGGACGCCCGCGTGGTCGCCGGCAAGACCGTCTCGCCCGGCTTCCTGTTCGCCTCGCTGCTCTGGCACCAGGTGCTGGAAAAATGGACGGCCTACCGCGCCGCCGGCGAATTCCCGATTCCCGCCCTGCACCTGGCGGCCGACGACGTGCTCGATTCGCAGACCGAAAAACTGGCCCTGCAGCGCAAGATCGGCTCCGACATGCGCGACATCTGGGCCATGCAGCCGCGCTTCGAGCGCCGCATCGGCAAGTCGCCGCACAAGCTGCTCGAGCATCCGCGCTTCCGCGCCGGCTACGACTTCCTGCTGCTGCGCTGCGCCTCGGGCGAGATCGACGCCGAGATCGGCGAATGGTGGACCGAGTTCTACGAGGGCGACGAGCTGAACCGCGAGGAATTGCTGGTCAACGGCGGCGCCGCGCCCGGCGCGGAAAAGAAAAAGCGGCCGCCGCGGCGCGCCCCGCGCGCCAAGCTGAGCAGCGGCAGCACCGGCGGCGAATGAGGCACGCGCCCAGCGTCGCCTACATCGGCGTCGGCGCCAACCTGGGCGACGCGCGCGGCAACGTCGCCGACGCGCTGGCGCGCCTGGCGCGCCTGCCGGGCGGCGCCCTGCAGGCCGTCTCCGGCCTGTACCGCACGGCGCCCATCGACGCCGGCGGCGCCGACTACATCAACGCCGTCGCGCGCCTGACGACGACGCTGAGCGCGGCGGCCCTGCTGCGGGCGCTGCACGACATCGAAGACGCCCACGGCCGCGAGCGGCCCTACCGCAACGCGCCGCGCACCCTGGACCTGGATCTGCTGCTGTACGACGCCGAACGGATCGCCACGCCGGCCCTGCAGGTGCCGCATCCGCGCATGCACCAGCGCGCCTTCGTGCTGGCGCCCCTGCTGGAGCTGGCCCCGGCCATCGAAATTCCCGGCCTGGGCCCGGCGCGCGACTACGCCGCCGGCGTCGCCGGCCAGGCCATCGCCCGGCTGGACTAGCGAACGCACCTGGCCCGCTGCGCCCCCCGCCGGCCTTGGCGGCGGCGGGCCGGCGGCGCCCACTTCGCCGCGCGCAGTTAGAATACGTCTTCGGCGCGCCGCCGGCAGGCCAGCACACTGGCCCGGCCGCCAGCCGCGCCCAACATTCAACTGAGAGAACCTCGATGTCTGCATATCTGCAAGGAACTGAACTGAGCGGCGCCAGCACCCCCGTCGCCCCGGCCCCAGCCAAACCGGTGGCCAACAAGGCCGTCACGATCCCGACGCTGCTGACGCTGCGCGGACGCGGCGAAAAAATCACCATGCTCACCTGCTACGACGCCAGCTTCGCCGCGCTGATGGACCGCTGCGGCGTGGAAGTGCTGCTGATCGGCGATTCACTGGGCATGGTCTGCAACGGCCACCCGTCGACGCTGCCGGTGACGGTGGCCGAGCTGGCCTACCACACGGCGGCCGTGGCGCGCGGCAGCAAGTCGGCCATGATCGTCGCCGACCTGCCCTTCGGCGCCTACGGCACGCCCGAGGCGGCCTTCAACAACGCCGTGCAACTGATCCAGGCCGGCGCCCACATGATCAAGCTCGAGGGCGGCGCCTGGCTGGCCGGCACCGTCAAGTTCCTCACCGAACGGGCGATTCCCGTCTGCGCCCACCTCGGCCTGACGCCGCAGTCGGTGCACCAGCTGGGCGGCTACAAGGTGCAGGGCAAGAGCATCGAGAGCGCCGACCAGTTGAAGGCCGACGCGCTGGCCCTGCAGGCGGCCGGCGCCTCCATGGTCGTGCTCGAGGCGATCCCCTCGCAACTGGGCAAGGAAGTCACCGACCTGCTGGCGATGCCGACCATCGGCATCGGCGCCGGCCCGGACTGCTCCGGCCAGGTGCTGGTGATGCACGACCTGCTGGGCGTTTTCCCGGGCCGCAAGGCGCGCTTCGTGAAGAACTTCATGGAAGGCCAGAGCAACATCGACGCCGCCGTGCTGGCCTATGTGGCGGCGGTCAAGGACGGCAGCTTCCCGGCGCTGGAGCACTGCTTCTGAGCATGGCCGCGCCTATCTTCGGGCGCGGCCTGTCTTTGTGGCGCGCTTGGTGGTAAATTACTTGTATCCGGGAATCATTGGCCGGATCGGCGACAAGGCGGGCGCGGCAAGCCCGATCCGGCCGCGCCGGGTCTGAACCCGGTCGCCGCCTTCGCTTGAAAGCAGTCTCTATCGGTCACCGGAGAGGAAACGCGCACTTGAGCATGGAGCAAGCCGACGCCAGCCTGTCGCTCGACAGCTTCGATCTGCCGCTGGGCATGGTCGGCGCGGACGGACGCCTGCTGCGCGTCAACGCCGCGCTGGCCGCCCTGCTCCCGCCCCTGCCCGGCGCCGGCGTGCTGCTGGCCGAACTGCTGCCGCTGGCCGACTGCGCCGACTTCCTGGCCCAGGCCGACAAGGGCGCGCCGCGCCACCAGGTGGCGACCCTGCTGCGCGGCGCCGCCGCCCGCCTGCCCGTCTACCTGCGCTGGTTGCCCACCACGGCCGGCGCGCCGCGCATCTTTTCCGTCTGTCCGATGGGCGGCGTCGACCAGGCCTTCGCCGGGCGCGAACGGGCCCTGATGGAGTACCAGGCCATCCTCAAGAACGCCCCGCTGGGCGTCGTCTTCACCTGCTCGCGGCGCATCGTGCGCTACAACGACGAGTTCGCGCGCCTGTTCGGCTTCATCGGCGGCGCCGGCGTCGGCCAGCTGGCCAGCACCCTGTACGCCTCCGAGGCCACCTACGACGAGATCGGCCGGCACGCCTATCCGAAGCTGCTGGCGCGCGGCGCCTTCCACGACGAAATCCGCTTCCGCCGCCAGGACGGCACGACCTTCTGGGGCGGCGCCTGGGGCTTCCTGGTCAATCCGGCCGAGCCCGAACAGGGCGCCATCTGGATCCTCAGCGACATCACCGCGCGCAAGAGCGCCGAGGGCTTGCTGCGCGCCTCGCTGCTGGAGTGGGAGGCCATCTTCAACAGCGCCAGCATCGGCATCGGCGTCACGCGCGGGCGCACCATCCTGCGCTGCAACGCCCGCGTCGCGGCCATCCTCGGCTACGCGCCCGACGAGCTGGAGGGGCAGCCGACGCGCATCATCTTCCCCTCGCCGGAGGCCTACGAGCTGACGCGCGCCCAGGCCAACCCCCTGCTGGCGGCCGGCCAGCCCTACGAGATCGACCGCGAACTGCGCCGCCGCGACGGCAGCCTGGTCTGGTGCCACGTCTGCGCCAGGGAGCTCGACCCGCAGCGCAAGGAAAGCGGCACCGTCTGGATCGTCGAGGATCTGACGGAGGCGCGCGCCGCCCGCGAGCAACTGCAGCACACCCTGCGCGACTACCAGGGCGTGCTGAGCAACGCCTCGCTCGGCATCCTCCTCACCGCCGAGCGCAAGGTGGTGCGCTACAACCCGAAATTCGGCGCCATGTTCGGCTACCCCGGCGCGGACGCCGTCGGCATGGCCGCGCGCCTGCTGTACCGCAGCGACGAGGATTACGCCGAACTGGGCCGCGCGGCCGGCCCCGTCCTGTCGCAGGGCCTGCCGGTGCAGCGCGAAATGTATTTGCGGCGCCGCGACGGCAGCGACTTCTGGGCCAATCTGTCGGGCTACGTGGCCGACCCCGACGACCCCGCGCGCGGCACCTGCTGGATCATCGATGACCGCTCCGCCTTCAAGCAGACCGAGGAGGCGCTGCAGCGCAACTACGCCGAACTCAAGGCCACCCACGCCCAGCTCGAACAGGCCCAGGCGCAACTGCTGCAGTCGGAGAAAATGGCCTCGATCGGCCAGTTGGCGGCCGGCGTCGCGCATGAGATCAACAACCCGATCGGCTTCGTCAACTCCAACCTCGGCTCGCTGGGCAACTACGTCGGCCAGTTGCTGCAACTGGTGGCCGGCTACGAGGACGCGCTGCGCGGCGTCGCCGTGCCGCCGGCCAGCGGCGCCGCCATCGCCGCCGCGCGCGCCGCCGCCGACATCGACTATCTGCGCGAGGACATCGCGGCCCTGCTCAAGGAATCGCAGGACGGCCTGCTACGGGTGCGCAACATCGTCCAGGATCTGAAGGATTTCTCCCACGTCGACGGCGGCGAATGGCAGGCGGTGGACCTGAACGCCGGCATCCTGAGCACCCTGAACATGGTGCGCAACGAAATCAAGTACAAGGCCGAGGTGACGCTGGAGCTGGGCCAGTTGCCGCTGGTGCACTGCAACGCGGCGCAGATCAACCAGGTGCTGATGAATTTGCTGGTCAACGCCGCCCACGCCATCGAACGCCAGGGCCGCCTGGTGCTGCGCTCGGGCAGCGAGGGCGCCTGGGTCTGGCTGGAGGTGGAGGACAACGGCTGCGGCATCGCGCCCGAGGTGCAGGCGCGCATCTTCGATCCCTTCTTCACCACCAAGCCGGTCGGCAAGGGCACCGGCCTGGGCTTGTCCGTCTCCTACGGCATCGTCAACAAGCACGGCGGCCATTTCGACATGCACAGCGCGCCCGGCGAAGGCACCCGCTTCCGCGTCTGGCTGCCGGTCGCCGGCGCCGCCGCCTGAAGCCGGCGGCGGCCCGGGCTCAGGCGGCGGCGATGCTGGCCAGGCAGGCGTCGAAGGCCAGCAGCAGGCGCTCGACGTCGGCCGCGCGCGTCTGCGGACAGACCAGCAGCATATTGTGGAAGGGCGTGATCAACAAGCCGCGGTTGAGCAGATACAGGTGGATGATACGTTCCAGCTCGGCGTCCAGGGTGGCCGCCGCCGCGCCGCCGTTGATCGGCGGCGCCGGCGCGAACTGGAACTCGGTGCGCGCGCCGACCCGGCTCACGCACCACGGCAGGCGGTGGCGCGCGATGGCGGCGCGCAGGCCCGCCGCCAATTGTCCGGCCAGCGCGAACATCGCCGCGTAGGCGGCGTCCGTCATCACCTCCGCCAGATTGGCGCGCATCGCCGCCAGCGCGAACATGTTCGCCGCCAGCGTCGTGCCGATGCCGGAATGGCCGGGCGGCGCCGCCTCCTTGGCGCGCTCGACGCGGCCCGCCAGCTCGGCGCTGAAACCGTAGGCGGCGCAGGGCACGCCGCCGCCGATCGGCTTGCCCAGCACCAGCGCGTCGGCGACGATGCCGTGTTCCCGGGCGTAGCCGCGCGGCCCGCTGCTGATGGTGTGGGTTTCGTCGATCACCAGCAGCGTGCCGTGGCGGCGCAGGATGCGCTGCGCCTCCGCCCAGTAGCCCGGCCGCGGCAGCACCATGCCGATGTTCGTCATCACCGGCTCGGCCAGCACGCAGGCGACGTCGGCGCCGGCCAGCGCGGCCTCCAGCGCCGCCAGGTCGTTGAATTCGACCACCACGGTGTGCGCCGTCAGATCGTGCACCTGGCCCAGCAGGCTGTCGCGCTGCGTGGGTGCGCCGCCGACCAGGTCGACGAAGACGTCGTCGACGGTGCCGTGGTAGCAGCCGTTGAAGACCAGGATTTTGCTGCGTCCGGTGGCGGCGCGCAACCAGCGCAGCACGAAACGGTTGGCGTCCGAGGCCGACAGGGCGAACTGCCAGAAGGGCAGCGCGAAGCGGCGCGCCAGTTCCTCGCCGACCCAGACCGCGTCCTCCGAGGGCAGCATCGCCGTGTAGCCGCGCGCGGCCTGGCGGGCGATGGCGCGCGCCACCGGCGCCGGCGCGTGGCCGAACATGGCGCCCGTGTCGCCCAGGCAGAAGTCGACGTAGTCATGCCCGTCGGCGTCGCTGAAGCGGGCGCCGCAGGCCTCGCGCACGGTCAGGGCGAAGGGCGTCGACCAGTCGCGCATCCAGTGCATCGGCACGCCGAACAAAAGGTGCCGCGCGGCGCGCGCGGCGAGCGCCCGCGAGGCCGGGTTGTTGCGCTCGAAAAAAGCCCGCTCGGCGCCGTCCAGCGCCAGCGCGCGTTGCCAGTCCACTCCGTCCCGCGTCCCCATCGCCCGTCCCTGAAAGTTAAGATTCCCGTATCAGCGGCGCCGCCGCGCGGCGCTCACACCAGCAGCATCAGATGCTCGCGCTCCCAGGAGCTGATGACGCGGCTGTAGGTTTCGAATTCCAGCTCCTTGACCTCGCAAAAGGCCTGCACGAACAGGGCACCGAGGATCTCGCTGAGCGGGCCGCACTGGCGCATGCGCGAAATGGCGTCCTCCAGGTTGCGCGGCAGCTCGTCGTGCACGTGCTCCGCGCTGCCGGCGGTCGGCGCCGACGGCGTCAGGTCTTCCAGCATGCCCAGGTAGCCGCAGGCCAGCGTGGCCGCCATCGCCAGGTACGGATTAACGTCGACACCCGGAACACGGTTTTCAATGCGCCGATTATGCGCATCCGAATTAGGAATGCGAATACCGCAACTGCGATTATCGTAACCCCAGCGCACATTGGTTGGCGCTGACATAAAGCGCGAAAGGCGGCGGTAGGAATTCACGTAAGGTGCAAACATCAACATCGCTTGCGGCACATATTTCTCTAGCCCTGCCAGATAATTGAAAAATAATGGGCTGGCAGTGCCATCAGGATTCGAGAAAATATTTTGCCCGCTTTTCGCATCCAAAATACTCTGATGAATATGCATGGCGCTACCCGGTTCTTGCTCCATCGGCTTAGCCATAAAGGTCGCAAAAATGCCATGCCTGAGCGCAGTCTCGCGGACGGCACGTTTAAACAAAAACACGCGATCAGCCAATTCCAGCGCATCACCATGGGAAAAATTAATTTCCATCTGGCCCGCACCGGCTTCGTGTATCAAAGTCTCCACACCGAGTTGATGCGTGTTGCAGAAAGAAGAAAGCTCCAAAAAGAAAGGATCAAAATCATTCACTGCATCGATAGAATACGATTGCCGGCCGGACTCTGGCTTGCCAGTGCGACCCAGCGGCGGCGTTAATGGCTCATGCGGATTACTATTGCGCGCCACCAGATAAAATTCCATCTCCGGCGCCACCACCGGTTGCCAGCCGCGCTCTGCATACAAAGCTAGCACATGGCGCAACACCGCGCGCGGCGACAAACCGACCGGGCTGCCATCAAAATTCTGGCAATCATGAATCACCAGCGCCACCCGCTCAGCCGCCCAAGGCACGATGCGTATGGTGGCAGGATCGGGCACGCAGATCATATCGGGATCGGTCGGCCCGACATACGGGCCATTGTCCGGCTGCTCGCCGTTCACGGTATTGAGCAAGACGCTTTTTGGTATGCGCATTTCACCGGCGGCGAGGAACAAATCACGCGGTAAAATTTTGCC
>JANXSQ010000204.1 GCA_025356595.1 Janthinobacterium sp. | reverse complement strand
CGGCGCGCGCGGCGCGCGGCCCGTGGGCGGGCCGGCGCGTTTCGACCTGTTCGGCGCGGACTACGCGGCCGCCGGGGGCGGCGCCGACGTCGGCGCGCGCATCGAGGAGGGCGCCTTGCCGGCGGCGCAGCGCGGCCGCTTGCGCCACCTGGTGGTGGCGACGATACTGCTGCGCCAGCGGCCCGCCTAGGCGGCATCGGTGCGCGGCGGACGGGGTGGAACAAGGGAGCGCGGTGCGGCGCTGCTGGTGGCGCTGTTCATGCTGGTGGCGATCCTGTTGATGGGGGCGTCGGCGGCGCAACTGGCGCTGCAGGGCGAGCGGGCGGCGCGCGCCGCGCGCGACTGGCAGCTCGCCTTCCAGGCGGCCGAGGAGGCATTGATGGATGCTGAAAATGACATCGAGGGCGGCGCCGGCGCGACGGGGCGCAGCGCCATGTTCGCGCCGGACAGCGCGCAGGGTTTCGTCGCCGGCTGCGGCGCCGGCGGCGCCAGCCAGGGCCTGTGCCTGCACGGCGCGGAAGGCGCCGCGCCGGTCTGGCAAAGCGTCGACTTCGACGCCGACGGCGCGGCCGCGCGCTCGGTCCCGTATGGTCAGTTCACCGGCGCGGCGATGGCCATCGGCGCGGGCGCGCTGCCGTTCCGGCGGCCGCGCTATATCATCGAATTGCTGCCGTACGCGGCCGAGGGCGAGGAGGCCGGCGCGCAGCGCGCGTATTGCTACCGCGTCACGGCGATCGGTTTCGGCGCGCGCGACAGCAGCCAGGTGGTCTTGCAAAGCGTCTACCGCAAGCGCGGCGCGGCCGGGGGCGCGGGGTGAGGACCTGGGCGGCGCTGGCCGGGCTGCTGCTGGCGCCGGCGCCGCTTTGCGCCGGTCCGGCCTCGGCGGCGGTGCCTGCGGCGGACGGCGGCGCCTTCTACTTCCAGTGCGGCGTGACGGCCGGCGGCGAGGGCGGCACGCTGCTGCGCCTCCAGTTCGACGCGCAGGCCGACGGCGGCGTGCGCGCGGGCCGGCCGCTGTGGGAGGCCGGCCGCATCCTGGACGGGGCCGGCGGCGCGGCGCCGCGGCGGCGCATCTACACCAGCGCGGGCGACAGTTCGGCGCCGCTGCCCTTCGAGTGGGCGGGCTTGACGCCAGGGCAGCGCGCCCTGCTGGAGCGGGCCCCGGCGGCGCCCGAATCGGCCGCGCCGGACGGACTGGGCGAGGCGCGCCTGCAGTATGTGCGGGGCGAGCGCGGCCTGGAAATCGGCCGTCCCGGCGGCATTTTCCGGCGCCGCGACGGCCTGCTGGGCGTCTCCGTCCACGCCGCGCCGCTGTATGTCGGCGCGCCCTCGGCCGGCGCGCAGGGGGCGGATTACGGCGCCTTCTACGCGCGCCGGCAAGCCCGGCCCGGCGTCGTCTACCTTGGCGCCGACGATGGCATGCTGCACGCCTTCGACGCCGGCAGCGGCGCCGAGTTGTTCGCCTACATCCCGAACGCCCTGATCGGCGCCCTCAACGTCTTGCCCTGCGCGGCATGTCCGCGCCGGCCCTACGTCGACGGCGCCGCCGCCAGCGGCGAGGCCCTGCTGCGGGGGCAATGGAAAACCGTGCTGGTGTCGGGCATGGGCGGCGGCGCGCCGGGCGCCTTCGCGCTCGACGTCAGCGACACCGAACAGTTTCGCTCCGGCGGCGCCCTGTGGGAATTCGGCGAGCGCGACGACGCCGGCATCGGCATGGTGGGTGCGGCGCCCCTGATCGCCAAGTTCCGCGCCGGCGGCGCGGCGAACGCGCCCGAATACCGCTACTTCGCGGTGCTGGCCGCCGGTCCCGGGCGCGCCGCCGCGCTGTTCCTGCTGGCGTTGGACAAGCCGGCGGCGCAAGCGTGGCGCCTCGGCCTCAACTACTTCAAGCTGGCCGCGCCGGCGACGCAGGCCGCCAACGCCTTCGGCGCGCCGACGCTGGTGCCGGGCGCGGACGGCGCCGTGCGCTACCTTTACGCCGGCGACGCGCAGGGCAATCTGTGGCGCATCGATTTTTCCGCCGCCGCGCCGTGGCCGGGCGTCGTCGGCAAGCAGCCGCTGTTCGTCGCGCGCGACGGCGCCGGCGCGCGCCAGCCGATCAGCCAGGCGCCGCGGGTGGCGTTCGCGCCCGGCGGCGGCTATCTGCTGCTGTTCGGCACCGGTGAGGCGGAGCCGGAGCCGGCATCCCAGGTGCAATCGTTCTACGCCATCCGCGACGACCTGACGGCGCAGGCCAGGGTCGACGGGCGCGCGGCCCTGGCGCGGCGCAGTTTGCGCGGCGACGACGCGGCCGGCCCGGCGCTGAGCGGCAAGGAGTTCGCCTATGCCGGCGCCGGCGCCGCGCAGGGCTGGTATGTCGATTTCACCGACGTTGGCGAGCGCGCCGTCAACGGCGCATTGCTGGCGGCGGGGCGGATATTTTTCAACACTACCGTGTCGGGCGCCGCGCCGGGCGCGCGCAACTACGCCATCGACAGCGTGAGCGGCCTGGCCGCCGGCGCCGACGGCGTGGCCCGCAGCGGCGCCGTGACCGGCCGCTTCAGCGCGGGCG
>JANXSQ010000070.1 GCA_025356595.1 Janthinobacterium sp. | reverse complement strand
CCGTTCCGGGCTACGCCCTCCACGGATTCCCCTTCTTTATTTGGTACACTTATCCACAGCTGCTACTCAAAAACGCAGCGTCCCGCCCTGGGTCAAATTTGGATCGGCGCGGTGGGTCAATATTGGATCGGCGCCAACAAGAGGTTGACGGCGGCGCCCGCGCGGGCCCGCCATGCAGACATTTTACTTGATGGCGGCGGGCGGCGTGCCGGCCCCCTGCATCTGCCGCAGGATGGCGCGCACGCGGCCCAGCGCGGCGTCGATGTCGATGGCGTCGATGGCGCCGTAGCCGAACACCAGGCCGGGGCGGGCCGGGCCGTCGTGGTAGAAGGGCATCAAGGGATACAGGCCGACGTCGGCGCGCCGCGCCAGCCGTATCAGGAGCTCGACATCGACGCCCTCGGCGGCCAGCGCGGCGACGTGGAAGCCGGCCGTCGCCGGCACCAGCGTGAACCAGGCCGCCAGCGGTCCGGCGAACCAGTGCCGCAGGCGTGCGCGGCGCGCCGCGTAGATGGCGCGGCAGCGGCGGATGTGCTTGAGCAGATGGCCGTCGCCGATGAACTTGGCCAGCGCGTGCTGCGGCATGGTCGCGCTGTGCCAGTCGCACAGATGCTTGACGGTCAGCGCCGGCGCCAGCAGGGCCGGCGGCAGCACCACGTAGCCGAGGCGCAGCTCGGGCAGCAAGACCTTGGAAAAACTGCCGACGAAGGCGACGATGCCGTGCCGGTCCAGGCTCTGCAGGGCGTCGTCCGGCCGGCCCTCGTAGCGGAAGGCACTGTCGTAGTCGTCCTCGACGACGATGGCGCCGATGCGCCGCGCGCGCTCCAGCAGGGCGTGGCGGCGCGCCAGGCTCATCGGCATGCCGAGGGGGAACTGGTGGGTCGGCGTCACATAGATCAGGCTGACGCCGTCCGGTATCCGCTCGACCAGCATGCCGTCCGCGTCGACCGGCACGCCGAGCACGCGCGCGCCCTGGCTGGCGAACAACTGGCGCGCCATCGGATAGCCGGGCTCCTCGACGGCGACCACGCTGCCCGGCTCGAGCAGCAGGCGGCCGAGCAGGTCGAGCGCCTGCTGGGTGCCGTTGGTGACCAGCACCTGCGCCGCCGTGCAGGACAGGCCGCGGCTGAAGGCGACGTGGCCGGCGATCGCCTCGCGCAGCGCCGGCAAGCCCTCGGTGGGGCCGTAGCGGCCGCGCGTCAGGGCGTCCTGGCGCAGCGCGTGCAGCACGCAGCGGCGCCAGGCGTCCTGCGGGAAATGCGCCGGCGTGGTGCTGCCGCCCAGGAACTCATAGCGCGAGCGGGCCGGCGGCAGGTCGCGGCGCAGCGGCGTGGCCACGCCGGCCCACTTGCGCAGCACGGCCGCGCTGGCCAGTTCGGCCGCCGGCGGCGGCGCCGGCCGCGTCGCCGGCGGGGCGCGGACGAAGCTGCCGACGCCGACCCGGCCGTCCAGCAACTGCTCGCGCGCCAGGCGCAGATAGGCCTGCGTCACCGTCTTGCGCGACACGCCCAGTTGCTCGGCCAGCAGGCGCGAGGGCGGCAGTTGCTGGCCGTCGCCCAGGCGTCCGGCGCGGATCGCCGCCGCCAGTTGGCGGTACACCTGGCCGGCCAGATCCCGCTCGCCGTCCATCACGATATGCAATTCCATGCGTCCCCATCCCCACTCGTTCAATCACGCACAGACTGCCCGTTTCCGCGCCGATTGGCAACCAAGGAAATGAATGGAGCGCGCGATTTCGCGCCGATTGGACTCCTGCGCGGCCGCCGCGCGCCCCTACAATGGGCTTCCCGCATCAACACAAACAGGAGCAAACCATGCAAGCAAGAGCCGACTTCTACACCGCATCGCCGGACGCCATGAACGCCATGATGGCGCTCGAAATGGCGGTGGGCAAACTGGGGCTGGAGCCCGCGCTGATCGAACTGATCAAGCTGCGCGCCTCGCAAATCAACGGCTGCGGCTTTTGCGTCGACATGCACGCCAGCGCCGCGCGCAAGGCGGGCGAAAGCGAGCGGCGCCTGCACCTCGTCTCCGTCTGGCGCGAGACGCCCTTCTTCAGCGAGCGCGAGCGGGCCGTGCTGGCCTGGACCGAAGCGCTCACCCTGCTGGCCGAGAGCGGCGCGCCGGACGCCGACTACGCCGCGCTGGCGGCCGTCTTCAGCGCCAAGGAAATGGTCGACATCACGCTGGCCATCGGCACCATCAACAGCTGGAACCGCCTGGCGCTGGGCTTCCGCGCCATGCCGGCCTTGTAAGGGCGGACGTGCTGGGTGCGCCAGCGCACCGACTTGCCGGGGCGCGCCGGGCTATCGTCGGCGCTTTGGGAGTTGCCATGGAAATCGATGTCCAGCGTCGCCAGTTCATCAATCAAGTGTGGTTGCGTTTTGAGGAAGTGCAGGAGTGGGCGATACAGAATTGGCCGGATGCGAGCCGGCCTCTGTCGAGCGCCGATTTCGTCGCCGCCCGCCAGGAGATCCTGGCGCTGGGCACGGCGCCGCGCGCGGCGGACCGGCGGGACGCCGAGCCGGCCGAGGGCGGCGCGCAATATGTGGATGTCACGCCGGCGCCCTGGCCCTAGCAAGTGACGGGCCTGAGTCCGCCAGCTAGGACGTGTGGACCGCCGGGGATGGTTTGGCGCCGGCCAGTTTGCCCAGCCAGCAGAGCAGGCTGAGCAGGAGCCCGGCCAGCACGCCCCAGGCCAGTTTCAGGGCGCTGTCGAAAAGCAGCGGCGCGACCAGGCCGGAGACCAGCGCGAACAGCAGCATCTGGATGAACGATTGCATCGACGAGGCCAGGCCGCTGTTGTTCGGGAAATGGTTCAGCGCGATCAGCGTCATCGGCGGCATGGCGATGGCCAGCGCGAAGGAGTACAGGAACAGCGGCAACACGGCCCAGGGGATGTCGGCGGCGAAGAACAGGTTGTAGCCGACGTTGACGACGGCCGCCACCAGCATCAGCGAGTAGCCGGTCCAGATCAGCTGGCGCTGGCTGTATTTGTGGGCGTACTTGGCCGACAGCGCCGAACCGACCATCATGCCGCTGATCAAAGGAATGAAGAGCCAGGCGAAGGCCGTTTCCGGCAGGTGCAGGATGTCGATGACGAAGTAGGCGGCCGAACCGATGTACAGGGCGAAGCCGCCGAAGCTCAGGCCGACGGCGACCGACAGCAGCAGGAATTGGCGGTGGCACAGCACTTTCCAGTAGTTCGTCGCGATCGCGCCCAGGTGGAAGGCGTGGCGGTCGCGCTTGGCCAGGCTTTCCGGCAGCAGGCGGTAGACGACGGCGAACATCAGCGCGCCGAAGCCGGCCAGGAACCAGAAGATCGAGCGCCAGCCGTAGGAAACCTGCAACCAGCCGCCCAGGATGGGCGCGATGGCGGGCGCCAGGCCGAACACCATCATGATGTGCGAGAGGATCTTTTGCGCCTCGCCGCCGGAGAAGCGGTCCTGCACGATGGCGCGGCCGATCACCGAGCCGGCGCCGGCGGCCAGGCCCTGCAGCACGCGGCAGGCCAGCAGCCAGCCGAACGAGGGCGCGGCTGCCGCGCCGACCGAGGCGACGATGTACAGCAGCAGCGAGCCGAGGATCACCGGGCGGCGTCCGAAGGAATCCGAAATCGTCCCGTAGAACAGCATCATGAAGGCGAACGTGAACAGGAAGGCGCTCAGGGTTTGCTGGATCATCAGCGGACTGGCCTGGAAGGCCAGCGCGATGGCGGGGAAGGAGGGCAGGTAGGTGTCGATGGCCAGCGGTCCGACCATCGTCAGGCCCGCCAAAATCAGTGTCAGTAAAATATTCATTGTTTGCGGGAGGTTCGTCAGGTCGGTATTTTACGTCAGCGGGGAAATTCCGGCTGGGGCCGTCCATATATGCGTTTTGCGCATATCGATGGACGCAAGGCTTCCTTCCCTTGGCCCTGCCCGCGGGCTAAGCTGAAGCGGCGCGGCGCGTCTTGCGCGGCGCGGATTTTGCCAAGGAAAGCACATGAAAATCGATACCTTTGATCAGTCCGCTCCGGCGGCGTCGCGCTGGAACCTGGGCGCGGTCATCGACGAGCTGCGCATCTCGCGCGAGGCCACGCACAACATCCGCCACCACGGCCGCGTCCGCGAACTGCCGTCGCGCGAGGCCATGGCCGGCATCGTCAACGGCCTGGCGGCGGTGCTCTTCCCGACCCACTACGGGCGGCCCAATTTGACCGACGAGAGCATCGATTACTTCGTCGGCGACACGCTGAACACGACCCTGAACCGGCTCACCGAACAGGTGCGCCGCGCCCTGCTGTTCTCGGCGCCGGGCGAGGCGCCCGGCGAAGCGCAACTGGTCGAGCGGGCCGAGCGGATCACGCGCGCCTTCGCCGCCGGCCTGCCGGCCATCCGCGCGCTGCTGGTGTCGGACGTGCAGGCGGCCTACGCCGGCGACCCGGCCGCCACCTCGGTGGCCGAGATCATGCTGTGCTATCCGGGCACCATCGCCATCCTCTACCACCGCCTGGCGCACAGCCTGCAGCAACTGGGCGCGCCCTTCCTGGCGCGCCTGATCGCCGACATCGGCCATTCGCTGAGCGGGATCGACATCCACCCCGGCGCGCGCATCGGCGCCAGCTTCTTCATCGACCACGGCACCGGCGTGGTCATCGGCGAGACGGCCATCCTGGGCCAGCGCGTGCGCCTGTACCAGGCCGTCACGCTGGGCGCGAAGCGCTTCCCGGCGGACGCCTCGGGGGCGCTGATCAAGGGCACGCCGCGCCATCCCATCGTCGAGGACGACGTCGTCATCTACGCCGGCGCGACCATCCTCGGGCGCATCACGATCGGCGCCGGCTCCACCATAGGCGGCAATGTCTGGCTGACCCAGAGCGTGCCGCCGGGCAGCAACGTGTCGCAGGCGCAGATGCGCAGCGACTGAGACGCGTCAGGGGTGTTCAAGGGCCAGGCGTTTCGCCAGGCTGTCGCGCGCGCCGGCCACGTACTTGCGGCAGGCTTCCGGATCGACGAGGGGATTCCTGCCCGCCTCGCGCGGCTTGGCCAACTTGCCCCACATGTCGGAGAAATCCGGGTGGGCCGACAGCAGGATGTCGCAGGGCAGGGCGGCCAGGGTGGCGAAGCTGCGCTCGAAGTCGGCCAGCGCGTTCGGATAATCCTCGCTGGCGCCGAACCTGAAGCCCTTGCGCGCGACGGGATTGAGGCTGTCGGCGAAGACGATGTTGGCGCAGACCTTGCCCTCGCAGGAACGCCAGCTCCAGCTCAGGCCGCCGGGTGTATGCCCCGGCGTGACATGGGCCGTCACCTCCAGCGTGCCGGCGGCGAAGCTTTCGCGGTCGTGCGCCAGGCGCATGTCGGGCACCGGCGGATACGGACTGGCCTCGCCGTGCTGCGGATCATCCGGGCCGACCTGGCCGGCCGCCAGGGCCAGCGCGGCCGAGGAACTGGCGACGACCAGCGCGCCGCTCAGGCGCTGCAGCTCGGCGATGCCGCCGGCGTGGTCGAAATGGGCGTGCGAGTTGAGGATCAGCTTGATGTCTTCGAGGCGGAAGCCGAGCGCGCGGATATTCGCGGCGATCAGCGGCGCCGACTGCGGCAGGCCGCCATCGACGAGCACATGGCCGGACGGCGAGGTGATCAGCACCGAACTGAGGCCCCTGACGCCGACATAATAGGTATTGCCGAACACCTGGAAGGGCTTTTGCGGCGCATTCCATTGCGCGCACAAGTCACAGGGCGCGACCGCATCGGCGCGGACGGCCGGGGCGGCGCACAGCGCGGCGGCCAGCAGGGCGACGGCGCGGAAACGAAAACGTGATGCTACAAACATAATGTGCTCTGGTATGGTCGCGGTCCCGACGACGGTGCCGTATGCTGCCACGGAAATGTCGTCGCGGCAATGGAAATGAAAACCGGAAAACCGGGGACACCCACGATTCCCGAGCAATTATTTCTTGAAAATCGTGGACTCGGCGTCCCCGTCTGTCCCCGGTTTTCGATGATATGTAATAACATTGTGCTTACTCGTCGTGGAGTAAATGGAAAAATCCGGCCGTCGCGCCGGTTTTTGAATTCAACATGCCCATGTTTTGGGCGCTACAGGAATGATGGCAAGACGATGACCAAGTTTTCAGTCAATATCAACAAGATCGCCCTGCTGCGCAATTCGCGCGGCCGTAATTTCCCCGACGTGGCGGCCTTCGCCGCCCGCTGCATCGATCTGGGCGCGCACGGCATCACGCTGCATCCGCGCGAAGACCAGCGCCACGCCCGCTATTCCGACGTCAGCGAACTGGCCGCCCTGTGCGCCGCCCGCGGTTGCGAGTTGAATGTCGAGGGTTATCCGTCCGAGCAGTTTCTGGAGGTGGTCAAAAGCGTGCGCCCGGCGCAGTGCACCCTGGTGCCGGACGCGCCCGGCCAGCTGACCTCGGACCATGGTTGGGACATCGTCCGGCACGCCGATCTGCTGCGCCGCGTGATCGGCGAGTTGAAGGCGCTGGGCATACGCACCAGTCTCTTCGTCGATTATGACTACGCCCATTTCGAGGCCGCCCGCGAGGTCGGCGCCGACCGCGTCGAACTGTACACGGAGCCGTACGCCGAAACATTCGGCAGCGCCGCTGGCGAGGCGATCTACGAGGGCTTCCGCGAGGCCGTCGCGCGCGCCCACGCCCTGGGCTTGGGCGTGAACGCGGGGCACGATCTGGATCTGGCGAATTTGCCGCACTTCCTCGCCATTCCCGGCGTGCAGGAAGTGTCGATCGGCCACGCGCTGGTGGCCGAGTGCATCGAGGCGGGCATGGAGAAGGTGCTCGGGCGCTACAGCGCAATCGTCGCCGGCCGCTGAGTCGGCCGAAGCGGGGAGAGGGGGCGCGCCCGGCGGGTCCGGCCCCTGTCAGGGCCTGGAAATTTCCCGCTGTGCCTCGTTCAGGAGGCCAGGCGGCGCGGCGGCGCGGTGCCGGGTTCGTCGAGCTTGAACGCGCTGACCACCTGCGCCAGCCGGGCCGACTGATCCTGCAGCGACGCGGCGGCCGCAGCGGCCTCCTCCACGAGGGCGGCGTTTTGCTGCGTCACCGCGTCCATCTCGGTGATGGCCAGGTTGATTTTGCCGATGCCGGCCTCCTGTTCGTGGCTGGCGCTGCTGATCTGCGCCATGATGTCGGTCACGCTCTGCACGCTGGCGACGACTTCGTCCATCGTGCTGCCGGCCTGGGCGACCAGGGCGGAGCCGAAATCGACCTTGGCGACCGAGTCGCCGATCAGGGTCTTGATTTCCTTGGCGGCGGTGGCCGAGCGCTGCGCCAGGCTGCGCACCTCCGAGGCCACCACGGCGAAGCCGCGGCCCTGCTCGCCGGCGCGCGCCGCCTCGACCGCCGCGTTCAGGGCCAGGATGTTGGTCTGGAAGGCGATGCCGTCGATGACGCCGATGATGTCGACGATCTGCTTCGACGAGGCGTTGATCTCGCCCATGGTGTCGATCACCTGGCCCACCAGCTTGCCGCCCTTGACGGCGACCAGTGAGGCGCTCGCCGCCATGTGCTTGGCCTGGCGCGCGTGGTCGGCGTTTTGCTTGACGGTGGCGGTGATCTCCTCCATCGACGCGGCCGTTTCCTGCAGCGAGCCGGCTTGCTGCTCGGTGCGCGAGGACAGGTCGAGGTTGCCGCTGGCGACCTCGCCGGAAGCGGTGGCGATCGATTCGGTGCCGCTGCGGACCTGGCCGACGATGCGGCACAGCGACTCGTTCATCTCCTGCAGGGCCAGCAGCAACTGACCCGTTTCATCGCGGGTCGGCGCGGCGAAGGCGCTGGTCAGGTCGCCGCCGGCCACCTTGCGGGCGGTCGCCACCGCCACCCGCAGGGGCCGGACGATGCTGCGCGTGATCAGGACGGCGCAGACGACGCCGAAGGCGCCCAGCAGCAGCGTCAGCAGGGCCATCAGCGTCAGGCCCTTGTTGTACTGGCGCTCGATCTCGCGCGCGTTGTCGTTGATGCTGTCGCGCTGTATCGTCAGCAGCGCCTGCAGAGCTTCGCCGTATTGCTTGGCGGCGGGCAGGAACTGCTGATCCAGGATGCGCGTCGACTCGGCGCCGTCGCCGGCGCGTTTGCTCTTGATGGCGGCCTCGCGCGCCTTGATGTACACCTTGCGCACCGCGCCGACATGCTCGAAAGCGGTTTTTTCCCTCTCGCTGGCCAGCAAACCCTCGATATTTTTCTGGATCTCGCTGATGCTCAGCGTGGTGGCGGCGATATCGGCGGCGAAGAAGGCGGCCAGCGACTCGTCGGCGCTGCGCACGATGGCGGTGGCGCGCAGGATGTTGCTCGAGGTGTTGCGGTACCAGTCGGAGACGAAGCGTTCCTTGGCCAAAGGCTTCTCCGCCATCTGCCGCGTTTCGACGGCGACGGCGCGCAACTGCCACATGCCGACGCCGGTGGAGACGATCGAAATGAGGAGGATCGTGGCGAAGCCGACAAAGAGCCGGGCGCCGATTTTAAGGTTGCTTAGTTTCATGGTGTCATGGAGAGGAAAGGTGGCCCGGGGCGGCTTGCGCAAGCGCGGCGATCGACACGGAGTGCGGACACGCAAAGCCGGTTCGGGCGCTGAGCGATGAGCTTGCTTAATCGCAGTGTCAAGGTATCACTCGCTGCAATTTAACACGATAGTTCTTTGTGGGCAAGTAAGGAAAGCCGGGGGCAGACGGGGACGCCGAGTCCACGATTATTCAGAAATAGTTTCTTGAAAATCGTGGACTCGGCGTC
>JANXSQ010000068.1 GCA_025356595.1 Janthinobacterium sp. | reverse complement strand
TGCCGGCTCATATTAAGGGCGGTGTTGCCGTGCGGTCAATCTTTTGTTCGGCGCCGCGCGGGCGGGCGCGCGGCGGGGCGGACCGGGTGCGCCAAAGCCACGTCCACCTTGACGCGCACGCCCGGATCGGCTATAGTTGCCGGCTTTCCGTTTGCTCAGGAAAAGTTAATAAGGCCGAGTCCGCATGGTTTACTGTGTGCGGAACCACCATTTGAGCGATTTAATAGATAGGAAGTCAACATGAAAACTTTTTCCGCTAAAGGACATGAAGTCCAGCGCGATTGGTTAGTGATTGACGCGACGGACTTGATCCTCGGACGTGTTGCCAGCGAAGTGGCACTCCGACTGCGCGGCAAACACAAACCGGAATTTACTCCTCACGTCGATACCGGCGACTTCATCGTCGTCATCAACGCAGGCAAACTGCGTGTGACCGGTACCAAAGCAACTGAGAAAATTTACTACCGTCACTCTGGTTATCCAGGCGGCATCTACGAAACCAATTTCCAGAAAATGCAACAGCGTTTTCCGGGTCGCGCGCTGGAAAAAGCGGTCAAGGGCATGTTGCCTAAAGGCCCGCTCGGCTACGCGATGATCAAAAAGCTGAAAGTGTACGCGGAAGCAACCCATCCGCACGCAGCTCAGCAACCTAAAGCACTCGTCCTCTAAGGAACTGACATGATCGGTAATTACAATTATGGAACCGGCCGTCGCAAGAGTGCAGTGGCTCGGGTTTTTATCAAAGTTGGCACAGGCTTGATCGTTGTTAACGGCAAACCAGCGAACGAATACTTTTCGCGCGAAACAGGTCTGATGGTCATCCGTCAACCGCTGGAACTGACTGGCAATGTCGAGCGTTTCGACATCAAAGTTAACGTTCACGGCGGCGGCGAGTCCGGTCAAGCTGGCGCCGTGCGTCACGGCATCACCCGCGCTCTGATCGACTACGATGCAGCGTTGAAGCCGGAACTGGCGAAAGCCGGTTACGTGACTCGCGATGCCCGTGAAGTCGAGCGTAAAAAAGTTGGTCTGCGCAAAGCACGTCGCGCAAAACAATTCTCGAAGCGTTAATTTTCACGCTGCGGCGCGCTTCACCGCGCGTTGTTCAAAAAAGCCGCCGGACTTTTGTCCGGCGGCTTTTTTGCATTCGGCGGCGTTTGCGCGGGCCGGCGCCACCCCTGTTAAAATATCGTTCGTCTGGCGCGCCCGCGCCCTTTAACACCCCATACCCAAGGAAAGAACATGATCAAAGTTGGCATCGTCGGCGGCACCGGATACACCGGAGTGGAATTGCTGCGCCTGTTGGCAGTCCATCCAGGCGTCCAGCTGACGGCCATTACCTCGCGCAAGGAAGATGGCTTGCCCGTCGCCGACATGTTCCCGTCCCTGCGCGGCAGCGTGGATATCGCCTTCTCGGCGCCCGAAAAAGCCGATCTGGCCGGCTGCGACGTGGTCTTCTTCGCCACCCCGCACGGCGTCGCCATGGCCCAGGCGCCGGCCCTGCTGGCCGCCGGCGTGAAGGTGATCGACCTGGCGGCGGATTTCCGCCTGAAGGACCAGGCCGTCTTCGAGCAATGGTACAAGATTCCGCACACCGCGCCCGAGCTGATCGAGCAGGCCGTCTACGGCTTGCCGGAGCTGAACCGCGCCGACATCGCCGGCGCCTCGCTGGTCGCCAATCCCGGTTGCTACCCGACCACGATGCAGATCGGCTACACGCCGCTGCTCAAGGCCGGTGTGATCGACGCCTCCAGCCTGATCGCCGACTGCAAGTCGGGCGTCTCGGGCGCCGGCCGCAAAGCCGAGATCGGCATCCTGTTCTCCGAGTCGAGCGACAATTTCAAGGCCTACGGCGTGTCCGGCCACCGCCACCTGCCGGAAACGACGGCGCAGCTGCAGCGCTTCACGGATCAGAAAGTCAGCCTGATCTTCACGCCCCACCTGGTGCCCATGATCCGCGGCATGCATTCGACCTTGTACGCGCGCCTGAGCAAGGACGTCAGCAACGCCGAACTGCAAGCCCTGTTCGAGGCCGAATACCGCGACGCGCCTTTCGTCGACGTGATGCCCTTCGGCGCGCATCCGGAAACCCGCTCGACGCGCGGCTCGAACATGCTGCGCCTGGCGCTGCACCGTCCCGACGTCGACGGCGTGCCGGGCAACACGGTGATCGTGCTGGTGGTGCAGGACAATCTGGTCAAGGGCGCGTCCGGCCAAGCCGTGCAGTGCATGAACTTGATGTTCGGCCTGGAAGAGAGCACCGGCCTGAAGCAAATCGCCCTGCTGCCTTAAGGAACGTGCGCGAAATAACTTCCCGATTTGTTCCGCGTATGGCGGGCGCGCTGCTGCGTTGGCCGACCCTAGCAATGCTCGCATTGCGTCGGGTCGTCCGCCTTGCATCGCATCCCGTCATACGCGTCCAAATCGGGAATTTATTTCTTACACGTTCCTAAGGGTGATAGGGCGCGCGGCCTTGCAAACCCGGCGCGCGCCCGCATCTGCGCAGGAAGAGGTCGGGGCGGTGTTGCATTTCGCGCCGTCCGCAGCGTGCACCGCCGCAAAGGTCTATAATGAATCTATGTTTTCAAGTAGGAGTGTGAAATGAATGCCGTCGCCGAATCGCTAGATGTAATACCTTCGCCTATTATCTTCACCGACAGCGCCGCCGAAAAGGTTGCGCAACTGATCGAGGAAGAAGGCAATCCAGACCTGAAACTGCGCGTTTTCGTGCAAGGCGGCGGTTGCTCCGGCTTCCAGTACGGTTTCACGTTCGATGAAATCGTCAACGAAGACGATACGACCATGGTCAAGAATGGCGTGCAATTGTTGATCGATTCGATGAGCTACCAGTATCTGGTGGGCGCGGAAATCGACTACAAGGATGACCTTGAAGGCGCGCAATTCGTCATCAAGAATCCAACCGCAAGTTCCACCTGCGGCTGCGGCTCCTCGTTCTCCGTCTAAGTTTTACCTGACTTGATGCATCGCCACGGCGGATCCTTTGATCCGCCGTTCGCGCTGGCGCGCCCTTAGGAGCCGTTCAAAAATAACTGTAACATTTGGATCGGCCCTGGCCGGCGCGCTGCTGCGTTGCTCGTCGTCGCCATAGCTCGCTATGACTCCTTCTCGCGCCTTGCATCGCATCCCGCCAGGACCGCCCAAATGTCACACTTATTTATTCACGGCTCCTTAGCGCGGGTACAGCGCGCCCAGCACGCGCGCCCCGCGCGCGCCCGTCACGCTGGCCAGATTGCCCGCCTCGCGGCGCGTGAAGCGGTAAGCCAGCCAGGCGAAGGCCAGCGCCTCGACATGGTTGGGCGGCACGCCCAGTGCCGCCGTCGATTGCACCGTCATCTTTCCCTCCAGGGCGCTCGCCAGTTGGCGCAGCAGCTCGCCGTTGTACGCCCCTCCGCCACAGACATACACCGCCTCGGCCTCCGGCCCATGGGCGCGGATCGCCTGCGCCAGCGTGATCGCCGTCAGCCGCGTCAGCGTGTGCTGCACGTCGGCCGGGGCGGCGTCGGCGAAGGGCGCCAGCCTGGCGTCCAGCCAGGCCGGGTGGAACAGGTCGCGGCCCGTGCTCTTCGGCGCCGGCAGCGCGAAGTAGGGCTCGGCCAGCAGGCTCTCCAGCAGCGCCGGGATGGTCTTGCCGCTGGCCGCCCAGGCGCCGTCCGCGTCGTAGGGCAGGCCTTGGTGGCGGGCGATCCAGGCGTCCATCAGGGCGTTGCCGGGGCCGGTGTCGAAGCCCGTCACGGCGCCGTCGCCGCGCAGCACGCTGATATTGCTGATGCCGCCGATGTTCGCCACGACGCGGCTCTGTCCCGGCACGCCGAAGCGGGCCTGGTGGAAGGCCGGCACCAGCGGCGCGCCTTGGCCGCCGGCGGCCACGTCGCGGCTGCGCAGGTCGGCGATGACGTCGATGCCGCTCAGTTCCGCCAGCAGGGCCGGGTTGTTGGTCTGGCGCGTGAAGCCCAGTTCGGGACGGTGGCGTATGGTCTGGCCGTGCGCGCCGATGGCGGCGACGGCCCCGGCCGCGACGCCGGCTTCGCTCAGCAGCGCCGCCACGCAGTCGGCGTAGCGCGCCGCGATCACATTCGCCGCCAGGGCCTCGCGTTCGATTTCATTGTGGCCGGCGCTTTGCAGCGCCATCAGTTCGGCGCGCAGCGCGTCCGGGAAGGGCAGGTAGGCGGCCGCCAAGGTGCGCGCCGCGGCGCCGGAGAAGTCGACCAGGGCGCCGTCGACGCCGTCCAGGCTGGTGCCCGACATGAGCCCTATGTAGAAAGCCATACGCTTGTCCTCGCTTGTTGAAAATCGGTAGACAGTATTTTGCCTGAGCGGCGGCGGGAGTGGGGTGTTTCGCGCCTTGCCGGGCCGGGGAGTTGCATATTATGCTAGCTATTGGTTTGATCGAGCCAATAGTTAGCGCCTTATGGCCGCACGGATGCCGCCGGGCGGCCCGAAGACCCGAGACGAGGCTCGGGGCGCTCGGCAGCGGCTTTGTGCCGTTCGGGTCCGGACCCGGCTTGAGGTTCTTGCTGGCTTGTTTAGGTGTTACGCGTTGCGGGAGGCGTGGGCGCGCGCGGCGGCGGCCTTGGCCGCTGTCTGCGGATGAATCAGGGGGAGGGGATGCCGCCGCGCGTCGAGCGACGCGGGCGGCGGTGTGGATCAGCGCGAGGCCAGTGCCGTGCCGGCGGGGCGCAGCAGGGTGAAGCGGTGCATCATGTCGGCCGACACCAGGCGGAAGCGGTTCAGTTCGGCCGAGGTCAGGGGCGCCTGCGCCTGCACGTTGACGGACATCGGATCCTTGGCTTCGTTGTTGACGCGGAACTCGTAGTGCAAGTGCGCGCCGGTCGACCAGCCGGTGGTGCCGACGTAGCCGATGATGTCGCCCTGGCTGACTTTCATGCCCTTCTTGAGGCCCGCCGCGAAGCGGCTCATGTGGGCGTAGGCGGTGCTGTAATTGGCCCAGTGCTTGAGCACGATCATATTGCCGTAGCCGTTGCTCTGCATGCCGACCGTGTCGATGACGCCGTCGCCCGAGGCGCGGATCGGCGTGCCGGTGGCGGCGGCGAAGTCGACGCCCTTGTGCTGTTTCCAGTTGCCGGAAATCGGATGCACGCGCATCGAGAAGCCCGACGAGATGCGCGAGAACTCCAGCGGCGACTTGAGGAAGGCCTTTTTCAGGGACTTGCCGTCGAAGCTGTAGTAACCGCCGCCCTGCTTGCTGGCCGGATCCTGGAACCAGACCGACTGGTGGGTGACGCCGCGGTTGGTGAACTCGCCGGCCAGGATGCGGCCGGCGCGCACCAACTCGCCGTCTTGCCAGAAGGTTTCGTAGACGACGTTGAAATGGTCGCCGCGCTTCAGGTCGCCGCGGAAGTCGATGCTGGTCGAGAACATCTCGACGATCTGCGCCGAGATGGTGTCCGGCAGGCGGGTGCCGTCCGGGCTCGAATCGGTCGCCGCGAACAGGGTCGAGGTGATTTCGCGGGCGTGCATTTCCACGCGCCGCTCCAGCTGCGCCGCCACTTCCGTGGCCACGAAGGCGTCGCCCTTGCGGGTGATCATGATGTTCTTCACCGCGTCCTGGCCGTCGACGATGACGGTGGCGCGCAGCCATTGCAGATGGCCGTCCTCGCTGGTCTGCGCCTGCACCCGTTTGCCCGACTTGAGCATCATCACGCCGCGGGCGATCTTGTCGGTCTTGATGAAGGTGTTGGCGGCCGGATCGTCGATGCCGAGGCGGGTCAGCAGCGCGGCGAGGGTATCGCCGGCGCGGACTTTTTCCTCGTGCACGAATTTCTGCTCGTCATGCTCGAGCGCGCTGATTTGCGCGCTCAGGTTGGGCAGTTCCAGGTCTTGTGCGACGGACTTGACGGGCAGGTCGGCCGCGTCAGGGGCGAGAGGGGCGACACCGGCGGCGCCGAAGGCGCACACGGCCAGCAACAGCGCCGAAGCGCTGACGATGCGGGCCTTGCGCGTCGCGCCGAGCAGGGTGTACAAGCGTGAGCTCGTGAATGATTTGGTTGGGTTCATGCAATCAGTTAAAATTTGCCGCTTGAACGATTCGTGCTCTTTATTATTGTTGTTGTTTTGGTTCGTTTTCAGTCAGCAAGATTGATGGGATCGGGCATTATAACAAACTCCTGAAACCTACTACCATTTCGCGGAAATTCGCCAAACTATATATATGGATATCTCCACAGCAACGCCGAACAAGGCCGCCGCCGCACTGCCGCTGTCGGACAAGGTGCAAGAAGCGCTCGCGATCACCAAACGGGGCGTCGACGAGCTCTTGATCGAAAGCGAGTTCGCGCAGAAACTGGCGCGCTCGGACGCCTCCGGCGTGCCGCTGCGCATCAAGCTGGGCCTGGATCCGACGGCGCCCGATTTGCACCTCGGCCACACCGTGGTGCTCAACAAGATGCGCCAGCTGCAAGACCTGGGCCATCAAGTGATCTTCCTGATCGGCGACTTCACCTCGATGATCGGCGACCCGTCGGGGCGCAACATCACCCGTCCGCCGCTGACCAAGGAGCAGATCGAAGTCAACGCCATGACCTATTTCGCCCAAGCTTCCCTGGTGCTCGACGCGGCGAAGACGGAAATCCGCTACAACTCCGAGTGGTGCGATCCGCTCGGCGCGCGCGGCATGATCAAGCTGGCCTCGCACTACACGGTGGCGCGCATGATCGAGCGCGACGACTTCACCAAGCGCTTCAAGGAGGGCGTGCCGATCTCGGTGCATGAATTCCTCTACCCGCTGATGCAGGGCTACGACTCGGTCGCGCTGAAGGCCGACCTGGAGCTGGGCGGCACCGACCAGAAATTCAATCTGCTGGTGGGGCGCGAACTGCAAAAGCAGTACGGCCAGGAACAGCAGTGCATCCTCACCATGCCGCTGCTGGAGGGCCTGGACGGGGTCGAGAAGATGTCCAAGTCGAAGAACAACTACATCGGCATCACCGAGCCGGGCAACATCATGTTCGCCAAGCTGATGAGCATCTCCGACGTGATGATGTGGCGCTACTACGAGCTGCTGTCGTTCCGCTCGCTGGCCGAGCTGGCGCAACTGAAGGCGCTGGTCGCCGGCGGCGCCAACCCGCGCGACGCCAAGGTGGCGCTGGCGCAGGAAATCGTCACCCGCTTCCACTCGCGCCAGGCGGCCGAGGACGCCCTGGCCGACTTCGTCAACCGCTCCAAGGGCGGCATCCCGGACGACGTCGCCGAGGTCAGCCTGGCCGGCGCGCCGCAGGGCTTGCCGCAACTGCTCAAGCAGAGCGGCCTGTGCCCGTCGACCTCGGAGGCGATGCGCATGATCGAGCAGGGCGGCGTGCGCATCGACGGCGTCGTCATCAGCGACAAGGCCTTGAAAGTGGACGCCGGCACCTTCGTGCTGCAAGTGGGCAAGCGCAAGTTCGCCCGCGTCACGCTCAGCGCATGATCGCGCTGCTGCAGCGCGTCAGCCACGCCAGCGTGCTCGTCGACGGCGCCAACATCGGCGCCATCGACGCCGGCCTGATGGTGCTGCTGTGCGCCGAGCGCGGCGACACGGAGAAGGAGGCCGACGCCCTGCTGGCCAAGCTGCTCGGCTACCGCGTCTTCGGCGACGCCGACGGCAAGATGAACCGCAGCGTCAGCGACGTCGCCGGCGGCCTGCTGCTGGTGCCGCAGTTCACCCTGGCGGCCGACACCAAGTCCGGCACGCGGCCCTCGTTCACGCCGGCCGCCAGTCCGCAGGACGGCTTGCGCCTGTTCGAGCACTTCGTCGGCCGGGCGCGGGCGCGCCACGCCACGGTGGAAACGGGGCGCTTCGGCGCCGACATGAAGGTCTCGCTGACGAACGACGGCCCGGTGACGTTCTGGCTGCAGGTGGCGCCGAAATAGCGTCTCTTTGCGCGCGATCAGGCGCCCCGCGGCAAGTATCCGCAAGAATATTGATAGAGAGCGGGGTACAGATGAGACTGTGGAGTCATTCCTTTCGAGATTGCGGTCTCATCCCCGCCGATCACGCTTTCGCCGCCATCGACGCGCGCGCCCACGTGCGTCCGGCCGGCAACCGCAATCCGCACCTGGCCTGGGACGAGGTGCCGAACGGCACCGAGTCGCTGGCCCTGTTCTGCATCGACGTCGACGCGCCGCTCGACGCCGGCCGCGTCAACGTCGAGGGGCGCACGCTGGCCGCGGAGCAGCCGCGCGGCGAATTTTTCCACTGGAGTCTGATTGACGTGCCGCCCGAGTTGCGCGCCATCGAGGACGGCCGTTTCTCGCGCGACGTGACGGCGCGCGGCAAGCCGGGCGATCCGCTGCCCTGGATGGACGGCGCCGGACCCTGCATGTTGCGCCAGGGCTTGAACGACTTCGGCGCCTGGTTCGCCGCCGACCCGGTCATGGCGGGCGACTATTACGGTTATGATGGCCCCTGTCCGCCGTGGAACGACGAACGCATCCACCACTACATCTTCCGGCTCTACGCGCTCGATGTGGCGCGCCTGGCGCTGGCGCCGCGCTTCACGGGAATGCAGGCGCGCGCCGCGCTGCACGGCCACATCCTCGACGAGGCGCAGCTGGTCGGCGCCTACTCGCTCAATCCCGAGCTGGCCATCACCCTGAAAAAATAAACCGCATGAGCACCACGATTTTACTGATACGCCACGGCGAAACCACCTGGAACGCGGCGCGCCGCCTGCAAGGCCACATCGACATTCCCCTCAACGAGGAGGGCGGGCGCCAGGCCGAGGCGCTGGCCGAGGCCCTGGACGGCGCCACGCTGGCGGCCGTCGTCGCCAGCGACCTGCAGCGGGCGCGCCAGACGGCGGCGGCGGTGGCGGCGCGCCACGGCCTGACCGTGCAGAGCGACCCCTTGCTGCGCGAACGCTGCTACGGCGCCTTCGAAGGCATGTTGTACGCCGAGATAGAGGCGCGCTACCCGCGCGAATACGCGCAATGGCAGGCGCGCGACATCGACGCCCTGATGCCCTCCGGCGAGCGGGCGGCCGAGAGTTTCCGCCAGTTCTACCAGCGCTCGCTGGACGGCATCGCGCGCTGGGCCGCGCGCTATCCGGGCCAGAGCATCGCCATCGTGGCGCACGGCGGCGTGCTCGAATGCGCCTACCGGGCGGCGGTCGGCATGTCGCTCGACAGCCCGCGCGACTTCCAGGTCAAGAACGCCAGCGTCAACCGTTTCGCCTGGCGCGCCGGCGCGCTGACGCTGACGCAGTGGGGCGACATCGAACATCTGAGCGCGCCCGCCATCGACGAGTTGGGCTGATTGCACGGCGGCGGGCGGGGCGCGGCTTGTCGCGCCGCAAGCGCCGCCGCGCCAGGCGCCGCGCCGTCTTTGCCCATTGTCAAGTCTTGTCCAATAAAAAATAGTGCTTATTATTTGAGCAGATCCTCGGTTAAAATAGCGGGTTCCCCCGTCCATACCAGGTTTCGTCAGTGCAAATCGGCCCCTACATTCTGCGCAACAACGTTTTCGTCGCTCCGATGGCCGGGGTGACCGACCGGCCGTTCCGCCAGTTGTGCAAGCAACTGGGGGCCGGCTACGCGGTGTCGGAAATGGCCGCCTCGAATCCGCGCCTGTGGGCGACGGAAAAGAGCAGCCGGCGCACCGACCACGAGGGCGAGATGGAGCCGAAGGCGGTGCAGATCGCCGGCGCCGATCCGCAGGACCTGGCCGATTGCGCCAAGTTCAACGTCGACCGCGGCGCGCAGATCATCGACATCAACATGGGTTGTCCGGTGAAGAAGGTGTGCAACAGCTGGTGCGGTTCGGCCCTGCTGCAGAACGAATACCTGGTGGAGAAGATCCTGCACGCCGTCGTCAACGCCGTCGACGTGCCGGTGACGCTGAAATTCCGCACCGGCTGGAACCGCGAGAACAAGAACGCGCTGAGCATCGCCCGCATCGCCGAGCGGGCCGGCATCGCCATGCTGACCCTGCACGGGCGCACCCGCGCCGACGGCTACAGCGGCGAGGCCGAGTACGACACCATCGCCGCCGTCAAGGCCGCCGCGGGCATCCCTGTGGTGGCCAACGGCGACATCACGACGCCGCAAAAGGCCCGCCTGGTGCTCGAGCAGACCGGCGCCGACGCCGTGATGATAGGCCGCGCGGCGCAGGGCCGGCCGTGGATCTGCCGCGAGATCGAGCACTTCCTGCGCACCGGCAGCGTCTTGCCGGCGCCCTACGTGGACGAGGTGCGGGCGCTGATGGACGAGCATTTGCGCGCCCATTACGCCTTCTACGGCGAATTTTTGGGCGTGCGCACGGCGCGCAAGCATATCGGCTGGTATGTGCGCGACTTGCCTGGCGGCGAGGAATTCCGCCAGAAAATGAATCTTCTGGAATCGACGCAGGCGCAATTAATTGCCGTCGATCAATTTTTTGAATCGCAATGGAGTTTTGGCGAACGGTTACAATACCGCCTCGCCGATGCGGCATTGGCAACGGCATAAAAGACAGCGCAGCAGCGAGCAGCAAAGGGCAAACGCCTTACCGTCACGCGTTTTAGAGCGGCACGAAGACAGCGTCATGACACATCAATTAGCCGAATGAATCGTAAAATGAGTAAAGAAAGTATCCAGGAAGTCGTCCAAAAGAGTCTTGAAGAGTACTTCAACGACCTGGGCGAGCAGCAAGCGTCGAACATCTACGACATGGTCGTGCTGACCGTGGAAAAACCGATCCTCGAAGTCGTCATGACGCGCGCCGACGGCAACCAGTCGCACGCCGCGCAGATGCTGGGCATCAATCGCAACACCTTGCGCAAGAAGCTGCAAGAGCACGGCCTGCTGTAAGGCGCGGCAACGCGGCCGGCGGCGCCGAGCGGGCGCGCGCCGCGCGTCCCTGCGCACCGATCCACCCAACACTCAACCACCTAGCCACAGCCATGATCAAACAAGCCCTCATCTCCGTATCCGACAAGACCGGCGTGCTCGACTTCGCGCGCGCCCTGTCCGCGCTCGGCGTCAACATCCTGTCCACCGGCGGCACCGCCAAACTGCTGGCCGACAACGGCGTGCCGGTGACGGAAGTGGCCGACTACACCGGCTTCCCGGAGATGCTGGACGGCCGCGTCAAGACCCTGCACCCGAAAGTGCACGGCGGCATCCTGGCGCGCCGCGACTTCCCCGAGCACATGGCGAAGCTGGTCGAACACGACATGCCGACCATCGACATGGTGGTGGTGAACCTGTATCCCTTCCAGGCGACGGTGGCGAAGGACAGCTGCACGCTGGAGGACGCGATCGAGAACATCGACATCGGCGGCCCGACCATGCTGCGTTCGGCGGCCAAGAACCACAAGGACGTCGTCGTCATCTGCGACCCGCTCGACTACAGCGCCGTGCTGGCCGAAATCAAGGCCGCCGACGGCGTCGTCAGCTACGACACCAAATTCATGCTGGCCAAGAAGGTCTACGCCCACACGGCGCAGTACGACGGCGCCATCACCAACTACCTGAGCAGCCTGGGCCCGACGAAGGAGCACGCCAGCCGCGGCGCCTATCCGCAGACCCTGAACATGGCCTTCGAAAAAGTGCAGGACATGCGCTACGGCGAAAACCCGCACCAGAGCGCCGCCTTCTACCGCGACCTGCAGGTCGCCGAAGGCGCGCTGGCCAACTACCGCCAGTTGCAGGGCAAGGAACTGTCGTACAACAACATCGCCGACGCCGACGCGGCCTGGGAATGCGTGAAGAGCCTGGGCGGCTTCGAGCAGAGCGCCGCCTGCGTCATCGTCAAGCACGCCAATCCATGCGGCGTGGCCCTGGGCGCGGACGCCGCCGACGCCTACGCGCGCGCGCTGCAGACCGACCCGACCTCGGCCTTCGGCGGCATCATCGCCTTCAACACCGAAGTCGACGGCGCAACGGCCGAACAGATCGCCAAGCTCTTCGTCGAAGTGCTGATCGCCCCCTCGTTCTCGGCCGAAGCGAAACAGATCCTCTCGAGCAAGCAAAACGTGCGCGTGCTGGAGATCGCCCTGGGCAAGGGCCTCAACAGCATGGACTTCAAGCGCGTCGGCGGCGGCCTGCTGGTGCAATCGCCGGACGCCAAGAACGTCATGCTGGGCGACCTGAAAGTGGTGAGCAAGCTGCAACCGACGCAACAGCAGTTGCAAGACCTGATGTTCGCCTGGCGCGTCGCCAAGTTCGTCAAGTCGAACGCGATCGTCTTCTGCGGCAACAACATGACCCTGGGCGTGGGCGCCGGCCAGATGAGCCGCATCGACTCGGCGCGCATCGCCTCCATCAAGGCGCAAAACGCCGGCCTGTCGCTGATCGGCTCGGTGGTCGCCTCGGACGCCTTCTTCCCCTTCCGTGACGGCCTCGACGTCGTCGTCGACGCGGGCGCCAACTGCGTCATTCAGCCGGGCGGCTCGATGCGCGACCAGGAAGTGATCGACGCGGCCGACGAGCGCGGCGTCGTCATGCTCTACACCGGCACCCGCCATTTCCGCCATTAATCCACACCAACGCTACAACCTTGGGGTCAGGTCTCGATCTGTCGGTTTTATTTCTACTACGCAAAATGGCGAGCTAAAAACCGCCATTTGTAGACCTGACCCCGGAGTTGTTGTTAACGCAGGGGCGGCGCCTGGCCTTACAATCGGATTATGATAATTTTA
>JANXSQ010000035.1 GCA_025356595.1 Janthinobacterium sp. | reverse complement strand
ACAGGCTGCCGACCTGAGCTACCAGGCGGCGTTGGCGAAGGATCCGAAAGCGACCGCCGGCGCCCTGTCGTCGAGCGGCGTGTTCGGCGGTTCGACCAACGGCACCTCCTTCGGCCTGCAGGTCGAAGCCTGGTTCTGATGCAGTAAGGACCAGGGGCGCACATCCGGGGGCGGAGGGGGACCGCGTCTCGCTCCGGCCCCGGCACCTGCCCTTGGCTTGGCAAAATCGAAACCAGTCGCAAAAGCTGGGGTCGGACCGGGACCGCGTGTCCCGAAGGTCCGGCCCTGCTTCTTTGCCGCTGGGTTTTCCGCGTATTCTCGCGACGCTTCCCACCCCCACATCCTCCATTTTCTTGCCCGTCCCCGGTCTTTTTTCGCCCGCAAGAATCATGAGCCGGATTGGTGATTTTCATAATTGCGGCGCCCCTCCGCTGCGCGCAGAATCGTCCCGGTCCGATCATTCAACCAGCTTCATCCACACATGGGAAAGTCTATGCACGCCATTGCCGCCGCCTCCTTGTTACCCGCCGATTCGCACCACGCGGTCCTGATAGGCCGGGTCTGGCGCGGCGCCCCCGTCAACGGCCCCTGCGTGGTGGCGGTGCGCGGCGGCGAGGTGTTCGACATCACGGCGGCGGCGCCGACCGTGGCCGATCTGCTCGACAGCGCCGACCCGCTCGCGCTGGCGCGCCAGGCCCCCGGCGAGTCGCTCGGTTCGGTGCTGGCGCTGCTCGACAACGCGCTGCTGGCCGAAGCGCCGGCCGGCGCGCCGCTGCTGCTGGCGCCGTGCGACCTGCAGGCGATCAAGGCCTGCGGCGTCACCTTCGCCGTCAGCCTGCTCGAACGGGTGATCGAGGAGCAGGCCGGCGGCGACGCCAGCCGCGCCACCGCGCTGCGCGGCGCGCTGCAAGAGACGCTCGGCGGCGACCTGTCGGCGCTGCGGCCCGGCTCGTCCGCCGCGGCGCAGCTGAAACGGGAATTGATCCGCCGCGGCGCCTGGTCGCAGTACATGGAGGTCGGCATCGGCGCCGACGCCGAAGTGTTCACCAAGTCGCAGCCGATGTCGGCCGTCGGCTGCGGCGCCGACGTCGGCCTGCACCCGGATTCGCAGTGGAACAACCCCGAGCCGGAGATCGTGCTGGCGTTCGACAGCCGCGGCCGCGCGCTGGGCGCGGCGCTCGGCAACGACGTCAACCTGCGCGACATCGAGGGCCGCAGCGCGCTCCTGCTGGGCAAGGCCAAGGACAACAACGGCTCCTGCGCCATCGGCCCCTTCATCCGCCTGTTCGACGCCGACTTCACGCTCGACACCATCCGCGCAGCCGAGGTCACGCTGCTCATCGAGGGCGCCGACGACGGCTTCCGCCTCGACGGCGCCAGCTTCATGCGCGAGATCAGCCGCGACCCGCTCGACCTGGCCGGCCAGGCGTGCGGCAAGCACCACCAATACCCGGACGGCTTCATGCTCTTCCTCGGCACGATGTTCTCGCCGATCAAGGACCGCGACGCCGCCGGCGCCGGCTTCACCCACCACCTGGGCGACCGCGTCACCATCGCCACCGCCTCGCTGGGGGCGCTGGTCAACCACGTCCGGCGTAGCGACGCGATCGCGCCGTGGACGCTGGGCGTGCGTGCGCTGTACGCCAGCCTGGCGCGCCGCGGCCTGCTCCAGCAAGGCGCGGGGACCGGGCCCGAATACGGCGAAGCCACCGCGCTTGATCCGAGCCACGACGCGGCAAGCTGACACCCCAGGTCTTACGCGCGCAATCGGCCCGCAAACGAAGCGCATCAACCACCCCAAAACACGAGAGACACCATGATTTACGCAAGCTATCCAAGCCTGGCGCACAAGCGCGTCGTCATCACCGGCGGCGGCACCGGTATCGGTTCGGCCATCGTCGAAGCCTTCGCCAGCCAGGGCGCCCAGGTGGTCTTCCTCGACATCGCCGACGCCGCCTCGCGGGAACTGGCGAAGTGCCTCGGCGCGCTGCCCTATCCGCCCGTTTTCAGGCACTGCAACCTGATGGACCTGGACGAGCTGGGGTCCACCTTCGCCGCCATCGAGGAGAGCATCGGCGCGATCGACATCCTCATCAACAACGCCGCCAACGACGACCGCCACCAGGTCGCCGACGTCACCCCGGCCTACTGGGACGAGCGCATGGCCGTCAACCTGCGCCACCAGTTCTTCTGCGCGCAGGCGGTGGCGCCGGGCATGCACCGAGCCGGCGGCGGCGTGGTCCTCAACCTCGGCTCGATCTCCTGGCACCTGGCGCAGGCCAACCTGGCGCTGTACATGACGGCCAAGGCCGGCATCGAGGGCCTGACGCGCGGCCTGGCCCGCGACCTCGGCGCGCGGCGCATCCGCGTCAACTGCATCATCCCCGGCGCGGTGCGCACGCCGCGCCAGACGCAGTTGTGGCACACGCCGCAGGCCGAGTTGCAGATCCTGGCCGGCCAGTGCCTGCAGGAGCGCGTCGAGCCGGAGGACGTCGCCGCGCTGGCGCTGTTCCTGGCCTCCGACAACGCCGCCCGATGCACCGGCCGGAATTACTTCGTCGACGCCGGCTGGTACGGCGCGTGATGGACGGCGACCACAAGGCCGCGCGCCGCTACCGCTCGCAGGACTGGTTCGACAACCCGGACCACATCGACCTGACGGCGCTGTACCTGGAGCGCTTCATGAACCACGGCGTCACGGCGGCGGAGCTGCGTTCGGGCCGGCCGATCATCGGCATCGCCCAGAGCGGCAGCGACCTCAGCCCGTGCAACCGCATCCATGTGGAGCTGGCCAAGCGCGTGCGCGACGGCATCCGCGACGCCGGCGGGATTCCGATGGAGTTCCCGCTACATCCGATTTTCGAGAACTGCCGCCGCCCCACCGCCGCGCTGGACCGCAACCTGTGCTACCTCGGCCTGGTGGAGATTTTGCACGGCTATCCGATCGATGCGGTGGTGCTCACCACCGGCTGCGACAAGACCACGCCGGCGCAGCTGATGGCGGCCGCCACGGTCGACATTCCGGCCATCGTGCTGTCCGGCGGGCCGATGCTGGACGGCTGGATGGACGGCGAGCTGGTCGGCTCCGGCGCGGCGATCTGGAAGGGCCGGCGCCAGCTGGCCGCCGGCGAGATCGACGGCGCCAGATTCCTGGAAATCGCCGCCGCGTCGGCGCCGTCGGCCGGCCACTGCAACACCATGGGCACGGCCTCGACGATGAACGCGCTGGCCGAGGCGCTGGGCATGTCGCTGACCGGCTGCGCGGCGATTCCCGCGCCCTACCGCGAGCGCGGCCAGATCGCCTACGAGAGCGGACGCCGCATCGTCGAGATGGCGCGCCTGGACCTGCGCCCGTCGGCCATCCTGACGCGCGACGCCTTCCTCGACGCCATCGTCGTCAACGCCGCCATCGGCGGTTCGACCAACGCCCAGCCGCACCTGATGGCGATGGCGCGCCACGCCGGCGTCGAGCTGCATTCGGACGACTGGATGGAGTACGGCTACGACGTGCCGCTGCTCCTCAACATGCAGCCGGCCGGCAAATACCTGGGCGAGCGCTTCCACCGCGCCGGCGGCGTGCCGGCCGTGATGTGGGAGCTGCTGCAGGCGGGCCGCTTGCGCGCCGGGCGTCCCACGGTGACGGGGCTGAGCATGGCCGAGAACCTGGCCGGGTGCGAGAGCGGCGACCGCGAGATGGTCAGCCGCTATGGCGCGCCGCTGAAGGAGCGCGCCGGCTTCCTGGCGCTGAGCGGCAACCTGTTCGACTTCGCCATCATGAAGACCAGCGTGATCTCGCCGGCGTTCCGCGCGCGCTACCTGAGCGCGCCCGGCAGCGAGGGCGTGTTCGAGGCGCGCGCGGTGGTGTTCGACGGCTCGGCCGACTACCACGCCCGCATCAACGACCCGGCGCTGGCGATCGACGAGAACACGATCCTGGTGATGCGCGGCGCCGGCCCGCTCGGCTGGCCCGGCTCGGCCGAGGTGGTCAACATGCAGCCGCCGGACGCGCTGCTCAGGCGCGGGGTGATGAATTTGCCGACCCTGGGCGACGGCCGCCAGTCGGGCACCTCGGACAGCCCGTCGATCCTGAACGCGTCGCCGGAAAGCGCGGCCGGCGGCGGCCTGGCCTACCTGCGCAGCGGCGACACCATCCGCATCGACCTGAACCTTGGCCGCTGCGACATGCTGGTCGACGCCGCCGAGCTGGCGCGGCGCCGCCGCGCGCCGCCGCCGCCGGTGACGCCCAGCCAGACGCCGTGGCAGGAGTTGTACCGCGCCACCGTCGGCCAGCTGGAAAGCGGCGCCTGCCTGGAGCTGGCCTTGCCGTACCGCGCGGTCGGGCAGACGCTGCCGCGCCACAACCATTAAGGGGCACCTCCCCCGAGTATTTATAGCCTCACCCGTCGTATCCGTAGTTAAAAAAAAATCCTCTAGGAGACACAGCAATGAAGAAGATCCTCAGCACCGCCGTCCTGTCCGCCATGACCGTCCTGATGGCCTGCGCCAGCGGCGCCGCCAGCGCCGACGCCAAGAACCCGAAGATCGGCTTTTCCATCGACGACCTGCGCGTCGAGCGCTGGACCCGCGACCGCGACTTCTTCGTCGCCTCGGCCGAGAAGCTCGGCGCCAAGGTATTCGTGCAGTCGGCCGACGCCAGCGAGCAGCGCCAGATTTCGCAGATCGAGAACCTGATCTCGCGCGGCGTCGACGTGCTGGTGATCGTGCCGTTCAACGCCACGGTGCTGAACAACACGGTGAAGGAGGCGAAGAAGGCCGGCATCAAGGTGCTGTCGTACGACCGCCTGATCCTGAACGCCGACATCGACGCCTACATCTCCTTCGACAACGAGAAGGTCGGCGAGATGCAGGCCGAGGGCGTGACCCGCGTGCAGCCGAAGGGCAATTACTACCTGCTGGGCGGCGCGCCGACCGACAACAACGCCAAGATGCTGCGCGAGGGCCAGATGAAGGTGCTCAAGCCCTTCATCGAGCGCGGCGACATCAGGATCGTCGGCCAGCAGTGGGTCAAGGACTGGAGCGCCTCGGAGGCGCTGTCCATCGTCGAGAACGCGCTGACGGCGAACAACAACAAGATCGACGCCATCGTCGCCTCGAACGACGGCACCGCCGGCGGCGCGATCCAGGCGCTGGCGGCGCAAAAGCTCAGCGGCAAGGTGCCGGTGTCGGGCCAGGACGCCGACCTGGCGGCGGTCAGGCGCGTCATCGCCGGGACCCAGGCGATGACGGTGTACAAGCCGCTGAAAACCATCGCCTCGGAGGCGGCCAAGCTGGCGGTGCAACTGGCGCGCAGCGAAAAACCCGGCTACAACTCGAGCTACGACAACGGCCTGAAGCAGGTCAGCACCGTGCTGCTCAAGCCGACCCCGCTGACCAAGGCCAACATCAACGTGCTGGTCGACGACGGCTTCTACACCAAGGCGCAGATCAGCGCGCAGTAAGCGAGCGGCGGTCGGCGCCGCGGCTGCCCGGCTTGCGCCCCCGGCCAAGCCGGGCCGCGGGCCAGGGCACCGGCGGTTGCGCGAAAAACCCGCGCTCCGGCCGCACGGGCCGGCCTGGCCCGTCGCGGTGACACGCTGCGGCCAGGCCGGCAAGGCGCGGCATCCACGTTTTCCAACGAGAGTCAGCATGTCCGATTATTTGCTCGAAATGAGGGGCATCGTCAAGCAGTTCGGCGGTGTCCGCGCGCTCAACGGTATCGACATCAAGGTGCGGCCCGGCGAGTGCATCGGCCTGTGCGGCGAGAACGGCGCCGGCAAGTCGACCCTGATGAAGGTGCTGTCCGGCGTCTATCCGCACGGCAGCTGGGACGGCGAGATCCTGTGGCGCGGCCGGCCGCTGCGCGCGCAGTCGATCCGCGACACCGAGGCCGCCGGCATCGTCATCATCCACCAGGAGCTGATGCTGGTGCCGCAGTTGTCGGTGGCCGAGAACATCTTCATGGGCCGCGAGCTGACCCTGCCCGGCGGGCGCATGAACTATCCGGCCATGTACCGCCGCGCCGACGAACTGCTGCGCGAGCTGAAGATCCCCGGGATGAACGTGGCGCTGCCGGTGATGAATTACGGCGGCGGCCACCAGCAACTGGTGGAGATCGCCAAGGCGCTCAACAAGGACGCGAAATTGCTGATCCTCGACGAGCCCTCGTCGTCGCTGACGGCGTCCGAAATCGCGGTGCTGCTCGACATCCTCAAGACGCTGAAGGCCAAGGGCGTCACCTGCATCTACATCTCGCACAAGCTCGACGAGGTGGCCGCCATCTGCGACACCGTGGTGGTGATCCGCGACGGCCGGCACATCGCCACCACGCCGATGCGCGACATGAACGTCGAACGCATCATCGCGCAAATGGTCGGGCGCGAGATGAGCCAGATGTATCCGCCGGCCCACCACACGCCGGGCGAGGTGCTGTTCGAGGCGCGCCACGTGACCTGTTACGACGTCGACAACCCGCAGCGCAAACGGGTCGACGACGTCTCGTTCACGCTGCGCCGCGGCGAGATCCTCGGCGTGGCCGGGCTGGTCGGGGCCGGGCGCACCGAGCTGGTGTCGGCGCTGTTCGGCGCCTATCCGGGGCGCTGCCCGGCCGAGGTCTGGCTGGACGGCCGGCGCATCGAGACCGACACCCCGCTCAAAGCCATCCGCGCCGGCCTGGCGCTGGTGCCGGAGGACCGCAAGCAGCACGGCATCGTGCCGGACCTGGACGTCGGCCAGAACATCACGCTGGCGGTGCTGGACGGTTTTGCCCGCCGCGGCCGGATCGACGCCAACGCCGAGGGCCGCGCCGTGCGCGAACAGATCGCCCGGCTGGAGCTGAAGGCGGCCAGCCCGCAACTGCCGATCACCAGCCTGTCCGGCGGCAACCAGCAGAAGGCGGTGCTGGCGAAGATGCTGCTGACGCGGCCGCGCGTGCTGATTTTGGATGAGCCGACGCGCGGCGTCGACGTCGGCGCCAAGTACGAAATCTACAAGCTGATGCTGGAGCTGGCGGCGCAGGGCGTGGCCATCATCATGGTGTCGTCCGAGCTGGCCGAGGTGCTGGGCGTGTCGGACCGGGTGCTGGTGATGGGCGAGGGCCGCTTGCGCGGCGATTTTATCAACCGGGATTTGACGCAGGAAATGGTGCTGGCCGCCGCGCTGGACCAGTCGCCGATGCAGACCAAGGACGTGGCTTGACGTCCTCCCCGCCCTAAAGGGCAGGGATTCCTACAACTAGCGTCGCACGTCCGCGACGGAGAATATTCAACGCGGCATTTTGGTCACGATCATGCACACAAGCGCAAGCGCCACATTGCCATTCCCTTATTCCAAGGCCCGCGATACCTTTCGGCCGCGAATCGGGCAAGGCGCCGCAATTCGAGCAGGTTTGGGAGGTAAAACGTTCGTTGACTTCCTCGTACCACGCCCCTGTCGCCATCGACTTGTATTTGAGCATGTTGCGGAAGGACGACCAGCCGGCGTCCAAAACGGACTTGGCCATGCCGGTTTTTGCCAGCGCGGCGGCGTTCACGTTGCCGACCGCGATGTAATCGAACTCGCGCACGATGCGCGCCGCGAGTTTGTGGTGGAAATCGTTCCTGCGGTTGGCGATCCGCGCGTGGATCGCGTTCACGCGCCGCTTCTTGCGGGCGCGCTGGGCGACGGCCA
>JANXSQ010000081.1 GCA_025356595.1 Janthinobacterium sp. | reverse complement strand
ACCCGCGCCCGCCGCGGCGCCGGCCGCCGTGGCGCCCGCGCCGGCGCCGCAATTCCTGCCCGTCAGCTACGCCAGCCTGCCCGGCTGGCAGAAGGATGACGTGCGCGCGGCCTGGCCGGCCTTCCTGTCGTCCTGCGCCGTGCTGGTCAAGCGTCCCGACTGGAAGGAGGCGTGCACCATCGCGCGCCAGGTGAAGGCCGGCGACGAGCGCGCCATCCGCCTGTTCTTCGAGAGCTTCCTGGTGCCGCACCAGGTCATCGCCGCCGACGGCGCCAGCAGCGGCCTGGTGACGGGTTATTACGAGCCTATGCTGCACGGCGCCCGCAAGCGCGGCGGCCCATATCAGACGCCGCTGTACCGCACGCCCGAGGATATGGTCAGCGTGGAGCTGGCCGGCGTCTATCCCGAGCTGAAGGGCATGCGTTTGCGCGGCCGCCTGGTCGGCAAGAAGGTGGTGCCGTATTCGACCCGCGCCGAAATCGAACGCGCCACCGAGGTGACGGGCAAGGAATTGATGTGGGTGGAGGATCCGGTCGAGGCCTTCTTCCTGCAGGTGCAGGGTTCGGGCCGGGTGCAACTGACGGACGCGCAGGAAACCGTGCGCGTCGCCTACGCGGACCAGAATGGCCATCCGTATAAGTCGATCGGGCGCTATCTGGTCGACAAGGGCGAGTTGACGCTGGAGCAGGCCTCGGCGCAAGGCATCAAGGCCTGGATCGCCGGCCATCCGACGCGCCAGCAGGAGTTGTTCAACGCCAATCCCAGCTATGTGTTCTTCAAGGAGGAGCGCCTGGCGGATCCGAAGGTGGGGCCGAAGGGCGCCCTGGGCGTGGCGCTGACGCCGCAGCGCTCGGTGGCGGTGGACGCCAGGTTCCTGCCGCTGGGCGCGCCGATTTTCCTCGCGACGACGCAGGCCAACAGCGACATTCCGCTGCAGCGCCTGGTGATGGCGCAGGACACGGGCGGCGCCATCCGCGGCGCGATCCGTGTCGATTACTTCTTCGGCTTCGGCGCGGAAGCGTCGGAGAACGCCGGGCGCATGAAGCAAAGCGGCATGGTCTGGGTCTTGCTGCCCAAGCCGGCGCCGGTGCGCTGACCTAAAAAACCGGGGCGCGGGGGGCGGCTGCGCCCGGCGAGCCCGAGGCCTGCCCGGTCTAGCGCAAGACCATCACCGGCAGGGTCGTGTGCGCCAGCACTTTTTGCGTCTCGCTGCCGAGGAACAGTTTGTTCAGGCCGGTGCGCCCGTGCGAGGCCATCAGAATGATGTCGCAGCCGTACTTGGCGGCGGTGTCGACGATTTCCTCGTACGGGCTGACCGACAACGCCACGACGCCCTCGAAGGGCACGTTGGCCTCGCGCGCGGCGACGCTGATCTTGTCGATAGTGCTTTGCGCCGCCTCCTGCATCTGCCGCTCGTACAGGGCGGCGTCGAGGACGATGCCGCCGTCGCTCATCGGCGCGAACGGGAAGGGTTGCACGACGCAGATGCCGATGATTTTCGCCTGGTTCAGCTGGGCGAACTGGATCGCGGTCGCGGTCGCTTTTTGTGACAGCGGCGAACCGTCGGTGGGCAGCAGTATCGTTTTGAACATGGCATTCTCCGGTTAATGTATAGGCACCAGCTTATGGATTCGGGCCGCCAAAAACCTTGATGTACATCAAGATCTCCGGAATCCGTCTGCTTCGGGCGCTGAAGCCAGTGTAGGCGGCTTCGGCCGTTCAGGCGCGCACGCCACGCAGCGGCGTGGCGAACACCATCGCCAGCGTCAAGGTCAGCGAACCGGCGGCGATGCAGGCCAGTCCGGCGCGCACGCCGAAGTGCTCGGCCAGCGCGCCGGCGCCCAGCGCGCCCAGCGGCGCCGTCGCCACCGTCAGGAAGCGCATGGTCGAGATCATCCGGCCCAGGAAGGCGTCGGGCGTGGCCTTTTGCCGCATCGACATGTAGGGGATGAAAAACAGCGTCACGCCGCAGTCGAAAAAGAACACCAGCAGGCCGTAGGCAATGGCGCTGGCCAGCGGGCTGTGGAAGAGCGCGGCCGGAATGAGCGGCGTCAGCACAAAGGTCAGCGTCGTCGAGCTCATGCCCAGCAGCATGGTCGCGCCGGAGCCATAGCGGCGCGTGAGCGGCCGGACCATCTGCGAGCTGACGAGCACGCCCACCCCGCCCAGCGTCTGCACCGCGCCCAGCAAGCCTGGCGTCATGCCCAGTTCGCGGGTGGCGAACAGGATGGACAGCGACGCGCTGGCGTAATACAACAAGTGCCAGACGCCGGCGCTCCACGCCAGGGTGCGCAGCAGCGATTGGCGCCAGACGAAGGCCAGGCCATCGCGGATGTCATGCAAGGGATGCTTGCCCGATGGGCTGGGCTGCGGCTCGACCGTGCGCATCCCGCGCAGATTCAGCAGCGAGACGAGGAAGGCTGCGGCGGTCGCCAGCATCGCCACCGGCGCGCTCAGCGCTTGCACCAGCATGCCGGCGATGCCGGGGCCGATCAGGCGCGAGGCCGATTCGGTGACGCCGAACTTCGCCTGGGCGTCGATTTGCCCGTCGCGTCCCACCAAATGGATCAAAAACACCTGCTCGGCGCCGCCGCCCAGCACAAAATTGGTGCCGATCAAGAATCCCACGAGATATAACCAGGGCATGGACAGCGCGTCGCACCAGTACGCGACGGCGATACTGGCCAGCGCGAGGCCGGACAGCAGCTTGCTGCACAGAATAATGGGCAGCTTGCGCTTGCGGTCGAGTAACACGCCGACCGGCAGGCTCAGCAGGGCGAAGGGCAGCGCTTGCAAAGCCACCAGCAGGCCCATTTGCGCCGGCGTCGCATGCAGCAGGAGCACCGCGCACAGCGGCAGACCGAGGGTGGAGATTTGCGAACCGAAACTGCTCAGCGCGCTGCTGAGCCAGAAGCGGCGGAAGTCGCTGCTGCTGAGCAGCGGGTCGGCGCCGACCTTCTGGCTGCAGTATTGGCGGAAAGTGGCAAGAATAAAGGACTCAATATAAGAGGGTGGCGCCAGCGTCAAATAATAACAGTGGCGACGCGCTGCCCCTAAGGGATAAACGCTACAATCGCCGCTACCGTGTTCCACCCATAGGAGAGCCTGATGCAATATGAAGATCTGATTGTTGAAATCCACGACAAGGTAGCGCTGATTCGCCTGAACCGTCCGAAAGCCTTGAATGCGCTGAACGAACGCATGATGAATGAACTGGGCGAGGCCCTGTATCAGTTCGACGCCGACGCAGGCATTGGCTGCATCGTGTTGACCGGCAGCGAAAAAGCCTTCGCGGCGGGCGCCGACATCGCGGCGATGGCCGACTACAGCTATCCGGACACGTATAAAGACAACTACATCACGCGCAACTGGGAGCACATCCTGCGCGTGCGCAAGCCCGTCATCGGCGCCGTCGCCGGTTACGCGCTGGGCGGCGGCTGCGAACTGGCCATGATGTGCGACTTCATCATCGCCGCCGACAACGCCAAGTTCGGCCAGCCGGAAATCAAGGTCGGCGTCACTCCGGGCGCCGGCGGCACGCAGCGCCTGCCGCGCGCCATCGGCAAGGCGAAGGCTATGGATCTGCTGTTGACGGCGCGCACCATCGACGCGGCCGAAGCGGAGCGCAACGGCTTGGTATCGCGCGTTGTCCCGGCTGACAAGCTGATGGAAGAGGCGCTGGCGGCCGCCGCGATCATCGCCGCGATGCCGACTTCGGTGGCGATGATGATCAAGGATAGCGTCAACCGCGCCTTCGAAACGACGCTGACGGAAGGTGTCGCATATGAGCGCCGCCTGTTCCACGCGGCCTTCGGCACGCCGGCGCAAAAAGAGGGTATGCACGCCTTCCTGGAAAAACGCTTGCCAAAGTTCGACGGTCTTTGATATAGTTCGCCTCCCCGCTGAAACGGTAGCGAAATCAAGTAGTTGCAGGACAACGGGGAGTGCCGGAAACGGCGCTGCAGGAAAATCAGGGGGTTGACGAAACAAGCGAAACGCTGCATACTCTTCCTTCTCTGCTGCTGACAAACACAACGCTTTGTCGGAAACGCGGAAGGCACTACAGAACAAGTTCTTTAACAATTAACAGTCGATAAATGTG
>JANXSQ010000383.1 GCA_025356595.1 Janthinobacterium sp. | reverse complement strand
CCGGCCCGCCGGCCTCAGATGACGGCGGCCAGGCGCACGCCCTGGTTGATGGCGCGCTTGGCGTCCAGCTCGGCGGCCACGTCGGCGCCGCCGATCAGGTGCACCACGCAGCCGGCCGCCTGCAGGCCGGCGTACAGTTCGCGCAGCGGCTCCTGTCCGGCGCACAGCACGACGTTGTCGACCGCCAGCACGCTGTCCCGGCCGTCCACGCTGATGTGCAGGCCGGCGTCGTCGATCTTGCGGTAGGTCACGCCCGGCGTCATCGACACGCCGTGCGCCTTCAGCGAGGCGCGGTGGATCCAGCCGGTGGTCTTGCCCAACTGGTCGCCGACCTTGCTGGTCTTGCGCTGCAGGAGGTGGACCTGGCGCGCCGGCGCCTCGACGCGCGGCGGCTGGATGCCGCCCGCCTCGCGGTAGCGCCGGTCTATGCCCCATTCGGCGTAGAACTTGGCGGCATCGACGCTGGCGCTGGCGCCGACGTGGGTCAGGTATTCGGCCACGTCGAAGCCGATGCCGCCGGCGCCGATCACCGCCACCGTCTTGCCGACCGGCCGGCCGTCGCGCAGCACGTCCAGGTAGCCCAGCGCCTTCGCATGGTCGGCACCCTCGATATCGGGGCGGCGCGGCACGACGCCGGTGGCCAGCACGATCTCGTCGAAGCCGCCCGCGCGCAACTCGTCGGCGCCGACGCGCTTGTTGAGCACCAGCTCGATGCCCCGCAGTTCGATCTGGCGGCCGAAGTAGCGCAGCGTTTCGTTGAACTCTTCCTTGCCCGGCACCGTCTTGGCGATGTTGAACTGGCCGCCGATCGCGGCGCTTGATTCGAACAGCGTCACCGCGTGGCCGCGCTCGGCGGCGGCGACGGCGAAGCTCAGGCCGGCCGGCCCGGCGCCGACCACGGCCAGGCGCTTCGGCTTCTCGGCCGGCAGCAGATTGAGTTCGGTTTCATGGCAGGCGCGCGGATTGACCAGGCAGGAGGTGATTTTTCCGCCGAAGGTGTGGTCCAGGCAGGCCTGGTTGCAGCCGATGCAGGTGTTGATCTCGTCGGCGCGGCCCTGTTCGGCCTTGCGCACGAAGAGCGGGTCGGCCAGGAAGGGGCGCGCCATCGAGACGATGTCGCAGAAGCCGTCGGCCAGCAATTGCTCGGCCAGTTCCGGTGTGTTGATGCGGTTCGTCGCCACCAGCGGTATCGACACCTTGCCCTTCAATTGCTGCGTGACCCAGGCGTAGGCGCCGCGCGGCACCTTGGTGGCGATGGTCGGAATGCGCGCCTCGTGCCAGCCGATGCCGGTGCTGATGATGGTCGCGCCGGCCGCTTCGACGGCTTGCGCCAGCTGGATCACTTCCTCCTGGGTCGAGCCGCCTTCGACCAGGTCGAGCATCGACAGGCGGTAGATGATGATGAAGTTCGCGCCCACCCGTTCGCGCGTGCGGCGGATGATCTCGAGCGGGAAGCGGATGCGGTTCTCGTAGCACCCGCCCCAGCAATCGTCGCGCTGGTTGGTGCGGGCGGCGACGAATTCGTTGATCAGATAGCCTTCCGAGCCCATGATTTCGACGCCGTCGTAACCGGCGTGCTGGGCCAGCGCGGCGCAGTGGACGAAGTCGGCGATGGTTTCCTCGACCTCCTCGCCGCTCAGGGCGTGCGGCTGGAAGGGATTGATCGGCGCCTGGATGGCGCTCGGCGCGACCGAGGCCGGGTGGTAGGCGTAGCGGCCGAAGTGCAGGATCTGCATGGCGATCTTGCCGCCCTCGGCGTGCACGGCGACGGTGATGGCGCGGTGGTGCTCGGCCTCCGCCTCGGTGTGCAGCATGGCGCCGCCGCGCATCGGCCGGCCCCGTTCATTGGGCGAGATGCCGCCGGTGACGATCAGGCCGACGCCGCCGCGCGCGCGTTCGGCGTAGAACGCGGCCATGCGGGCGAAGCCGTTCTCGACCTCTTCCAGGCCGACGTGCATCGAGCCCATGATGACGCGGTTTTTCAGGCTGGTGAAACCCAGGTCGAGGGGTGCCAATAAGTGCGGGTATGGGGTCATGCGGAGTCTCCTGTTATGCAACTGGTTGCACAATTGTAAAAGACTCGCCGCTTTAGTGCAAGCAGTTGCACAAAGACCGGCGCGCGCCGCTTGAATCGGCTCGCGGACGCCGGCAAGCGCGCGCCCCGCAAGGGTCGCGCGCCGTGCCACAACGGTTACGGGAAGGTCAGCGCGGCGCCGTCTTGCAGGCGGCGTCGCTGGCGCCGCGCCCGCCGCAGACGCGGGTCCGGCAGGATTCGGCGTCGCCCTTGCCAGCTTGCACACATTGCTTGATTTGCGCTTCGCCGCCGGGCTTGCGGGCCGGTTCTGGATGCTCCTGGGCGTGCGCCACCAGCGCCGCCAGCAGCGTGACATCGCTGTCGTTGTCGACTTTCTTCTTGACGCGCGCGCCGGCTTTGGCGGTCGCCGCCGCTTTCGCCTTGGCCTTGGCCTGTTCCTTGCTCAGTTTCGCGTGTTCCTGGGCTAGTTTCTTCTCGTGCGCGCGGGCTTTCACCGCGGCGGCCGCGCGTTTGCGCTCGATGCGCGCCTGCGCCAGTTTCTGGTCCGCCGCTGCGCTCGCGGCGGCCCGCTCCTGCGCCGTCGGCGGCGATTCCAGCGCCTTGTTCAATACATCGACGGCGCGCGCCGGCTTGGCGGGCGGCGCGGCGCTCAGCATGTCCTTCAGGCTTTCCTGCTTCGGCGGCGCCTCTAGGGCCGCGCCGATGTCGTTGATGGTGGCGGCCGGCGTCGCTGCCGGCGCGGCTGCGCTGAGCACTGGCGTGACCGCGACCGCGACCGGCGACGACGACGGACGCGCCTCGGGCGGCGCGCCGTCGTACATCCAGGCGGCGCCGGCGATGAGCGCCAGCGCGCCCGCGCCCAAGCCGCCCCACAGGACGGCGGGGCGCCGCGGGGCCGCTTTCGGCGCCGCCGCACCGCCCTCCAGATTGCTCAAAATACGGTTGCGGTCGGCCTCGGCCTGCTGGGCCGCCGTCAATAGGCTGGGCCGGCCCGCGCCGCGCGGTTTGTCGTCAGAATCTTGCAAAATTGGAAATCCCTTGTAATTGTTGCCGTACTCTACGCTATTCAAGAAAAACGCGACGCATGTTAGAACGTCAATAGTGCGGAACCCCGCGCACAATTGAAAACATATGCAAGTCTCATTATCAGACTAGTAAGATATACTCCTCAGCAATATAATCCGTATGCGCCGTCCGCCTTGCGCGATGCCGATTAACGTTTTCCCGAGGTCCGCGTGTTTTTACTGGTGGTCGCGCTGTATTTCTTTTTGGCCTGCCTGATCAGCTGGCTGGTGCTGTTTCCGGCCGGCCGGGACACGGCGCTGGACTTGCTGGCGAAGGTGGAAAGCCGCCTGAGCCGCCGCGCCGGCGCCATTGCGCGGCGCGGCAACGACGGCGTGGCGGCGCTGCGGCAATCCTCGTCGACTTCGCTGCGCGGCATCGCCGGCTTTTTGCGCCGCCATTATCTGCTGGCCCTGGGCGGCGCGGCCGTGATCTGCCTGCCGCCCCTGCTCGCCTTAATGGCCAGCAACAAGACCATGCTGGGCGGATATGAGGTGTCGGTGCGGGAAATGAACGGTCAAGTGAAGGATTTGTTGCAGGGCGAGCAATTGGTGCCGCCCAGCGCGCCGCCGCCGCTGGTCTTCGCCACGCAGGAAGTGGCGCAATTGCGGCCCATGCTGGCCTCGGCCAGCCGCAACTGGGATTTGCTGAACCCGGCCTACGCCCAGCGTCTGTTGCTGGTCTTTAAGATCATGAAGGAACAGCACGGCTACGACATGGCGATACTGGAAGGTTACCGCAGTCCCGAACGGCAGAACATGCTGGCCGGCATGGGCTCGAACGTAACGAACGCGGCGGCCTTCCAGAGCTGGCACCAATACGGCCTGGCCGCCGATTGCGCCTTTTTGCGCGACGGAAAGCTGGTCATCTCGGAAAAGGATGCCTGGGCCATGCGCGGCTACCGCCTGTACGGCGAGGTGGCCGCGTCGGTCGGCATGACCTGGGGTGGCAACTGGAAAATGATGGATTTCGGACACACTGAATTGCGCCTGCCCGGCGTGATGAAACGATAGAGCACAGACAGGAGCAACAATGGCAGCAGCATTCATCAGATCGGACGACTCCGCCGCTTGCGGCGCCGCGGCGGCGCCCGCCATGGGGCGACGCCCATGATGCGCGCCCGCCGCAAAGGCGCGCCGCCGGCCGCCGCCACCGATCCGCGCCGCCGCGGCAACGCTGACCACCCCCATTCCACCCACCTTATGCTCGCGCAGGACCTATGATGATGCAACGATTCTGGCATTTCCTCACCCAACGTTCCATCCTGATGGTGATCGGCGCCATCGCCTTCGCCGCCCTGCTGCTGCTCAGCGCCGCGCTGCTGGAGATCCCCTTCATCTGGGCCTTCGCGGTGCTCGGCGCGGTGCTGCTGGCCGCCGCCCTGCTCTGGTATGTGCGGCGGCGCCGGCGCGCCCGCCAGGCGGCGCAGTTCGGCGACATGCTGGAACAGCAAACCGCCAAGACGGCGCCGAAAGCCGATCCGGCGCAGCGCCAGGAAACGGAACTGATCCGCCAGCGCATGCTCGAAGCCATCACCACCATCAAGACCTCGAAACTGGGCGAGACGTCCGGCGAGGCCGCGCTCTATGAGCTGCCCTGGTATATGGTGATCGGCAACCCGGCGGCCGGCAAGAGCACGGCCATCGCCAGCTCCGGCCTGCAATTCCCCTTCGCCGACAGCAAAATCGTCCAGGGCATAGGCGGCACCCGCAATTGCGACTGGTTCTTCACCACCGACGGCATCCTGCTCGACACCGCCGGGCGTTATTCGGTCAACGACGAGGACCGCGTCGAATGGTTCGGCTTCCTCGACCTGCTCAAGAAAAACCGCAAGAAGGCGCCGATCAACGGCATCATCATCGCCGTCAGCGTCGCCGAGCTGACCGGCAACCGTCCCGAGTTCGCCATCAACCTGGCGAAGAACCTGCGCCAGCGCGTCCAGGAGCTGACCGAGCGCCTGGCCGTGCACGCGCCCGTCTACGTGGTCTTCACCAAGGCCGATCTGATCACCGGCTTCAGCGAGTTCTTCCAGGACGCCGAACGCGGCGAGCGCGACAAGGTGTGGGGCGCCACCCTGCCCTACCACCAGGGCAATTCCAAGCAAGACGTGCTGGCCCAGTTCGACCAGCGCTTCGACGAGCTCTACGACGGCCTGAAGGAACTCAGCCTGGCCAGCATGGCCCTGCAGTGGCGCGAGCGCATGCCGCCCGGCGTCTTCACCTTCCCGCTGGAATTTTCCTCGATCAAGGGCCCGCTGCGCGCCTTCATCGCCACCCTGTTCGAGGAAAACCCCTTCCAGTTCAAGCCCGTCTTCCGCGGTTTCTACTTCACCAGCGCGCTGCAGGAGGGCCAATCCGTGTCGGCCTCGTCGGAGCGCGTGGCCCAGCGTTTCGAATTGCAGTTGCAGCCGCAGGCGCAGACCGCTGTGCCCGAGCAGCACGGCTATTTCCTGCTGAACCTGTTCCGCACGGTGATCTTCGCCGACAAGGACCTGGTCGCCCAGTACGCCAGCCCGCGCGCCACGCGCATGCGCTACGCCACCTTCTTCGCCGCCACGGCCCTGGTCGGCCTGGCCCTGGGCGGCTGGAGCTGGTCCTACATGGGCAACCGGCAACTGGTCGCCAATGTCCAGGCCGACCTCGACCAGGCCGTCAAGCTGCAGGAAAAACGCCTCGACCTGCAATCGCGCTTCGAAGCGCTGGAAATCATGCAGGACCGCATTGAGCAGCTTGAGCAGTACCGCAACAGCCGGCCCCTGTCGCTGGGCTTGGGCCTGTACCAGGGCGAGCTGCTGGAGCGCAAATTGCGCGAGGAATACTTCGCCGGCGTCAAGCAGGTGATGCTGAAACCGGTCGGACAGTCGCTGGAAGCCTTCCTCGCCGAAGTCAACAGCGGCGCCGACAAGCTCGAGCCCATGTCCAAGCCGCCGCAGTCGGGCGCCGTCAGCACCAGCGTCGCGGCGCCCGCCGTGGCCGCGCCGGGCGCCGCGGCCGGTGTTGCGCCTGCCGTTGCGGGCAGCGCCGCCGTGGCCGCCGCCGCGCCGGCCGCCGCCGTGCACGCCGGCGCGCAGCAATTCAAGGACGCCTCGCCGGCCAACGTCGAGGACGCCTACAACGCGCTGAAAACCTACTTGATGCTGAGCGACAAATCGCGCGCCGAGGCCAGCCACCTGAACGATCAACTGACCCGCTTCTGGCGCGTCTGGCTCGACAGCAACCGCGGCACCATGCCGCGCGAACAGATGATCCGCAGCGCCGAGCGCATGATCTCCTTCTATCTGACGCAGATCAACGATCCGTCCTGGCCGCTGATCGAGAACAAGCTGGCCCTGGTCGACCAGTCGCGCGACAGCCTGCGCCGCGTGGTGCGCGGTTTGCCGGCGCGCGAACGCGTGTACGCCGACGTCAAGGCGCGCGCGGCGACGCGCTTCCCGTCCATGACGGTGGCGCGCATCGTCGGCGAGCAGGACAAGGAACTGGTGCTGGGCAGTTACGCCATCGCCGGCACCTTCACCCGCGAGGCGTGGGAGAAGTTCGTCCAGGACGCCTTCAAAGAGGCCGCCAGCCGCGAGCTGCAAAGCGCAGACTGGGTGCTGAAGACCTCGTCGAAGGATGACTTGACGCTGGAAGGCAGTCCGGAGCAGATCCAGAAGGCCCTCGTCGAGCTGTACAAGAACGATTACGCCCAGGAATGGCGCAAATTCATCGCCGGGGTCACCATCAAGGACCTGGGCGACTTCGACAGCGCGGCCGCCGCCATGAACCGTCTCGGCGACCCGCAAACCTCGCCGATCGACAAGTTGATCAACACCGTCTACGCGGAAACCTCGTGGGACAACCCGACGATGTTCAACGCCGGCCTGCAGAAGGCCCAGCGCGGCATGCTGGGCTGGTTCAAGGAAACCATCCTGCGCCAGAAACCGCCGCAGCTCAACGTCTCGCTGGGCGGCACCCCGGCCGCGCCGAGCGCCACGCCCATGGGTCCGGTCGGACGCGAATTCTCCGGCGTCGCCCGGCTGGTCGTCGCCAAGGACAAGGACGCCACCCTGATCCGCGGCTACATGGATGCGCTGTCGAAACTGCGCGCCCGCTTCAACCAGATCAAGAACCAGGGCGACACCGGCCCCGGCGCCAAGCAATTCATGCAGCAGACCCTGGACGGCGCCGGCTCCGAGCTGGCCGACGCGCTCAAATACGTCGACGAGCAGATGCTCACCGGCATGAGCGACCAACAAAAGCAAGCCATCCGGCCGCTGCTGGTGCGCCCTTTGATGCAAACCTTCGCCGTCATCGTCAAGCCGACCGAGACCGAAATCAACAAGGTCTGGGCCGCCCAAGTGCTGGAGCCGTTCCAGAAAACCCTGGCCCTGAAGTACCCGTTCACGGCCGAATCGAAGGTCGAGGCCAGCAACGCCGAAATCGGCCAGGTCTTCGGGCCCGAAGGCGTGGTGGCGAAATTCTTCAACACCACCATCGGCCCGCTGGTGGTGCGCCGCGGCGACGCGCTCAGCGCCAAGACCTGGGCCGGCATGGGCATCGGCATCGCCCCGCCGGTGCTGACCAGCTTCCCCGGCTGGGTCGCCCCGCTCAGCGCCGGCGGCGTGGCGGCCGCGGCCGCGGCCACCGAATCGCAAACCATGTTCGACCTGCAGGCGCTGACGGCGCAGGGCGCCACCGAATACACGATCGAGATCGACGGCCAGGCGCTGCGCTGGCGCGGCCAGGCCCAGCCATGGGTGCACATGGCCTGGCCTAACCCGCAGGGCGTGCCCGGTTCGCGCATCACCGCCATCACCCCCGAGGGCCGCACGGTGACGCTGCTCAACGAACCGGGCCACTTCGGCCTGAAGAAAATGATCGACGCGGCCAAGCGCAAGCGCAAGGACAACGGCGTCTTCGAACTCAGCTGGGAGAACAGCGGCGTCACCGTCATGGCCAACCTGAAAATCATCCCCTCGGCCGCGCCGGCCGCCGCGCCGGCCACCGGCGGGCAGGGCTTCCGCCGCATGAAGCTGCCGGAGAGCATCGTCGGCGGCGGCACGCCCGTCCCCGCCGCCGCCCCGGCCGCCGCGCCCCCAGTCGCGGCGCCGGTGCCGGCGCTGGCCAAGGCCGCGCCATGAGCCGCGCCACCCCGACCGCCGTGGGCTACTTCGGCAAGATCCCCGGCCGCGCCGACTTCGTCAAGGCCAGCGACAATCCGGCCCTGCTGAAGGTGCTCGACGACTGGCTGGCCCAGGCGATGGACCTGCTCAGCGCCGACGCGCGCTGGAAACTGGCCTACGACGCATTGCCGCCGCTGCGCTTCGCCTTCATCGGGCCGCGCCGCGGGCGCGCCATCGCCGGCCACATCACGGCCAGCAGCGACCAGTCCTCGCGGCGCTTTCCCTTCCTGATGATGAGCACGATAGACGTGCCCGAGCCGGCCCTGTTCGTGCGCAACAGCCCGCTGGCCCTGGCGCGCCTGTGGAACCGCCTGGAAAGCCTCAGCGCCGGCGTGCTGGCGGCCGCCGACCCGGCCGCGCCGCTGCAGGCGGCGGCCGGCGCCGTCATCGAGCTCGACCTGGCCTCGGCCGCCTACGAGGCCGCCTTCACCGACTTCATGGACATGCAGACCATAGGCGCGCTCGACGCGCTGCTGGCGCAGAGCGGCTTCGGCGGCTCGGTGCGCCAGGTGCTGCTGGCCTTGGGCCTGCTGCTGCAACCGGTGCTGGCCAGCGCCTCCAGCCGGCTGGAAAAAAGCCTGCTGCTGCCGCTGCCGGCCGACCCTTTGTACCGCAACCTCGTCGCGGCGTTCTGGATGCACCTGATCGCGCCCTTCCTGGCCCGCGCCGACTTCGAACTGGCCCTGTTCATCACCCGCATCGGCGGGCGCGACGCGCTGGTGCTGGGCTTCTCCGGCGCCTCGGCGCAAACCCTGCACGCCATCATGGACGCGCGCGCCGGCCTCGAGCACCACATCAGCTTCGACGAGCTGGCCTGGGTCGAGGAACAGATCGACAACGACCACGCGGTCAAGAAACTCTCCAGCTACCTGGCCCAAGCGAACCTTTCACTCAAATCAGCCCACGATTCGCTTCGTGCGGCGTTTCTCGGAACCTGACCATGCGCCACACCCGCACCGCCCTCCTCCTCAGCCTGTGCCTGGCCGCGTCCGCCGCGCCGGCGCAGACCACGGTGCCGCCGACGGCGACGCCGCAACCGGGCCAGGTGCTCGTCAGCGGCACCGTGCCCGACGAAGCGAGCAAGGCCAGCGTGCTGGCCCGCCTGCGCGAACTGTACGGCGCCGACAAGGTCGTCGACCAGATCGCCGTCGGCCAGGTGGCCCTGCCGGCCAACTGGAGCGCCTACGTGCAGAAACTGCTGACGCCGAACCTGAAACAGATCAGCCGCGGCCAGTTGAACATCGACGGCAGCGTCGTCAGCCTGCGCGGCGAGGTCGGCAACGAAGCCGTGCGGCAGAAGATCGCCGCCGACGTCGCCACCAGCCTGAACCCGACCTACACCGTCAACAACGGCCTGCGCGTGGCCGCCGCTGAGCAAAACGTGCTCGACAACACGCTGGCCAACCGCACCGTCGAATTCGACAGCGGCAAGGCGACGCTGACGCCGGCCGGCCGCGCCATCCTCGACGAGATGGGCGCGGCGGTGCTGAAGCTGAAGGAGCGCAAGGTCGAACTGATCGGCCACACCGACAACCAGGGCCTGCGCCTGAGCAACCAAAACCTGAGCAAGGCGCGCGCCGAGGCCGTCAAGGTCTACCTGACCGGGAAAGGCATCAACGGCGAGCTGCTGACGGCCTCGGGCCAGGGCCAGGACCGACCGCTGGTCAGCAACGACACGGCCGAGGGGCGCGCCCGCAACCGCCGCATCGAATTCCGCCTGGCCCAGTAAGGCCGCGCCCCCGCACATACTTCACGAGGTCAACATGTTTTCAGCAGACGCACTCTTACAACCGATCAGCGCCGCCCGGCCCAGCGGCGCCGACCTGGCCTTTTCGCCCGAACTGGACGCCATCGGCCTGGCGCGCCGCTTCGACGACCCCTCGCTCGACCAGGGCGAATGGGTCACCGAACTCAAGGAGGCCGACTGGGACTTCGTCGCGCGCCGCTGCGCCGCGCTGCTGACGGACACCAGCAAGGACCTGCGCCTGGCCGTCTGGCTGACCGAGGCCGGCGCCAAGCAATGGCAGACGCGCGGCCTGGGCGAAGGCTTGCTACTGCTGGCCGGCCTGTGCGAGCAGTTCTGGGACTTGGGCCTGTATCCCGAATCCGAGGGCGAGGACCACGACCAGCGCATCGGCAACCTGAGCTGGATACTCGGCCGCGTCCCGGCCCTGTTGCGCGACATGCCACTGACGGAGGGCCGCGACAGCGCCTATTCCAGCATCGACTTCGAGACGGCCCGTAAACTGGCCACCCTGAGCGACGGCGCACGGCCGCCGGGCGGCCTGAAACTGGCCGACCTGGAGGCGGCGCGACGCAACAGCTCGGCGCAATTCAACGCCGCCCTGACGGCGGACACGCTGTTCTGCATCGACGCCCTGAAGGCGCTGGAACTGGCCGCCGACGCCCGCCTGGGCATGGACAGCCCGGGCTTTTCCGGCGCCCGCGAAGCGCTGCAAAACATGCTGCGCACGCTGCCGGCCGCGCCGGCGCCCATCGGCGCGGCACCGGTGTCGATGTCGGCCGGCGCCGGCGTCGATGCGGCCGCGCCAGCTTCCGCGCCGCAACACGAGGCGCAGCAGTCCGCCCCGGCCGGCCCGGCGCCATCCACACGCGCGCCCAGGCGCTGCAGCAACTACGGCTGGTGGCGCAATTCTTCCGCGACACCGAGCCGCACAGCCCAGTCTCCTATTTCGCCGATAAGGCCGCCGACGCCGGCGAGCAGAGTTTGCACACCTGGCTGCGTTCGGTCGTCAAAGACGCCGGCTCGCTGGCGCACATCGAAGAGTTGCTCGGCATCGAGCCGGGCAAGACGACGTAAACGACACCGGCCGCTCGCAGCGGCCGGTTTGACGTGCGCGGCGGGAATCTACGCGACCGGCTGGATGGCGTAGTAGAAACCCAGGCCCAGCAGCGCGGGCAAGGCAAGCAAGGCCATCCCAGTCGCCGCCCGATACCAAGCCGCCTCGCGCACACCCCTGGACGCGCCCAAGCAAAACAGCAAGACCTGAACGGCGCCCAGCAGATAGAACGGCAGGGAAAAGGCGCTATCTGTCAAGACCCGCTTGGTTATATACGCGTTTCACGAATAATTCGGGCTTTTCCGTATGCCATTTCTTGAGCGCCTGAATCGGCGTCGGATGTTTCAAGGCGCGCTGCGGCATGTCGTGCTTGTAGATTTTCAGAGAGCCGCGCAGGGGCGATTCAAGCTCGGCGATGGAGCCGAAGCGGGTCTGGTTGACGATCTCGCCGATGCGGCCGTTGAAGCGTTCGACCATGCCGTTGGTCCGCGGATGGCGCGGCGGGATGAGGCGATGCTCGATCTCGAACTGTTTGCACAGAACGTCGAACACATGCTTGCCGCTGGGTATGGGCTAACCCTAGGCGTCTTTCTTCCTGCTGGTGAAACGATCGGTGAACTGGCTGCCGTTGTCGGTGAGTAGCTTGACGATCTTGATCGGACAGGCGTTCTTCAGCCTGGACAGGAAGTCGGCGCTGCTGCTGTCGGATTGATCCGCGTAGATTTCCATGAAGACCCAGCGGGTCGCCCGGTCAATGGCGACGAACAGATAGCGGCGGGCCGTTTCGTCCGGCATCAGCGGCAAGTACT
>JANXSQ010000378.1 GCA_025356595.1 Janthinobacterium sp. | reverse complement strand
CCGGCCCGCGCACCCGGCTGGCCGACGTGGGCGAACTGGACATCCTCGAGGCGATGGAAAGCAGCGCCTGGCAAATCCAGGGCGCGGCGCAGGCGCTGGGCATCTCGCGCCCCTCGCTCTACAAACTGCTCGACAAGCACGCGCAGATCCGCCGCGCCGAAGCCATTCCGGCCGAGGAGATCCGCGCCGCGCTGCTGGCCCACGCGGGCGACCTGGCGCGCTGCGCCTCGGCGCTGAAAACGCCCAGCGAGGCGCTGCGCCGCCATCTGCGCATCGCCGTGCCGGCCAACTGACGCAGGCTTACTGCACCGCGTCGGCCACTTCGACTTCGCAATCGAAATTGAAGACGCGCTGCTCGCCCTGCGCCGCGCCTTCGCGCGCGATCTCCAGCGTGACGAAGAATTGCAGGGTCCAGCGTCCCGCCGCCGTGCCCACGCTGAGGTGCGAATCCCAGGTGTCGATGACGGTGATCTGATTGCCGTCGCTGACCGCGGCGGTCGAAAAACCGGGCGCCAGCGGCACGCAGGCCGTCTTGCAGTTGAGGAAAGGCGAGGCCGGGAAGAACAGCGTCTTGAGCGGCGGCTGGCCGATCTGCGCGATCATGGGTTGGGTGATGAAACAGCATTCCTTGATCGTGAAGCCGCTCATCGGTTGCGGGTTGTCGGCGCTCTTGCGCACGTCGCCGACGCCCTTCACCTTCAAACCGAGCTGCGCGCCTTTCGGCAGCAGCAGGGTGCCGGAATGCGGGCCGGTCAGCGGCGTCGAATCGGGGCTGCTGTCCCAGGTGAATTTTTCGGCGCGCTGGTCGGCGTCGAAACCGACCAGCAGTGTGATGGCTTGAATCGCTTTGCTCATACTGTGCTTTCTCTCTGAAATGTGAAGACGACGGCGGGTCCGGCGCTGCGCCAAGCGCCCGCGCCGATGCGCGCTGCTTAGGTTTCGTTGCGGGTGCCGCTGCCCACCGCGCCCTCGGGGTCGAACTGGAACACGCGCACCTCCACCGGATCGGCGGGGCCGCGGAACAGCATCACGGTGACATTGAAGGAGATTTCCCAGCGGCCGCTGGAGTGGCCGATATCCAGAGTCTCTTTCCAGCTCTGGGTGATCTGCCGGTAGCCGTTGTCGCTCGGCTGCAGGCGCGAGACGAAGTCCAGCGCCATCGGATAGCTCGCGCCGACCGACTGCAGGAAGGGTGAGGGCCGCGCGTAGCGGGTCTTCAGGCCGGGGCCGCAGGACACCAGCAGGGGCGTGGTGATGATGCAGCAATCGATGATCTGGAAGGAAGTGAAGCCGGATTCGGCGCTGCCGCCGCCGATCACGTCCAGGGTCAGGGATTCGCCCTGATGGAAGTGCAGCGCACCGGCGTTGGTGCCGATCGGCTGGCGGGGATCGCCGTCCGGCTCGTTCAGGGTCCACTGCAGCAGGGAACTGGTTTGATCGGCATCGAAACGGACCGACAGTGTGGCGGACTGACTAATTTCTTTCATCATGGCGCTTTCTTCGTGGGGTGGTGATAGCGGCTATCGCGCCGCAGCGCGAGCAAATCTGGTTCGGTGTCGATCAATCGCACGGCGTAGCCAAGTTCTTTTGCCCGCTCCAGCTCGGACAGGGCGGAATCCCGGTCGCCGCTCACCTCATACGCGACGGCGGCGCGGAAATGCACGTTGGCGTCGTTCGGCGCGCTCTCCACCGCGCGCCGACTCCAGTGCGCGGCGCCCTGCGCGTCGCCCAGCTTGGCGCAATAGAGGCCCATGCGCGACTGGATCAGGACATCGTTCGGCTTGCGCGCCAGCAGGGGCTTCAGCAAGGCGCTGGCCTGCCGGTACGCGTCGCGGGCGTCGTCGCCGCGCCCGGGTATCCAGCGCAGCGTGTCGGCCAGATTGGCCCAGTGGATGTACAGATTGGGACTGCCCTTGCTGGCCGAGACGGCGCTCTCGAAGGCGCGCGCGGCGGCGATATAGTCGCCGCGGGCGAACATCGCGGTGCCGATGTTGCGGTACAGGCGGCTGTTGGGACGCAGTTGCAGCCCCTGCTGCGCCACATGCAGGGCATCGTCGTCGCGCCCCTGGCTCAACAAGGCCATGTTCAGATTGGCGTACGAAGTGCTCGAATCGGGATCGAGTTGTATGCTGAGGCGGAATTGTTGTTCGGCGGCGACATAGTCCCCCTGATCGAAACGCAGGGTCCCCAGCACATTGGTGAACAGGGATTCCTTCGGATACGCGGCCATGGCGGTGCGCAGGGTGCGCTCGACCGCGTCGAAGCGGCGCAGGCGCAACAACAACTCGGCCTGCCCGGCCAGGGCGAACCAATTGCGCGGATCCAGGCTCAGGGCGCGCGCCTCGAGCTGCAGCGATTCCTCGGCGTGGCCCTGATGCTCGCGCACCCAAGCCAGCGCCGCATAGGCCAGCGCCAACTGATCGTTCTGCTTCAGGGCTTGCTGCGCGCTGGCATCGGCGCGCTGCAGCCAGACCTCGTCATAGCTGTCGCTGGCGTAGCGCAAGCTGTAGGCCAGCGACAAGCCCGCCGCCGCGCCCGCATGGGCCGGATTCTTTTCCAGGATGGTCGTGAAACGGCCAATGGCCTTGTCCAGATTGTCGTCGCGGTCGAACACGCGCAGCGCATCCATGCCCTGGCGCAGACTGGCGGTCTCGGAATACGGCAGCGCGAACGCGGGTTGCCAGCGCTCGTAGCCGGCCAATGCCGCCACGCCCAGCAGCAGCGCCAGCGCGCCGGCCGCCCAGCGGCCGCGGCCGCGCAGCGCCGGCAACATGCGCCGCAGGCGGCCGGGACGCGGCGCCGCGACGTCTACCTGCTGCGGGATCGGAATCGGGAGCGGCCCCGTATGCGCCGGCGCCGCGCCGGCGCCCTGCAGCGCATCGATGGCCTCGACCACGGCGCGCATCGAGGCGCTGCGCTGCGCGACCTCGCGCGCCGTCATCGCGCGCATCAGGGCGACGAGGGCGGCGTCGGCCTGGAGCGGCAGGGTCCACGACTCGGACGAGGTCTGGATGTGCGCGCCGGCCAGCGCCAGCCCGTTCAGATGCGGAAACGGCCGCTGGCCGGCGATCAGTTCGTACAACACCACGCCCAGGGAATACACGTCGCCCTGCGCGCTGGGCGCCTGGCCCAGCAGGCGCTCGGTCGACATATAGGAAATGGTGCCCGGCGTCTCCTCGGCGAGACAACTCTCCTGGGTCGCCAGCGGATCGATCTGCCGCGCCAGGCCGAAGTCCAGGATGCGCACGCGGCCGCCCGGCTCGACCATCAGGTTGGAGGGCTTGATGTCGCCGTGCACCAGATTGGCCTCGTGCGCCTCGGCCATCGCCTCGGCCACCTGGCGCACGATGTCCAGCGCCAGCGCGTCGGCCAGCACCTTGTCCTGGGCGAACTGGCGCAGCGTGACGCCCTGCACCATCTCCATGACGATGGACTGGGCGTCGCCATCGCCCTCGATCGAGAAAATCTTCACGAAGGCGGCGTGCCGCAGCGAGGCGGCCAGGCGCCCCTCCTCCATCAGGCGCGCCGATTGGGCGCCGGAGGGCAGCGCCTTCAGACGCTTCAGCGCAACGCTGCGCCCCAGCTTGGGGTCCCAGGCCTCGAACACCTGGCCGTAGCCCCCTTCGCCGAGGCGGCGCAGGATCTGGTAATGCCCCGAGCGCTCGTCGTCTGGCGGCGATATTGCGGGGGACGGTTGCGGTCTTTCCATATTTCTCGACATCGTAGCGGGTGGCCGGACAAGGGGTCGCAAGAACGCACAGGATGCGGGGTCGCGCGGCCAAAGGGGTATTTCTCAAACACAATTAATTCCGCGAACATTATGAATCAAATTTCCTCAATAGTAATCATAAAAAATAGCCAACTTCATTGTTGCCGCAACATTGGCCCCCTTGCCGGCCGCGCGGGGGCAAGCAAGACAGTTCCCCACCGCAGCAAGCGGATTCCGAGTCATATCCAAATATTCCGATGACACTTACACATCACTTCAACTCTGTCTAACGGCGGAAATAGATCGGGCTATATTGAAATTTGGTGCAATCGAGGCGCGGATTGCCCGCTCGGGCGACACATTGAGGCGAAGGGATGCCCTCAAAATACATAATGGAGAAAAATCATGAAAAGACTGTATGTATGCATGGCCGTCGGCCTGCTGTCCCTCGCGGCAAGGGCGCAAAGCGACACGGAGATGAGTTCGGTGACGATTCCAAGCGCGCGCCTGCAAATCGAGGTGCCGGCCACCGCGCACAGGGGGATGCGGGGCGATTTTGATGAATTCAAGGGCGCCTATGACCTGTCCAACGGCAACGTTTTGTCGCTCACGCAACAGGGGCGCAGAATCTATGCCGATGCGGGCACGGGCAACAAAACGGAAATCGTGGCCATCCGCCACAATGTGTTTGTCGCCTTCGATGCCACGATGAAAATCACGCTGGAGCAGCAAGCCAACGGCGACGTGACGGGCGAACTCTTGCTGCGCGTGCCGGCCGCCACGCCCACCGCCGCCAACGCCACGACAGTGAGCGTCAGCACCTTCGCCAGCCGCTGACATCGGCAATAGCGAACGGCGCGGCGCGCGCTCCATGCGCGCCGGGGCGCCGGCGCCCCGCCACCTCGGTGGGCGAGCGCGGCGCCGCGTCGGCGCGGGCGATGCGGACTTAAGCGGCGGCCGGCGCCGCGCGCATGGTCTGCTGCGCCTGGTAAAGCGCGTGCCAGGACAGGGCCTGCTCCAGCACATGCGGCGTGTGGCCGCCGCGCTCGCAGGCCGCCTCGAAATAGGCGCGCAACTGCGCCCGGTAGTCGGGATGGGCGCAGCGTTCGATGATCAGCGGCGCCCGTTCGCGCGGCGCCAGGCCGCGCAAATCGGCCAGGCCCCATTCGGTGACGAGGACATCGACATCGTGCTCGGTGTGGTCGACGTGCGAGACCATCGGCACGACGCTGGAGATGCGTCCGCCCTTGGCCGCAGCCTTGCTGACGAAGATCGACAACTGGCCGTTGCGGGCGAAGTCGCCCGAGCCGCCGATGCCGTTCATCATGTGGGTGCCGCACACATGGGTGGAGTTGACGTTGCCGTAGATGTCGAACTCCAGCGCCGTGTTGAGGGCGATGATGCCGAGGCGGCGCACGATTTCGGGATGGTTGCTGATCTCTTGCGGACGCAACACGATCTTGTCGCGGTAATGGGCGATGTTGCGCATGAACTTGTCGTGCATGGCCGTCGACAGCGTGATCGAGGAGGCCGAGGCCATCGCCAACTGCCCCGAGTCGAGCAACTCGATGGCGCTGTCCTGCAGCACCTCGGAAAACATCGTCATGTTGCGGAAGGGCGAACCGATCAGGCCGTGCAAGACCGCGTTGGCGATGGTGCCTATGCCCGCCTGCAGGGGCAGCAACTCCGGCCCCATGCGGCCCGCCTTCACCTCGCCGTCCAGGAAGGCGATGACGTGGCCGGCGATGGCGTCCGTTTCCGCGTCCGGCGGCAACACGTTCGACGGACTGTCCGGGCTGTCGGTGATGACGATGGCGGCGATGCGCGCCGGATCGATGGCGATCGAGGTCGCGCCTATGCGCTGCTCCGGGCTGACGAGCGGGATCGGCGCCCGCCGCGGCCGCTCGCCCGGCACGTAGATATCGTGCAGGCCGTGCAGCGCCAGCGGCGTGCTCAGATTGAGTTCGATGATGAGCTGCCCGGCTTGCTGCGCGAAGCTGGCCGAATTGCCCACCGACATGGTCGGCACGATGCTGCCGTCCTCCAGGATGGCGCTGGCCTCGATGACCGCGATGTCGATCGGCGCCAGGCTGTGCGAACGCAACTGCTCGGCCGTTTCGGACAGATGCTGGTCGATGAACATCACCTCGCCGGCGTTGATCTTGCGGCGCAGCACTGGGTCGGACTGGAAAGGCATGCGGCGCGCCAGCAGGCCGGCCTCGGCCATCAAACCGTCGCTGTCGTTGCCCAGCGAAGCGCCGGTGATCAGCGTCAAGGTCAGCGTTTCATGGCGGGCGCGCTCCACCAGCGCCAGCGGCAGCGCCTTGGCGTCGCCGGCGCGGGTGAAACCGCTCATGCCCACGCTCATACCATCGCGAAACAGCGCCGCCGCCTCCTGCGCGCTCATCACCTTGCTCAACAACGCCGGGCGGCGGATGCGGTCTTCATACATGCTGTGCTCCTGATTATTATTAAAATGGATTCTGAGAATCGGTTTCCAGTCTACAATTGGGAAAACATGCATTGCATGAATTAAGTTCGCCGCATCCAGTCGGATTTTTCATGCTTCACCCTCCTCCTCCCGCCATGGACATCCGCTCGCTGCGCTACTTCGTCGAAACCGTGCGCCTGAACAGCTTCACCCACGCCGCCGAGGCGCTGAACGTGACGCAATCGACGATCAGCAAAATGGTGCGGCAACTCGAGGATGAGGTCGGCGCGCAACTCCTGACGCGCGAAGGGCGCAAACTGGGCCTGACCGACACCGGCCGCGTCGTCTACGCGCGCGGCCAGGAAATACTGGCGACCATGCGCCAGTTGCACGTCGAAGTGCGCGACACCCAGGCGACGCGGCGCGGCAGCCTGACGGTGGGCATCCCACCGATGATCAACCTGCTCTTCACGCCGGTGCTGAAAGCCTTCCGCCAGCGCCATCCCGACATCATCCTGACCCTGCGGGAAGACACCGGCCAAGCCATCGAACGGCAAGTGGCCGGCGGCGAACTGGAAATCGGCATGACGGTACTGCCCGTCGACCCCAAGCTCGACCTGGTGGCGGTGCGCATCGCCAGCTACCCGATCTGGGCGCTGGCCGAAGCCGGCACCTTCCAGAAAGAGCGCACAACCTTGGAGTTGAAGGCCCTGGGCGCGCTGCCGCTGGTCCTGTTGCGCGACGACTTCGCCCTGACGCGCAGCCTGCGCAGCGCCTTCGAAGCGGCCGGCTTCGCGCCGACCATCGCGGCGCAGAGCGGCCAATGGGACTGGCTGGTGGCGATGGCCTCGGCCGGACTGGGCGTAGCGCTGCTACCGGAACCCTTCATCCACCGCCTGGCCGGCGAACGCCTCGACGCGGTACGCATCATCGCGCCGGAACTGGCATGGCAAGTGGCCCACGTCTCGAACGGACGCTACCTATCGCACGCGGGGCGGGCCTGGATGGAAGTGTGCCAAAGCGTCCTGGGCAACGGCTTCGCCGGCCAAGCGCGGCGCTGACAAACAGATCGGGGTCAGGTCTTGCATGTCACCATTCCGGCCAGAATGGTGACAT
>JANXSQ010000314.1 GCA_025356595.1 Janthinobacterium sp. | reverse complement strand
CGCGGCCAGGCCGTCGACGCGGCGCCAGGCGCGGCTGGCGCGCAGGCGCGCGATCCAGCGCTCGCGCACGACGATGAACCTGGCCAGCCAGCGCGCGAACCAGGGCAGGGACAGCAGCGCCGGGCGGGTCAGGGCGTACAGGCGGGCCACCAGGGCGGCGCCGCCCAGCTTGGCGAGGACGATCACGCACACGCCCGAGACGGCGTGGCCGCGGGCGATCGCCAGCAGCGCCAGGATCTTCACCGGGAACAGCAGCACGGCCGGCAGCGCGAAGGCGGCCAGGGCCCAGTAGGGCGGCAGGCGGCGCACGCGGCTTTCCAGCGCGTGCAGGGGCGGGAAGCGCGCGGCCCACTGCAGCAGGCGCGCGCCCCTGTCCCACAGGAACTCTTCGAGCAGCAGGAAAAGCGCCGCCAGATAAACCAGCGGCGCGAACAGCCAGCGGCGGAATGTATAGAATCGTTTCATCGCTCGGCACGCCCCGGAGCGGCGGCGGCTCGCGGAGCATTCTCTTTCCTTGGCTTAATGTTTCGGATAACGAAGCATGATACGACAAAACGGCGCGCCCGCCGCGCAAACTGGCGCGCCGGGAAGCGGCCAGTCCCGCTACAATGGACGGCATGAACAAAGCATTTGTGAAAGAGTCGGACAACGACGACGACGAAGAGGCGGCCGCGCTGGCGCTGGCCATTCCGGCCGGGGCGAAGAACTACATCACCCCGGCCGGTTACCAGCGCATCAAGGACGAACTGCTGAAGCTGATCGACGTCGACCGGCCGGAGGTGGTGCGCATCGTCCACTGGGCGGCCTCGAACGGCGACCGCTCGGAGAACGGCGACTACATCTACGGCAAGCGGCGCCTGCGCGAGATCGACAGGCGCATCCGTTTCCTGACCAAGCGCATGGACCTGGCGGCCATCGTCGACCCCAGCGTGCACCACGGCGGCGACCAGGTCTTCTTCGGCGCCACCGTCACCTACCGCAACCAGGCGGGCGAGACGCACAGCATCACCATCGTCGGCATCGACGAGCTCGATCCCCTGAACGGCAAGATCAGCTGGGTCTCGCCGGTGGCGCGCGCCATCACCAAGGCGCGCGAAGGCGACCTGGTCACCCTGACGACGCCGCACGGCGCCGAAGAGCTCGAACTGCTCGAAGTGCGCTACCCGGCGCCCGCCGAAGACTGAGGCCGAAACCGCAGGTCAAAACCGGGGACAGACCACGATTTCCAAGCAATAGTTGCTCAAGAATCGTGGTCTGTCCCCGGTTTACGGGCAACAATTGTTCGGAAATCGTGGACTCGGCGTCCCCGTCTGTCCCCGGTTACTCGGCGGTGTTAGCTGCGCTCGCGCAGGATGCGGTTGACGCCGGTGATGCGGCGCACGTTGCGCAGCAGCCCGGCCAGGTGGACGCGGTCCTTGACCTGGATCGTGAAGCGCAGTTGGTGCAGCACGTGTTCCTTGTCCTCGTCCATGCCGACGTAGGTGATGTTGGCGTCGGATTCGCCGATTTCGGCCGCCACCCGCGCCAGGATGCCTTTTTCGTTGTTGATCAGCAGTTTGATGCGGCTGTCGAAGCGGCGGTTCAGTTCCAGTCCCCAGCGCACGGCGATCCAGCGGTCCGGTTCCTTGAGGCGCTGGCGCTTGGCCAGGGTGCAGTCGTTGGTGTGCACCAGCAGGCCCTGGTCGCGCCGCAACTGGCCGATGATCTGGTCGCCCGGGATCGGCAGGCAGCACGGCGCCAGTTGCACCGAGACGCCCTCGCTGCCGCAGATGGTCACCGGGTCGAGCTCGGCCGCGCTGTTGTGGTCGATCGGCGCGCTGGCCGATTCGCCGCCGATCAGGCCGAACAGGTGGCGCGCCACCAGGGCCGCCATGCGCTTGCCGATGCCGATGTCGGCGTACAGTTCGTCGAGCGATTTGGCGCTCGATTCGTTGAGCAGGCGCTCCACCAGCGGCGCCGGCAGTTCCGGCGCGATGCTCAGGTTGATCAGGGCCTGCGACAGCAGTTGCTGGCCCAGCACGATCGATTCCGGCAGGTTGATGGTGCGCAGGTGGTGGCGGATGGCCGAGCGGGCCTTGCCGGTGCGCACGAAGGACAACCAGGTCGGGCTGGGCCGCGACGAGGAGTCGGTGACGATTTCGACGATGTCGCCGTTGCGCAGTTCGGTGCGCAGCGGCGCCGTCTCGTTGTTGATCTTCACCGAGACGGTGTGGTCGCCGATGCCGGTGTGGATGGAGTAGGCGAAGTCGACCGCCGTGGCGCCGCGCGGCAGGGCGATGATCTTCGACTTCGGCGTGAACACGTAGACGGAGTCGGGGAACAGGTCGACCTTGACGTGTTCGAGGAACTCGGCCGAGTCGCCGGTCTGCTGCTGGATGTCGAGCAGCGACTGCAGCCAGGCGTGGGTGCGCTGCTGCAGGTCGGACAGGTTCGATTCGCCGTTCTTGTAC
>JANXSQ010000272.1 GCA_025356595.1 Janthinobacterium sp. | reverse complement strand
AAACCGCACAAGGCGATGAGTCAGAAAAATTGCTGAAAAGTCTTAACTTGGGTGGATTGGGGCGCATTGATCCTTGGCACCTCTGCAAGTTGGGATCTCGGCCGGGATGGTGTTGGTGCAGTCCGTGCTTCCGGAATATATCTTTGTAGCAGTCTGCGTGACGATGTCGATGCAAAGGCGCTTGGAGATATTGAACGCATCACTTCCACCACAAAGGATATAAAACGACTCTATTTTTGCTCATCGCGCGAACTAAGTGAATACAAGCGATCTTCAATTGAGACTGCACTTCTTGCAGAGTCGGACTACAAGTTCCCGATCACGGTACTAGGCGCTTCTCAAATAATTGAAATGGCGAGTAAGAATGTTGAGATTTTAAATAAATACTATTCAGCAGAAATTCAAGATTGCATTAACGCACTTACTGGCGACACGGATGAAGAAAGCGAAATAAAGGGACTTCGGTTAGCGTTAATTTCTACTGGCGAAGACTCTGGAACCATTCGAAGCGAAATATATTCCGCCTCAATAATTGATGTATTGAGTATCAAGGATGGGCAAACGCTACAATCGCTTTGCAAGACAATTTCAGAACGTTTGCATCTTATGCGAAATCTTGCAAAATAAGCCATATTAGCACCACTAAATACTTTGCAGGAAGAATCATTAATTTCAGTTAGCAATGGAATATATTCCCTAACCGATTTAGGACGCATACGACTTTCAGAGAATCTTGATCACGCAACGGGTGCCTTGCTAAATGGTAGAGCTACGATACGTGATGCTATTGAAACTGCAATCGGAAGTCGGCTGGCCGAAGATCATTTCAATAAGATATGGCTAATTTTTGAAGAGCATTTAGTAGCTTATTGCATTTCACGCGGTCAAGATTTAGTGTCTGATGTCAGTCAATTATTGGGGGAACAGACTACTGGAATAAGCATTCGACAAAAAAAGCCACAATTTCCTTTTATTCACGCGCTTGCGGAGGCTGTAGGAGAAACAAGTTCATCGTCGCAGCAGAAAATTGAATTGAAGCAAGCTACTCAAGATATTTTTGTTGAACGTACAGGAAAGGCAATTGAATGGCTCGTCAGACTATGTGGTAATTTTGTTGCGGCATGTTCACTTGGATTGGAGCAATCATGCGGAAATGCCATTGAGGCATTACTGCGCCGCACCACACTTATATTTGATACGGACGTAGCACTTTCGTTGATGGGGCATGGGGAAATAGACCATGACTCCGTAGTTGCTATTGCCAGTCGGTGGAAGGAGATGCGAGGCAAAGTTTTAGTCGCGGAACCGGTACTTGAAGAGGTTGCTTACCATGCCTGGATCGCACAACTTGATTTTGAACAGGTATCGTCATGGCTGCCTGGAAGTACTGATGATCGTCAACAATACATTCATAACGTTTTCGTTCGTTCATTTGCGGAATTAGTAGCGCGAGACGAGGCAAAATTACGTCAATGGCATACATACGTAGGCGCGATTCGTGGGGACTCGTCCTATGCTTGGGGGAAAGTTTTTTCAGAACTTCATTCCTCTCACGGAATAGATAAACTTCCGCCGCGTTCTTCAGGTGAGGAGTCTCTTGAGAAAGAACTTTGTGCGGCCTTAATTGTTACCAAACAAGACTTTGCGTGGACCGATACGGCATTAAGAAATATGCAGGACAAAGCTCGTCGCGATGCACAACTCTATGCGGCGCTTGTAAGCTATCTAAAATCATTGCAGCATATCGAACCTGGAGCAACATGTTTGCTCGTGAGTTCCGCTCGCCGCTTAGCTAGCGCAGAAGTCATGCACAAGAGTGCGGGAGAGCCGGAACTGGTGGTTTCAATTTCAACGGTGTTGCAACTATTATCTCTTGCTCCAAACGTCTCACTTGGATTGAGTGCAATGAGAGCATTCCTGTTCGATGAAAGGCCAAATTTCTACTCAACGGATTTTGAACGAACTGTTTTGAGAATGGTGAGAGCCAGCGACGAACTATCTATGCCTTGGGCGAAAAGAACAATACTTATGCGCTCAGTGCGGGAAAAAATGTTGATCGATGCAAAGAGCCGTGGATTGAAATCAAAGATTACAGAATTGGAAAACAAGGCTTTTTCTGAAATAAATAGAGGAAATACTATTGAAACACTGAAATCAGCATTAGACGCAGTTGCCGTGGATGTTGGCGCCGACCGAAAATTGACCCACCTATAGGCCTCGCGCCGACCGAAAACTGACCCAGGTGTTCTACTACTCCTGCCTAATCATTAGGCGGGAGAATTAATAGGTGATCACCATGGAAATGTTAGGCAAAGTTCGACGGATGCACCTGCGCGACAAGCTGT
>JANXSQ010000236.1 GCA_025356595.1 Janthinobacterium sp. | reverse complement strand
GCCGGCAGCGACGCCGGCTGGCCCGGCCGCGCGATGACCGTGCCCGGCATCTGCGTCGGCGCCTTCGGCGTCAGCTCGGGGCGGCGCCGGAAGCTGCTCTCGGTGCCGGCGGAAAATTCGGAGACGCCCGCCTCGGGGCGCTGGATGTTGCGCACCAGCCGGGGCGTGATCGACAGCACGATCTCGGTCTTTTGCGTGTCGTCCTTGCTGCTGCCGAACAGGCGCCCGAGCAGCGGGATCTCGCCGACGCCGGGCACCTTGCTGCCCGAGCTGCGCTCCTCGTTGTTGATCAGGCCGGCCAGCACCTGGTTCTCGCCGTCCTTCAATTGCAGCATCGTCGAAGCCTGGCGCGTGCCGATCTGATAGGCCACGGTGCCGGTCTTGGTGGTCATCTGGCTGACCAGGTTGCTGACCTCGAGCGAAATGCGGATCGCCACTTCGTTGTTCAGATAGATGGTCGGCTCGGCGTTCAGGGTCAGGCCGACGTCGACGTAGCTGACCGACTCCGAGGCGAAGCCGCCGGTGCCCGGCGAAATCGTCGTCGTGATGACCGGCACCTTGTCGCCGATCAGCACCTTGGCCTTCTCCTTGTTGCGCACGCGGATGCGCGGATTGGCCAGGATGTTGGCGTCGCCGTCGCTCTTGTTGGCGTTGATCTTCGCCGTCAGGTCGGAGATGCCCAGCGTGCCCTGGTTCAGGTGGTTCAGGTCGGACAGCGTCAGCGCCGCGCCGCCGCCCACCCGCAGCGGCGTCAGGCTCAGGCTGGACGGCCAGGCGATGCCCAGTTCCAGCAGGCGGCTGCGCTTGATCTCCAGGATCTCCACCTCCAGCATCACCTCCGGCTCGGCCACGTCCTGCAGGCCGACCAGGCGCTCGGCCAGGCGGACCGCCTCGGGGCTGTCGCGCACGATCACCAGATTGAGTTTTTCATCGACCACGACGTCGCGCATCTTCAGGATGGTCTTCAGGGTGTTGGCGATCTGCTTGGCCTCGCCGTTGGCCAGGAAAAAGGTCTTCACCACCATTTCCTGGTATTCCTTCTGCTTCAGCGCCACGTTCGGATAGATCAGGATGGTGTTCGCGTCCATCACCTGCTGTTCCAGCTGGTTGGTCATCAGCAGGAAGTAGATGGCCGATTCGACCGTGCTGTTCTTCAGGAAGATGGAGGTCTTGGCGTCCGTCTTGACGTCCTTGTCGAAAACGAAATTGAGGCCGGAGCGGCGCGCGATGAGTTCGAACACCTGCTTCAGCGGGGCGTCGCGGAACTCGATCGTGATCGGCTGCCGGAAGGAGCGCGCCAGCCCCGATTCGGCCAGCGCCGGCGCGGTGCGCTCGGCGATCTCGCGCAGCAGCGCGCGCGCCGGCTCGTGGCCGGGCCGTTCGCTGAGGATGGCATTGAGCTTCTGGCGCGCCGGCTCGTAGAGTTTGTCCGCCGCCGCCGCCGTGGCCTCGGCCAGCATCCTGTCGTGGCGCGCCGCGCTGTCGATGGCGCGCAGGCCGGCCCGCGCGCGCTCGTTTTGTGCGTCCAGCGCCAGCGCGCCGCGCAGCTCGGCGCCGGCCGCCTCCGCGCGGCCCTCGGCCAGGGCCCGCTCGGCCAGTTCCAGGTGACGCGCGGTGGCGCGGTCGCGCGCCTGCAGATAGGCCGCCTTGTACTGCGCGTTGCCCGGCTCCTCCGCCATCGCCTCCTGGAATTTCAGCAGGCCCGCCTCGACCTGTTCGTGGGCCAGCAACTGGCGGCCGTCGCGGTAGGCCATTTGTCCGGCGCAGCCGCTCAGCGCCAGCAGCAATGCCGCCAGCGTCAACGGCGCCGGGACGCGGCGCGAACCGGCGCTGCCGGAGGGGGAGGTGCGGGGATGACTTGACATCAGTCGGAAACTCCAATGTTGAGCTGTTGAACCTGGTTCAAGGGCAGATAGGTGAGCGTCATGGTCGGCGGCGCGATGGCGTCGACGCGGTAGGCGCCGTCGATGACGGTCTTGCCGCGCACGATGTAGGTCTTGTCGGCCCGCGCCAGGAACACTTCCCAGCTGCCGTCGGCGGCCGCCTTGCCGAGATAGCTGAAGGGCAGCGGCGGCGCGCTCGGCGGCGGCGGGGGTGGCGGCGGTCCCGGCTTGGGCGGCGGCGGGGTCCAGTCCTGGCCCAGGAAAACGGCGTGGTCGGCGCCGAACTCGCCGGCCTCGCCGAGCAGTTCGGCGCGCGGGCGCAGCGCCAGGATGGCCGGCTCGGCGGCCACCGGCGCCGCTTCGGCCGCC
>JANXSQ010000226.1 GCA_025356595.1 Janthinobacterium sp. | reverse complement strand
GCCGCCCGAGAGCACGGTACGCTCGAAGTCGAGGCCCGACATCAACACGTTGACGCCCTTGCCGAGGCCGCCGAGCACGTTTTCGGCCGGCACTTCGCAATCCTGGAACACCAATTCGCCCGTGTGCGAGCCGCGCATGCCGAGCTTGTCGAGCTTTTGGGCGACCGAAAAACCCTTGAAGGTCTTCTCGATCAGGAAAGCGGTCATGCCGCGCGCGCCGGCCTCGATATCGTTCTTGGCATAGACCACCAGCACGTCGGCGTCGGGACCGTTGGTGATCCACATCTTGGTGCCGTTCAAGACCCAGCGGTCGCCCTTCCAGTCGGCGCGCAGCTTCATGCTGACCACGTCCGAGCCGGCGTTCGGCTCCGACATCGCCAGCGCGCCGATGTGCTCGCCCGTCACCAGCTTCGGCAAATACTTGGCTTTTTGTTCTTCGCTGCCGTTGCGCTTGATCTGGTTGACGCACAGATTCGAGTGCGCGCCGTAGGACAGGCCGACCGAGGCGGAGGCGCGGGAGATTTCCTCCATCGCCACGATATGCGCCAGGTAACCCATGCCGCTGCCGCCGTACTGTTCGTCGACGGTGATGCCGAGCACGCCCAGGTCGCCCATCTTGCGCCACAGGTCCATCGGGAACTGGTCGCTGCGGTCGATTTCGGCGGCGCGCGGGGCGATTTCGGCGGCGGCGAATTGTTGGATCGCTTCGCGCAGGGCGGCGATGTCTTCGCCGTGGTCAAAAGTTAAGCCTGGGAGATGGAGCATGTCGTCCTCGTCGAATAGACAGTTAGCGGGATTAAGAAGGGTAAATAATACGCCGATGTGACGTTAACGTAAACGTAAAGTAAAAGCCGCGTCCGAATTCCCCGCCGCCCGGCCGGGTTTTCCTTCCGGGCCGGCGTGGAGCGGGGTGGGCCGCGCGGTGTTGCCCCGCAGTGCGGACGGCCCTATTGCGCCGGCGTGTGCTCGGCCGCGGCGATGCCGACCAGCAGGCGCTTGCATTCCTCTTCGTGGGCGGTGATCTCGGCCAGCGCCATTTCGATATCCTCGCGCTGTTGTTCCAGCGTTTCCCGGTGTTGCGCCAGCACGCCCAGGAAGCGGTTCATCTGGGCGCTGGTGTCTTTCGGCGTTTCATACATATCGACCAGGCTCTTGATCTCGGACAAGGCCAGGCCCAGGCGCTTGCCGCGCAGGGTCAGCTTCAGGCGGGTGCGGTCGCGCGGCGTGTAGACCCGGTTGCGGCCGCCCGCGCCTTCGCGCGTCGGGCTGAGCAGGCCCTGGTCTTCGTAGAAACGGATGGCGCGCGCGGTGATGTCAAATTCACGCGCCAGTTCGGTAATGGTATAGGTCGGCATCTTGGTCGGGCTTGCTGTAAGAGTTCTTCGGCTGAAAGCGTCGCGTAGCGGGGAGGCAGCTTCCGTTTACGTCAACGTCAATCGCATTGTAGCGCGCCGGCCGGAAAAGGGAACCTGAAAGATGGCCCCGGGCCGCGCGGCCCGGCGCGGCGGGGAAAAGCCATTCATCGCTTGTGGCCGCCGGGCGGCCGATCTACACTCATGCATCAGGATGGACTATTGGTCGCAATTGCTAACCATAAGGCGGCGCGGACCAAAATACCGCTGCGTCCACCGCGACGGCGGGGATGGCGCATGCCACATGGCAATATAAATTTGATAATTTTAATTTTGCCGCAATGAAACATAGAGCTAAAACTCTAAATTTCTCGCGCCCGGAGCCGTTTTTCTGGGAATCACTGAAAATTTAGACGCCAGAGCGGGGTTTTTCGCAGTATTTAATTCGGTCGGGAAGGCATCGAAAAGACGCCGTGAGCAGTGCAAATTGTTAACTTTATCAATTCATCATGTAACATTTAACTTGTCTATTCAAGAGACTGACTTTCATGATGCAACATGAAATAGTGCAACTATGAATTCTTCAAATGAACGCGAATGTTTTAGCCAGCGCCTCCAGCAGGCTCTCAAAAACGCCCACTACTCTCCCGATAGCCCGACCAGACTGGCCCGGGAATTCAATATCCGCTTCGATGGACGGCCGATTACCGTGCACGCAGCCCGCAAATGGCTGGTCGGCGAGGCCATTCCGACGCAGGAAAAATTGCGCATGATCGCCCAGTGGCTGGGCGTGCCGGCCGAATGGCTGAGGTTTGGCGGCGCGGAAAGCAGCGCGCCGGCCGGCGAAGCGGCGAACGGATTGTCGCGCTTCGAGTCCGCCGATGTAAAATTAATTGCTGATTTGCAAAGATTAGATGAACATCATCGGCAAATCGCGCGCGAATTTATTCGCATGCTGGTGCGCGCCAACTACCAAAAGTAACAAAAACCGGACTTTTTCCCGCGCCAGGCCGGGCCTCGGGAGGTGGCCCGCGGAGCGGAAAATTCGCCCGGCAGCGACTTTACGTTTTGTCATGGCAGCGACATGAATCTGATGCACAATGGGCCGGATGTCAGCCCTGCGTCAGTCCCCGGGGCCAGTATTGCGAGGGAAGTGACGCGGTTTTGAATAGTGGGACATAATCATATGGGTGTTAGCCTGGGCGCCTTGCCTTGTCATTTACTACGGAGCCGAGCATTTGAGCCGTCTTATGAAAAGTAATTACAGCAATACCGCGCAGCTAAAAGATTTGATGACCGTGCCCCCGATGACCGCCGCCCAGCATGCCGAAGTGATGCGCAAGCGCATCGCCCAACGTCGCATGGTGGAAGAGGCCAGGGATTTGAAACACGCCTGCGGAACGCAGTTCGAGAAGCGCTGAGGGGCGCTGCGGGTGGGCGCCCTGCTGGCGGTCTGAACCGTCGAGGGGGCCGTGTCGCCGGAAATTCGATCGCCGCAAGCCCATGCCCAGCCGCTCGCAGCCCATGCCGAGCCTGCGCGCGGCCCGCCGCGTCGCCGGCCCGGACGCCGCCATCACTGCTCTTCGGACTGGCCCTTCAAGCCGGCCCAGCGCGGCGCCAGACCGTGCTCGATGCTAAACAAATCAATGACGCGCGCCACCGTCTGGTCGATCATCTCGTCTATGCTTTTGGGATGCAGGTAAAAACTCGGCAGCGGCGGGAAGACGATGCCGCCCATTTCCGTGACGGCCGTCATATTGCGCAGGTGCGCCAGGTTGAACGGCGTTTCGCGCACCATCAGCACCAGGCGGCGGCGCTCTTTGAGCACCACGTCGGCGGCGCGCGCGATCAGATTGTCGGAAAAGCCGTGCGCCACCGAGGCCAGGGTCTTCATCGAGCAGGGTGCGATGACCATGCCGGCGCTCTGGAAGGAGCCGCTGGCGATGGAGGCGCCGATGTCGCGCGTCTTGTGCGCCACATGGGCCAGGCTTTCGACCTGCTTGCGCGCCATGCCGGTTTCCTGGTGCAGGGTCAGCACGGCGGCGTCCGACAGGATCAGATGCGTCTCGACGCCGGGGATGGCGCCGAGGTGTTGCAGCAGCCTCACGCCGTACACGGCGCCGGTGGCGCCCGTGATGGCGACGATCAGCCGCTGCGGCCTGTCAGGCATCCAGCAGGGTTTTCAGTTCGCCCGATTCGAACATCTCGTTCATGATGTCGGAACCGCCGATGAATTCGCCCTTGATGTAGAGCTGGGGAATGGTTGGCCAGTTCGAGTATTCCTTGATGCCCTGGCGCACTTCAGGGTCGTCCAGCACGTTCACGGTGGCGATGTTCTCGACGCCGCAGGCTTTCAGGATTTGGATGGCGCGGCCGGAAAAGCCGCATTGCGGGAATTGCGCGGTGCCCTTCATGAACAGCACGACAGGCGCGCCCGTTACGGTTTCTTTGATCCAGGTTTGTACGTCGCTCATGGCTACCTCGTGTGATGGAAATGAATTGGATGCCGACATTTTAAACCAGAAGCGCACGGCCGGGGTCGGACCCCGGACGGCGCGTCGGCTTTGTCGCGCCGTTTAGCCGCGCAACTTGGCGAAGGCCGCCGCCATGCTGCCGCCGGCTTCGGGCGCCTGGCGGCCTTGCTGCTGCTGGTGCTGGGCCATGCTCTTGCGGTCGTTGCGGTCGCCGCGCTGCTCCGGCTTGGCGCCGGCTTGCGGCGCGCTGTCCGTCAGGCGCATGGTCAGGGCGATGCGCTTGCGCTTCTCGTCCACCTCGAGCACCTTCACGCGCACCACCTGGCCGGCCTTGACGACCGAGTGCGGATCCTTGACGAAGGTGTTCGACAGGGCCGAGATGTGCACCAGGCCATCCTGATGCACGCCGATGTCGACGAAGGCGCCGAAGGCGGCGACGTTGGTGACCACCCCCTCCAAAATCATGTCGGGACGCAGGTCGCGGATCGCCTCGACGCCCTCCTTGAAGGTGGCGGTGGTGAATTCCGGGCGCGGATCGCGCCCCGGCTTTTCCAGTTCCTTGAGGATGTCGCTGATGGTCGGCACGCCGAATTTCTCGTCGGCGTACTTGGCCGGGTTCAGCGTCTTCAGCAGCGCCGCCTCGCCGATCACGGCCTTGATGTCCTTCTTGATGTCGGCGAGGATCTTTTCCACCAGCGGATACGATTCCGGGTGCACCGCCGAGGCGTCCAGCGGATTCTCGCCGCCCATCACGCGCAGGAAGCCGGCGGCCTGCTCGAAGGTTTTCTCGCCCAGGCGCGGCACCGCCTTCAGCGCCGCGCGCGAGGCGAAGGCGCCCTTCATGTCGCGGTAGTTGACGATGCTTTGCGCGACGCTGGCCGACAGGCCGGAGACGCGCGCCAGCAGCGGCGCCGAGGCCGTGTTGACGTCGACGCCGACGGCGTTGACGCAATCCTCGACGACGGCGTCGAGCGAGCGCGCCAGCTGGGTCTGGCCGACGTCGTGTTGATACTGGCCGACGCCGATCGATTTCGGGTCGATCTTGACCAGCTCGGCCAGCGGATCCTGCAGGCGGCGCGCGATCGAGACGGCGCCGCGCAGCGAGACGTCCATGTCGGGCAGCTCGCGCGAGGCGAATTCGGAGGCCGAGTAGACCGAGGCGCCCGCCTCGGAGACGACGATCTTGGTCATCTTCTGTTCCGGGAACTGCTTGATCAAGTCCTGCGCCAGCTTGTCCGTCTCGCGCGAGGCGGTGCCGTTGCCGATCGAGATCAGCGAGACGTTGTGCTTGGCGGCCAGGCGGCCCAGGGTGTGCAGGGCGCCGTCCCAGTCGTTCTTCGGCTGGTGCGGGTAGATCACGGCCGTGTCCATCACCTTGCCGGTGGCGTCGACGACGGCGACCTTGACGCCGGTGCGCAGGCCCGGGTCCAGGCCCATCGTGGCGCGCTGGCCGGCCGGCGCGGCCAGCAGCAGCGCCTTCAGGTTCAGCGCGAAGACGTTGATCGCGTCGAGTTCGGCGCGCTCGCGCAGCGCCCCCATCAGCTCCGTCTCCAGATGCATGAAGCTCTTCACGCGCCAGGTCCAGCGCGCCGTGTCGGCCAGCCATTTATCGGCCGGGCGGCCCTGGTTCTTGATGCCGAAGCGCGCCGCGATGCGTCCCTCGCACGGGTTGTGCGGCGCGTCCCACTTGGGTTTTTCCACCTCCGTGTCGAGGCGCAGCACGACGTCGAGGATCTGCTCGCGGCGCCCGCGCAGCAGGGCCAGCGCGCGGTGCGAGGGCACGGTGGCGATGGTTTCCGAGTAAGCGAAGTAGTCGGCGAACTTCTCGCCCTCGTCCTGCTTGCCCTCGACCACCTTCGATTCGACGATGCCGTGCTCCTGCACGTATTCGCGCAGCGCCTGCAGCAGGGTGGCGTCCTCGGCGAAGCGCTCCATCAGGATCTGCCGCGCGCCGTCCAGCGCCGCCTTGGCGTCGGCCACGCCGGGATTGTTGCCGTCGGCCGAGGTGAATGCCTCGCGCAGGAACTTGACCGCCTCCTCCTCCGGGTTTTGCAGCGGGTCGGCCAGCAGGCCCTCGGCCAGCGGCGCCAGGCCCGCCTCGATGGCGATCTGCGCCTTGGTGCGGCGCTTCTGCTTGTACGGCAGGTACAGATCCTCCAGGCGGGTCTTGTCTTCCGCGTGCATGACGGCGTTGAGCAGCTCCGGCGTCATCTTGTTCTGCTCCGTGATCGAGGCGACGATGGCGGCGCGGCGCTCCTCCAGCTCGCGCAGATAGCGCAGGCGCTCCTCCAGCAGGCGCAGCTGGATGTCGTCCAGGCCGCCGGTGGCCTCCTTGCGGTAGCGGGCGATGAAGGGCACGGTGGCGCCCTCGTCGAGCAGGGCGATGGCGGCGGCAACCTGGGCCGGTTTGGCGACAAGTTCAAGGGCGAGGCGTTGTTCGATAGAGGGCAGCATGGCGTTTTCCAAAGCGGTCAAGCGTTGAATGATACGCAATCGGCGCGATTGCGCCAGTCTTGACAGGGCAAATGGACTGTGCGTTTGGCGCTATGGATGATATTGAATAAACCACCAGCCCGCGTATGGCGGATAATATCGCCTGTTATCGATTTTGCCTACCCTATTCACTACATGCGCACCATGGATTTGACCCGCGACGAGATCAGCGAAACCCGTACCGCCCCGGCCAGCGCGCCGGCGCCGCAACTCCCCTATGCCGTCGCCACCTGGCTGCAGCGGGTGGACGCCGCCGCGCACCCGAAAGCGAGCCTGGGCGGCCTCGATCCCGACCCGAAACTGAACCAGTACCGGCTCATCTACGTGCTGGCGCCGACCAGCGGCGGGCGCCACGTGGCGCTGTGCCTGTACAAGGCGCGCCTGCGCGCCAACGGCGACGTGGCCGCCGCCAGTCCCGTCAGCGAAGTGTTTTCGCTGCTCTCGGCGCCGCCCAGCTTCCTGCTGCCCGGCGACGAGGACCTGGTGCGCTTCTTCGTGGCCATGCGCAGCGGGCAGAATTCGCAGACCGGCAGCGCCACCGAGCCGAAGGGCAAGGTCGGCGCGGCGCTGCTGCAGATGCTGGCCGAGCAGGGCAAGCTGCTGTGGGCAAATTCCTGGGCCGACGTCGGCAACGGCCTGGTGTATCCGCTGCAGGGCGGGCCGCTGCGCCAGGCCACGCTGATCTGGCGCGACGAGGGCAAGCACATGCGCCTGGGCTGGCAGGTGGCGCCGCCGGAGGGCGTCAAGCACCACGGCGCCGACCAGATCGACTACATGCTGCCCACCGATCCGCCGTGGTACATCGACAATCTGTCCTGCGGCGTGCTGGCGCTGAACCAGGGCGGCGCCGACATCGCGCTGCCCGAGCTGCAGGCGCTGGTGGCGCAGGCGCCCCTGCTGAACGCCAACGACAAGGTGCGCGTGTCGCAACTGCTGCTGGCGCACGGCCTGCAGCACCTGATGCCGCTGCCGCAGCCGCTGCCGCAGCGCCTGCGCCAGGACGTGCCGGCGCGGCCGGTGCTGGTGCTCGACAGCGCCCTGCTGGCCGACGCCAGCCTGCAGCGCTGGAGCGACTTCGCCGTGCTGTCCTACGACTACGACGGCGAGCGGGTCTCCTTCGACCCCTCGCAGCGCGTGGTGCGCCAGGTCGGCAACGTCACCGAAATCATCCAGCGCAACGCGGCCCAGGAGGCGGCCGCGCTGGAGACGCTGCGCGCGGCCGGCTTCGCCAGGCCGACGGCGGCGCCGCTGAGCGGCGTCAAGGGCGCCTTGGTGCTGGCCGGCCAAGCCGACTGGCTGCGCTTCGCGGCGCAGGGCATCGGCGCGCTGGAGGCGCAGGGCTGGAGCGTCGAGAAGAGCTCCAAATACCGCTACGACGTGCTGGCCGTCGAGGATTGGTACGCCGACATCGACGAACCGCCGGCCGACAGCGGCAACGCCTGGTTCGAGCTGGAGCTGGGCATCGTCGTCGAGCGGGAAAGGGTGCCGCTGTTGCCCGTGCTGGTGCAATTGATACGCAACGCGTCCAACGATTTCAATCCGAAAACGCTGGAAGCCTACGCCGGCGCCGACCAGATGCTGGCCACGCTGGCCGACGGCCGGCGCGTGGCGCTGCCGTGGGGGCGCGTGCGGCCCATCCTGAACACGCTCGGCGAGTTGTATTTCAGCGACAAGATCAAGACCAAGCTGCGCATGTCGACGCTGGACGCGGCGCGCCTGGAGGAGCTGGCGCGCGGCCTCGAGCTGCGCTGGAGCGGCGGCGCGCAATTGCGCGAAATGGGCCGCAAGCTGAGCCAGTTCGGCGCGGTGCAGAAAGTGGCCGCCCCGGCCGGCCTGCAGGCGACCCTGCGCGACTACCAGGCCGACGGCCTGGCGTGGATGCAGTTCCTGCGCCACTACGACCTGGCCGGCATCCTGGCCGACGACATGGGCCTGGGCAAGACCGTGCAGACGCTGGCCCACATCCTGATCGAAAAAGAGGCCGGCCGCCTGAACCACCCGGCGCTGGTGATCGCGCCGACCAGCCTGATGGGCAACTGGCAGGACGAGGCGGCCCGCTTCGCGCCCGGCCTGCGCGTGCTGCTCCTGCAGGGCAAGGACCGCCTGCAGCAGTTCGACCAGATCGACGCCTGCGACCTGGTCCTGACCACCTACGCGCTGCTGCCGCGCGACGAGGAGAAGCTGCGCGAGCACGACTTCCACCTGGTCATCCTGGACGAATCGCACTACATCAAGAACACCCGCTCGAAGGCGGCGCAAAGCGCCGGCCTGCTGCGCGCCCGGCACCGCCTGTGCCTGTCCGGCACGCCGCTGGAGAACCACCTGGGCGAGCTGTGGTCGCAATTCCACTTCCTGCTGCCCGGCCTGCTGGGCGACGAGAAGAGTTTCAACACCCAGTTCCGCCACCCGATCGAGCGCCAGGACGACCCGCTGCGGCGCCAGTTGCTGAACCGCCGCATCAAGCCCTTCCTGCTGCGCCGCACCAAGGACAACGTCGCCAAGGAATTGCCGCCGAAGACGGAAGTGGTGCGCAAGGTCGAACTCACCGGACCGCAGCGCGATCTGTACGAAACGGTGCGCCTGGCGATGGACGCCAAGGTGCGCGAGGAAATTGACAAGAAGGGCGTGGCGCGCAGCCAGATCGTCATCCTGGAGGCGCTGCTCAAGCTGCGCCAGGTGTGCTGCGACCCGCGCCTGGTGAAGTCGCTGCCGGCCAAGAAGCAGACGGCCGGCTCGGCCAAGTTGATCGACCTGATGCAGATGGTCGAGGACTTGCTCGACGAGGGGCGCAAGATCCTGATCTTCTCGCAGTTCACCAGCATGCTGGAATTGATCGAGCAAGAGATGGAGGCGCGCGACATCCCCTACGCGCTGCTGACGGGCGACACCAAGGACCGTTCGGCCCAGGTCGCCGCCTTCCAGCAGGGCGCCGTGCCGGTGTTCCTGATCAGCCTGAAGGCGGGCGGCGTTGGTCTGAACCTGACGGCGGCCGACACCGTCATCCATTACGACCCGTGGTGGAATCCGGCGGCCGAAAACCAGGCCACCGACCGCGCCTGGCGCATCGGCCAGGACAAGCCGGTGTTCGTCTACAAGCTGATCGCCAAGGGCACTCTGGAAGAGAAGATCCAGCTGCTGCAGCAAAAGAAGGCGGAGCTGGCGCACTCCATCCTGGCCGAGGGCGAGGCGCAGAAAATGGCGCTCACCCAGGAAGACCTGCAGCAGATCTTCGCGCCGCTGGCCGATTAGGGCTAAGCTGCGGGGAGCGGCGCCGCGGCGCGCCCGGCGCGCCGCGGCGGCGTGCCGGGCCGCGCCTCCACCATCCATTCCAACCCTGAAAGCGAACGGCGCATGCCCTTTTTAATCCTACTGATCGGCGCCGCGGCGCTGCTGTTGTGGCGCCTGATCCAGTTGCGCGGCGCCCTGCTGCGCGCGCGCGCCGGCGAGGCCCGTTTCCGCCAACTGGCCGAGCACAGCGTCGACACGGCCTGGATCATCGATTGCGCCAGCGCGGAGTTGCAGTATCTCAGTCCGGCGGCGCTGGAGCAGTTCGGCCACGCCGACGCGCAGGCCCTGGCGGCGCCGCTGGCGGCCGGCCTGGCCGAGCGCGTGGCCCGCTTCAACGCCGGCGACGCCACGGCGCGCCGCGTGCGCCAAGCCGGCGCCCTGGCGCACGCCGACGGCCGGCAGATCCCCGTCGAGGTGACGTCGACCCTGCTGGCCGACGCGGCCGGCCGGGCGCAGACCCTGGTCGGGACGATCCGCGACCTCAGCGCCGCGCAGGAGCAGCAGCGGGAGCAGAAGCGCTTCGCCGCAATGCTCTCGCATGAATTCCGCACGCCGCTGGCGACCATCGACGGCGCCGTGCAGCGCCTCGAGGCGACCGGCGCCGGGGCCGACGAGGCCACCCGCAAGCGCTACCGCAAGATCGGCGGCGCCGTCGAGCGCCTGCTGCAACTGATCGACGACTACCTGACGCCGGAGCGCATGGCCGCCGTCGGCCGCCAGCGCCCGGCCGACGGCGCCGCGCCGCTGGCCCTGCTGGAGGCGGCGGCGGCCCAGTACGACGCGCCCGCCCACCCTGTGACGGTGCGCGGCGCGGCGCTGCCGGCCTATCTGCGCTGCGATCCGGACGGCATGCGCATGTGCTTGCAGGTGCTGCTCGACAATGCCTGCGCCTACGCGCCGGCCGGCGCCGGCATCGTCCTGACGGGCCGGGCGGCGCCCGAGGGCGGCATCGAATTGTGCGTGCTCGACCAGGGTCCCGGCGTCGCCGCCGAGGAACTCGAGCGCATCTTCGAGAAGGCTTACCGCGGCGCCCAGGCCGGCCAAAGCAAGGGTTCGGGCCTGGGCCTGTACATGGCGCGCAAAGTGCTGGAAGTGCACGGCGGCACCCTGACTGTGCGAAATCGGCCCGAAGGAGGCGCCGCTTTCCGTATTTGGCTGCCGTTCCCGGCCGATACCGGGAAAAACCTTGCTTCTGACGATTGCAACAGTGATAATTCCTTGACGCAGACCGAGGCCGGCATCCACCAGAGTTGAGGCGGTTTGCTCACTAACCGAAGAATGGCGCAGCAATGACGAAAATATTGATCGTCGAAGATAATCTGGACTATGCCGAAGACATGGCAGAGTTTTTGATGGAGCTCGAACACGAAGTGCATATCACCAGCTCGGCTGGCGATATGTGGGCGGCCTTGAGCCAAGGAAACATCGGCGTGGTCGTCCTCGACCTCGGCCTGCCCGACGAAGACGGTTTCAATGTGATTCCGCGCATGCGCCAGTTGTACCCGCAAATCGGCGTGCTGGTGCTGACGGGGCGGGTGGCGTTCGACAGCCGCATCCTCGGCCTGCGCCTGGGCGCCGACCATTACCTGACCAAGCCGATCAAGTTCCCCGAACTGGCCGCCCACATCGAGGCGCTGGACCGCCGCGTCGGGCCGCAGGATGCGCTGCCGGTGCCGGGCAAGTGGACGCTGAAGGTCAGCGCGCGCCAGCTGGAACTGATGGGCGCGGTCATCGCGCTGACGGAAAAGGAATTCAACTTCCTGCACCTGCTGACCATCAACACGCGGCCGGTGCCGCGCGACGTCATCGTCGCCGGCATGGGCGGCGACGATCCGGACGCGGGACGCCGCGTCGACATGCTGGTGTATCGCCTGCGCAAGAAGGCGCGCACCGGACTGGGCCAGGACTTGCCGCTGCGCAGCGCCTACGGCGAGGGCTACAGCCTGTCGACCAGCTTCAATTTGTCTTAGGCGGGCCGGGCGGCGGGCCGGCGCTTTAAAAGGGACGGAGTCGCGGCGTTTTCGGCGCCTTGCGAATAAAAGAGGGACAGAGTCGGATTTTTGCGTAAAATCCCTCCATCTGCCCCTCTTTTTTTACGTCCATGGCCCGCCTTCCCCGTCTCATCATTCCCGCCCAGCCCCACTATCTGATCCAGCGCGGCATCAACGGCCAGGCCGTCTTCCAGGACGCCGCCGACTATCTGGCCTTCCTCGGCTGGCTACGCACGGCCGCCAAGACCTTCAAGGTGGCCGTGCACGCCTACGTCCTGACGCCGGACCAGTTGCACCTGCTGGCCTCGCCGGCCGACGCCAACGCGCTGGGCCAGATGATGCAGTGGCTGGGGCGCTATTACGTGCCCTACTTCAACCAAAAATACGGCCGCAGCGGCACCCTGTGGCAGGGCCGCTACAAAACCTCGGTCATCGATCCCGAGAATTACCTGCTCGCCTGCAGCCGCTACCTTGAATACGTCCCGGTCGCCGCCGCGCTGGCCGCCCGTCCCCTCGATTACCCTTGGTCCAGCTACGCGCACCACGCCGGCGTGCGGCCCGATCCCATCATCACCGACCATCCGCTCTACTGGGCGCTGGGCAACACGCCCTTCGACCGCGAGGCGGCCTATCTGCGCCTGACCGAGCAGGCGCTGGCGGACGAGCAGGCGCAGACGCTGGAGCGGGCCGTGCTGAAGGGCTGGCCGCTGGGCTCGGAGCAGTTCAAGAAGGCGCTGGAGCTGAGGATGAAGCGCCAGGTCTTGCCGGCGAAACGGGGCCGGCCCTTCAAGATCGCGCCGCCCGAAGCGGCGCAGTGATGGCCGGCGCGGGCGGGTTGGGGGAAAACCCCGTCTTTGCAGAAAACGGCATTACTCTGTCCCTATTTAATTTTTCCGGCGACCGGATGGAAATTAATGCGACTCCGACCCCAATTAATTCTGTTGAGTTTTTTTGTGCGTTGCACTACTCTTGAAATTCGATTTCAAAAAAGCAGTGGAGAAACGCATGATTGCTCAAGGTTTGTACGATCCTTCCAATGAACACGATGCCTGCGGCGTCGGTTTCATCGCCCACATCAAGGGCAACAAGTCCCACTCGATAGTCGAGCAGGGCCTGCTGATCCTGAAAAACCTGGACCACCGGGGTGCGGTCGGCGCGGACGCGCTGATGGGCGACGGCGCCGGCATCCTGATCCAGATCCCCGATCAATACTACCGCGACGAGATGGCCGCCCAGGGCGTGGAATTGCCGCCGCCGGGCGAGTATGGCGTCGGCATGGTCTTCCTGCCCAAGGAAAACGCCTCGCGCATCGCCTGCGAACAGGAAATCGAACGCGCCGTGCGCATCGAGGGCCAGGTCGTGCTGGGCTGGCGCAACGTGCCGGTCGACTGCGACATGCCGATGTCGCCGACGGTGCGCGCCAAGGAGCCGCTGATACGCCAGATCTTCATCGGCCGCGGCCCGGACATCATGGTCACCGACGCGCTCGAGCGCAAACTGTATGTGATCCGCAAATCCTCCGGCCACGCCATCCAGGCGCTGCAGCTGCTGCACGGCAAGGAATTCTTCGTGCCGTCCATGTCGGCCCGCACCATCGTCTACAAGGGCCTGCTGCTGGCCGACCAGGTCGGCGTCTACTACAAGGACCTGCAGGACGCGCGCTGCATCTCGGCGCTGGCGCTGGTGCATCAACGCTTTTCCACCAACACCTTCCCGGAATGGCCGCTGTCCCACCCCTACCGCCTGATCGCGCACAACGGCGAGATCAACACCGTCAAGGGCAATTTCAACTGGATGCGCGCGCGCGAAGGCGTGATGAAGTCGGCCGTGCTGGGCGAGGACCTGCAAAAGCTGTTCCCGCTGATCTATGAGGGCCAGTCCGACACGGCGTGCTTCGACAACGCCCTGGAACTGCTGCTGATGGCCGGCTATCCGATCGCCCAGGCGATGATGATGATGATCCCGGAGGCGTGGGAAAACCACACCACCATGGACGAGAACCGCCGCGCCTTCTACGAATACCACGCGGCGATGATGGAGCCGTGGGACGGCCCGGCCGCGATGGCCTTCACCGACGGGCGCCACATCGGCGGCACCCTGGACCGCAACGGCCTGCGTCCGGCCCGCTACATCGTCACCGACGACGATCTGGTCGTGATGGCCTCGGAATCGGGCGTGCTGCCGATCCCGGAATCGAAGATCATCCAGAAATGGCGTCTGCAGCCGGGCAAGATGTTCCTGATCGACCTGGAGGCGGGCCGCATCATCGACGACAAGGAATTGAAGGACATGTACTCGAACGCCAAGCCCTACAAGGCCTGGATCAATTCGGTGCGCATCAAGCTCAATGAAATCAAGCTCAGCGAAAGCCAGCAGGCGCGCAACCGCGTCAAGTACGCCAGCGCGCCGGGCGAAAAAGCCCAGCCCTCGGTGCTCGACCGCCAGCAAGCCTTCGGCTACACGCAGGAAGACCTGAAGTTCCTGATGGGGCCGATGGCCGTGTCCGGCGAGGAGGCCACCGGTTCGATGGGCAACGACTCGCCGCTGGCCGTGATGTCGAACAAGCTCAAGCCGCTGTACAACTACTTCAAGCAATTGTTCGCCCAGGTGACCAACCCGCCCATCGATCCGATCCGCGAGGCGATGGTGATGTCGCTGGTGTCCTTCATCGGGCCGAAGCCGAACCTGCTCGACACCAACAACGTCAATCCGCCGATGCGCCTGGAGGTGTCGCAACCCATCCTCGGTTTCGACGACATGGCGCGCCTGCGCAACATCAGCGGCCACACGGGCGGCAAGTTCAAGTCCTATGAGCTGAACATCTGCTATCCGGTGGCTTGGGGCAAGGAGGGCATCGAAGCCTGCCTGGCCTCGCTGTGCGCGGAGGCAGTCGACGCCGTCAAGTCCGGCCACAACATCCTGATCGTCTCGGACCGCTCGATCTGCGCCGACCACGTCGCCATCCCGGCGCTGCTGGCCACCTCGACCATCCACCAGCACCTGGTCAGCAAGGGCCTGCGCGCCTCCACCGGCCTGGTCGTGGAGACCGGTTCGGCGCGCGAGACGCACCACTTCGCGCTGCTGGCCGGTTACGGCGCGGAAGCCGTGCATCCCTACCTGGCGATGGAAACCCTGGCCGAGATGGCGCCCGGCATGCCCGGCGACCTGACGGCCGAGACGGCCATCTACAACTACACCAAGGCCGTCGGCAAGGGCTTGATGAAGGTGATGTCGAAGATGGGCATCTCGACCTATATGTCCTACTGCGGCGCGCAGATCTTCGAGGCGATCGGCCTGAACAAGTCGCTGGTCAACAAATACTTCAAGGGCACCGCCTCGAACGTCGAGGGCATCGGCGTGTTCGAGGTGGCCGAGGAGGCGCTGCGCCTGCACGCCCTGGCCTTCGGCGACGATCCCGTGCTGGCCAACAAGCTCGACGCCGGCGGCGAATACGCCTTCCGCGTGCGCGGCGAGGAGCACATGTGGACGCCGGACGCGATCGCCAAGCTGCAGCACTCCACGCGCAGCAACAACTTCTCCAGCTACAAGGAGTACGCGCAGATCATCAACGACCAGAGCCGCCGCCACCTGACCCTGCGCGGCCTGTTCGAGTTCAAGCTCGACCCGTCGAAGGCGATACCGCTCGATGAGGTCGAGTCGGCCAAGGAGATCGTCAAGCGCTTCGCCACCGGCGCGATGTCGCTCGGCTCGATCAGCACCGAGGCGCACGCGACCCTGGCCGTGGCGATGAACCGCATCGGCGGCAAGTCGAACACCGGCGAGGGCGGCGAAGATCCGAACCGCTACGTGATGGAATTGAAGGGCATCCCGATCAAGAAGGGCGAGACGATGGCCTCCGTCATCGGCAAGGAGCAGATCGTCGTCGACATTCCGCTCGAGGCGGGCGATTCGCTGCGCTCGCGCATCAAGCAGGTCGCGTCGGGCCGCTTCGGCGTCACGGCGGCCTATCTGAACTCGGCCGACCAGATCCAGATCAAGATGGCGCAGGGCGCCAAGCCCGGCGAAGGCGGCCAGTTGCCCGGCCATAAGGTGTCCGAGTACATCGCCAGCCTGCGCTTCTCGGTGCCCGGCGTCGGCCTGATTTCGCCGCCGCCCCACCACGACATTTATTCGATCGAAGATCTGGCCCAGCTGATCCATGACTTGAAGAACGCCAATCCGCGCGCCTCGATCTCGGTCAAGCTAGTCTCCGAAGTGGGCATAGGCACGGTCGCGGCCGGCGTCACCAAGGCCAAGGCCGACCACGTCGTCGTCGCCGGCCACGACGGCGGCACGGGCGCCTCGCCGCTGTCCTCGGTGAAGCACGCCGGCACGCCGTGGGAGCTGGGCCTGGCGGAAACGCAGCAGACCCTGGTCCTGAACGGCTTGCGCAGCCGCATCCGCGTGCAGGCCGACGGCCAGATGAAGACCGGCCGCGACGTCGTCATCGCCGCCCTGCTGGGCGCCGACGAGATCGGTTTCGCGACGGCCCCGCTGGTCGTCGAGGGTTGCATCATGATGCGCAAATGCCATCTGAACACTTGCCCGGTGGGCGTCGCCACCCAGGATCCGGTGCTGCGCGCCAAGTTCTCCGGCAAGCCGGAATACGTCGTCAATTACTTCTTCTTCGTCGCCGAAGAGGCCCGCCAACTGATGGCGCAACTGGGCATCCGCACCTATGATGAACTGATCGGCCGCGTCGACCTGCTCGACAAGTCGAAGGCCATCTCGCACTGGAAGGCCAAGGGACTGGACTTCTCGGCCATCTTCCACAAGCCGGAAGTGAGCGGCGAGCAAGCCACGCGCCACGTCGAGAACCAGGACCACGCGCTGGAAAAGGCGCTCGACCACAAGCTGATCGCGCAAGCCCGGGCGGCGCTGGAAAAAGGCGAGCGGGTCTCCTTCATCTCGCCGGTGCGCAACGTCAACCGCACGGTCGGCACCATGCTCTCCGGCGAGGTGGCGAAGAAATACGGCCACGCCGGCCTGCCCGACGACACCATCCACATCCAGTTGCAGGGCACGGCGGGCCAGTCGGCCGCCGCCTTCCTGGCGCACGGCATCACGCTCGACCTGGTCGGCGAGGGCAACGACTACGTCGGCAAGGGCTTGTCGGGCGGGCGCATCATCGTGCGGCCGAACACCGAGTTCCGCGGCTGGGCGGTGGACAACATCATCGTCGGCAACACCGTGCTGTACGGCGCCATTTCGGGTGAGGCCTTCTTCAACGGCGTCGCCGGCGAACGCTTCGCCGTGCGCAACTCCGGCGCGACGACGGTGGTCGAGGGCCTGGGCGACCATGGTTGCGAATACATGACCGGCGGCACCGTCGTGGTGCTGGGCGCGACCGGGCGCAACTTCGCCGCCGGCATGTCCGGCGGCATCGCCTACGTCTACGATCCGCTGGCCGATTTCTCCAAGCGCTGCAACACGGCGATGGTCAGCCTGGAGCCGGTGCTGAGCAGCGCCGAGCAGCAGCTGGATCGCGCCGCCTGGCACAGCCAGCACCGCGACGGCGAGCCGGAAAGCGACGAAGCGATCCTGAAGCGCCTGATCGAGCGCCACTTCAAGCACACCGGCAGCACGCGCGCCCGTTTCCTGCTCGACGACTGGGCCCAGGCCCGCGGCAAGTTCGTCAAGGTCTTCCCGAGCGAATACAAGCGCGCGCTGATCGAAATGGCGGAAAACGCCGCGCTGGAAGCGGAGCCGATCGCGGCGTAAGCGGCGTCAGTCATGAATACCGGGGACGCGCCAGTCGCGTCCCCGGCGAGTACACTCTAAAGGATTATCATGGGTAAAATCACCGGCTTTATGGAATTCAAGCGTCAGGACGAGGCCTATCTGCCGCCCGTCGCGCGCCTCAAAAACTACCAGGAATTCGTCCTGCACCTGTCGGACGAGCAGGCCACCAAGCAGGGCGCGCGCTGCATGGATTGCGGCATCCCCTTCTGCACCACGGGCTGCCCGGTCAACAACATCATCCCCGACTGGAACGACCTGGTGTACCGCGGCAATTACCGCGAAGCGCTGGACGTGCTGCACTCGACCAACAACTTCCCGGAATTCACCGGCCGCGTCTGCCCCGCGCCCTGCGAATCGGCCTGCACACTGGGCATCAACGAAGATCCGGTCGGCATCAAGTCGATCGAGCACAAGATCATCGACATGGGCTGGGAACACGGCTGGGTGGCGCCGCAGCCGGCCGGCTTCAGCAGCGGCAAGAAGATCGCCATCGTCGGCTCCGGCCCGGCCGGCTTGGCGGCGGCGCAGCAACTGGCGCGCGCCGGCCACGCCGTCACCGTGTTCGAGAAGAGCGACCGCGTCGGCGGCCTGCTGCGCTACGGCATTCCCGACTTCAAGATGGAAAAATCGCACATCGACTTGCGCGTCAAGCAGATGGAGGCCGAGGGCGTGGTCTTCCGCACCAGCGTGCTGGTCGGCAAGGACTTCCCCGCCAACGTCAACAACTGGGCCAAGGAAACGATCTTCCCGGAAGACCTGGAGAAGGACTTCGACGCCGTCATCATCGCCGGCGGCGCCGAGCAGCCGCGCGACTTGCCGGTGCCGGGGCGCGAGCTGAAGGGCGTGCATTTCGCGATGGACTTCCTGCCGCTGCAAAACAAGGTCAACGCCGGCGACAAGGTGAAGGACCAGATCAAGGCCGGCGGCAAGCATGTCGTCGTCATCGGCGGCGGCGACACCGGTTCCGACTGCGTCGGCACCTCGAACCGCCACGGCGCCGTCTCGGTGGCCCAGTTCGAACTGATGCCGCAACCGCCGCAGCAGGAAAACAAGCCCCTGGTGTGGCCGTACTGGCCGACCAAGCTGCGCACCTCGTCCTCGCACGAGGAAGGCTGCGAACGCGACTGGGCCGTCGCCACCAAGCGTTTCGAGGGCAAGGGCGGCAAGGTCGACAAGCTGATCGCCTGCCGCGTCGAATGGAAGGACGGCAAGATGGTCGAAGTGGCCAACTCGGAATTCGAGATGAAGGCCGACCTGGTCTTGCTGGCGATGGGTTTCGTGTCGCCGGTGCAGCAGGTGCTGGAAGCCTTCGGCGTCGAAAAAGACGCCCGCGGCAACGCCAAGGCGACGACGGACGGCGAGGGCTGCTACCAGACCTCGGCGCCCAAGGTCTTCGCCGCCGGCGACATGCGCCGCGGCCAGTCGCTGGTGGTGTGGGCGATCCGCGAAGGGCGCCAGTGCGCGCGCGCCGTCGACGAGTTCCTGATGGGCTCCTCGGTCCTGCCGCGCTGAGTTTTTAAGCCGTCTGCCCGGCCCGCCCCGTCTTGTGGGGCGGGCCGGGCGGACGCGCTTTACACCTCCCCAGAACGGGGCCGGGCCATGCGTCCGGCCCCGTTTTTCTTTATCGCTCAACTCCCCTTTGTTGTATTTTTGCTCCGCCGCCACGCCGGCCTTTACGCGCCCAGCGAACAGGAATATATTTGCCTTAGTTAATAAATCAAGGAGATTTATTTAACTCCCCGGCACCGCACCCATAGCGGCGCCGCATACAAAGCGCGGCCCACGCCGCGCGCAATCTAGGAGATGCAGCAAATGATGACGATGAAAAAATGCGCGTTCGCGGCCGCCGCACTGGCCACCCTGATGGGCCAGGCCTGGGCCAGCGACGCCGAGGGCGAGTTCCACGGTTACTTCCGCACCGGCGCCGGCAGCAATTCGGCCAAGGGTTCGCAGGCTTGCTACAGCCTGCCCGGCGCCGGCGACTATCGCCTGGGCAATGAGTGCACGACCTACGGCGAACTGGCCTACAGCAAGGAAGTGGCCAAGGCGGCCAACGGCGCCAGCTTCGTCGCCACCGTGCGCACCGTGTTCCAGGACGGCGTGGGCGTGTCCGATTCGGACAAGAGCTTCCGCCTCGGCGAGGTGTTCATGGAGGCGAAGAAACTCGATTTCCTGAACAGCGCCACCCTGTGGGTCGGCAAGCGCTTCTATGACCGCCCGGACATCCACATCATCGATTACAAATACATTCATGGCGACGGCATCGGCGGCGGCGTGCAGTCGATCCCGGCCGGCCCCGGCAAGTTCAGCTACGCGCTGATGCGCAACAACAACGACAAGAACGCCGACGCCACGCGCCACATCTTCAGCTACGAGGACGTGCCGGCGAACGCCGACGCGACCCTGAAGTTCGACCTGACCCTGATCTCGGCCGACAGCTCGGTGGCCGATTCGCACAACGGCTGGTCGCTGTCGGCGCTGCACAAGCAAAACAAGGTGCTGGGCGGCGACAATGTCTTCGGCGTGCAATACGGCGTCGGTCCCGGCATCAAGATCGGCGGCACCGACAGCCTCGGCTTCGGCTCCGACGTGACGCGCACGCGCGTCTTCGACAACCTGTACTGGCAGGTGACGCCGGAATTCGGCGGTTCGGCCCTCGTGCTGGTGCAGCGCGACAAGAGCAACGCCGGCAGCCAGACCTGGACTTCGGTGGGCGCCCGTCCCGTCTACGCTTTGACCGACAATTTCAAGCTGCAACTGGAAGTCGGGCATGACCGCATCACCTCGGCCAGCGGCGGCGCGGCCCAGCAATTGAGCAAGGTGACGTTCGCGCCGACGGTGGCGCTGGCGAAGAACTTCTGGTCGCGTCCGGAGCTGCGCCTGTTCGTCACCTACGCGAAATGGAACACGGCGGCGCAGCAGGCGGCGGCGGCCGGCAGCACCCTGTCGAGCACCGGTGTGTTCGGCGGCAAGACCAACGGCACCTCGGCCGGCGTGCAAGTCGAAGCCTGGTTCTAAGAACGTGTTCACAATCTTGCCGCATGGCCGGATAATGACGGAATGAGAAAGCCCTACGCCAGCGACATCAATCGAGAGAAGTTTGAAGAAATCCTGCCGGTGCTGCAAAGCGTGAGGAAGCGCACGAAGCCAACC
>JANXSQ010000211.1 GCA_025356595.1 Janthinobacterium sp. | reverse complement strand
CTTGCTGGCGGCCGCCAGCAGCAGGCGCTCGAGCGCCGCGCCGATGCTGGCGTCGAGCGCGCCGGCCAGAGCCAGGGTCGGCGTCACGCCGGCGTAGGCGGCGGCCGGCGGCGCCGCGCTGGACCAGGCCGGCGGCGAGGTTTCGAAGGTGCTGGCGTAGTCGATCGAGAGGTTGTCGAATTGCTCCTGGCGGCCGGCCAGTTGGTACAGGTCGAACAACATCCACCACAGGCCGCGTTCGGCGCCGCGCAGGGCGCCGGCCAGCATCTGTCCGGCCAGCGCCGTCTGGCCGCTGGCGTACAGCAGGGCCACCTCTTCGGCCAGCGGGGCGGCCGCGTCGGCCTCGTCCAGCGGCAGGGTGGGCGGCGCCTCGGGCGCCTCGGGCGCCGGCGCCGGCGCGGCGGCGGGCGCGCCGTCCCAGCGCGGCTCGGGCGTGTTGAAGATGTCGAAAGTCATCGCCGCCTCGATGGCGTCGATCTTCAGGGCGGTGGCGCGGGCGATTTCGCGCTGGCGCGACTGGGCGTGCACGCGCAGGGCCTCGCTGTTGGGCGGCGCCGCCTCGGCGCGCTGGCCGTCCGGCTTGGCGGCGGCGCTTTTTTTAAACAGTGAGAACAGTCCCACGTCTTTCCCCGTCGTTGTCGCTGCTGAAAGAGGGCGCCGGCGCAGCTGCCGGAACGCTGGCGTTAGTGTAGCTCATGGGCAAGGGTTTACCTCGCTTCATTACATTTGGATAGATTTCGCGCAAAAAAAAAGCATGCGAGCCGGGCTCGCATGCTTTTTTGTGGGCCGGCGCCGCCGCCGCCGGGACGGCGCCTCAGTCGCCGTACAGTTTTTGCTTCAGTTCGCGGCGTTGCTGCGCTTCCAGCGACAGCGTCGCCGTCGGCCGGGCGATCAGGCGCGGGATGCCGATCGGTTCGCCGGTTTCCTCGCACCAGCCATAGTCGCCGCCGTCGATGCTGGCGATCGATTGCTGGACTTTTTTCAGCAGCTTGCGTTCACGGTCGCGGGTACGCAGTTCCAGCGCGTGCTCTTCCTCGATCGTGGCGCGGTCGGCCGGGTCCGGCACCAGCACGGTTTCGCGCAGATGCTCGGTGGTTTCGCCTGCGTTTTTCAGCAAGTCTTTTTCAAGCTGCTGCAGACGCGCCTTGAAAAATGCCAGTTGCGCCGGATTCATGTAGTCATTCTCGCTCATCTGACGAATTTCTTCTTCGGACAGCAGGGCGACTTCTGTGTTGGCGGCGGGGGTTGATTTATTAGTTTTGGTCATCACTTCGCTTACCTTCGATACGACAGAGTTTTCAAATTGATCAGTTGACTCGGCAAGTGCGCCGACAACTGCACCGGCATCCGCTTTGGTACTGTTCAGCTTTCCGGATATTACTGTTGTGGAAACTACGTTTTCGGCGCATCGTTGCCGCGCACGCCGTCGTGCCGCGGCGGCCCATGACGCCCTGCCCCAAGCGGCGTTGCCGCTGCCATGCCTGCGCATACTGCCCACAATTCATGACGCCTTGACGACATTTCGTGCCGGCCTGCGCACTTGCCGATTTTGTCACGCTTTGCCGCATATTGCCATCCCGATTTGTTGCCTCTGTTGCGCCGCCGGTGCCGCCGGGCTGCTGGGCCGGGTGGCGGGATGGGCATCCGCATTGCGGTAATAACAAGGGGTGTGGCGCAAAACCCGGCTAGTTTATACCAAACATTGTTCGAGTCCGCGAATAAAGATGTCTTTCGGTAGATTCTTGCCAATAAATACCATTTTGCTGCCACGCACCTCGTCTTCGCCCCACTTCGCGCCCAGGTCGCTGCCCATCAACTGGTGCACGCCCTGGAACACCACCTTGCGTTCCGCGCCCTGCATCAACAATACGCCTTTATAGCGCAGCATGCGAGGACCGTATACCTGCACCAGGCCGCCGAGGAATTCGTCCAGCTTGGCGCTGTCGAAAGGCTGGCTGCTCTTGAACACGAAGGCGGCGATGTCGTCGCTGTGGCCGGCGTGGTGGTGGTTGTGGGCCGGCGCGGCGCAGTCGGGCGCGCAGTCGGCGCCGTGCTCGTGCGCGTGCCCATGTTCGTGTTCGTGCGCATGGCCGTGTTCGTGCACGTGGGCCGGTTCGGTGGCGAGGAAATCCGGGTCCAGTTCCAGCTTGTCGTTCAGGTTGAAGCCGCGGATGTCGAGCACCTCGGCCAGCGGCGCGCGACCGAAATCGACCCGGGCGATGGGCGCGCGCGGGTTGATGCGCTTCAGGCGCCGCGTCAGCAACTCCAGTTCCCCGGCGCTGACCAGGTCGGTTTTCGAGAGCAGCAGCTTGTCGGCGAAGCCGACCTGGCGCTGCGCCTCCTCGTGCTCGTCGAGTTGCAGCATGGCGTGGCGCGCGTCGACGACGGTGACGATGGCGTCGAGCATGTAATGGCTGCCCACTTCCTCGTCGACGAAGAAGGTTTGCGCCACCGGTCCCGGATTGGCCAGGCCGGTCGTCTCGATCACCACGCGGTCGAAGTGCAACAGGCCGGCGTCGCGCTTTTGCGCCAGGGCGCCCAGCGCCACGATGAGGTCGCCGCGCACGGTGCAGCAGACGCAGCCGTTGTTCATTTCGATGATTTGCTCGTTGCTGTCGTGCACCAGGATTTCGTTGTCGATGTTTTCCTGGCCGAATTCGTTTTCGATGACGGCGATGCGCAGGCCGTGCTCCTCCTGCAGGATGCGTTTGAGCAGCGTGGTTTTCCCGGCGCCGAGGAAGCCCGTCAGGATGGTGGTGGGGATGAGTGCCATGGATGTCTGCCGTTGCGAATAGGGTGGTCGGGGCTGCCGTGGGCCGCGCGGGGGCGGCTGGCGGATGATTATGCCGGATTTTCGCTCCGGCCTGCAAATTCGCGCGGCGCGCTTGATCTGCGTCACCGCGCCGCCGCCTACTTGCTCTTGGCGCGCGGGTGGGTCCGGTCGTAGACCTGGGCCAGGTGCTGGAAGTCGAGCGCCGTGTAGACCTGGGTCGAGGCGATGCTGGCGTGGCCCAGCATGTCCTGCACGGCGCGCAGATCGCCCGACGATTGCAGCAGGTGCGAGGCGAAGGAATGGCGCAGCATGTGCGGGTGGACGTTGGCGGGCGTGCCGAGGGCCTGGCCGTGCGCTTTGATGCGCAGTTGCACCACGCGCGGCGCCATGCGCGCGCCGCGCGCGCTCAGGAACAGGGCGGCGCCGCCGTCGGCCGGCGCCGGGCGCACCGCCAGCCAGGCTTGCAGCGCGGCCAGCGCGGCGGCGCCGACCGGCACGGCGCGGCGCTTGTTGCCCTTGCCGGTCACCAGCACCTCGCCGGCGGCGGAGTCGATCCAGCCCAGCGAGGCCGGGCCGCGCGCGTCGGCGCCGCGGTAGTGCAGGTCCAAGCCGCACAATTCCGACACCCGCAGGCCGCTCGAGTACAGCAGCTCGAACATGGCGCGGTTGCACAGTTCGGCCGGCTCGGGCGCGCCGCCGGCCGTGCGCGCCGGCGTCGCCACCAGGTGCACGGCGTCGTCGACCGAGAGGGCCTTGGGCAGGCTCCGCGGACGCTTGGGCGCGCGGATCCCGCTCGCCGGGTTGCTCGCCAGCGGCGTCTGCCGGCCCAGCCAGTCGAAGAAGCCGCGCCAGCTCGACAGCTTGCGGGCGATCGAGCGCGGATGCAGGCCGCGGGCGTGCAGGGTCGAGGCGTAGCGGCGGATGTCGGCGGCGACTATGGCCTGCCAGTCCAGGCCGGCGGCGTGGCCGGCCAGTTCGGCCAGGTCGCGCCGGTAGGCGTCCAGGGTGTGCGGCGACAGCTTGCGCTGGGTGCGCAGTTGCAGCAGATAGGCGCCGGGCCAGTCGGCGGCGGCGCCCATCGGCGTCAAGCGCGCAGCGGCGCCAGCGCGGTGCTGGCGGTGGCGCCGATATGCACCAGGAAGTCGGTCGCCATGTCGGCGCTGAAGCGCTGCGCGTCGGGCGCGCCCAGCACCAGCAGGCCGAAGGCCTTGCCGCCCGGGGCGCGCAGCGGCAGGATCGCCGTCGAGGTCACGGCCTCGGCCGCGCCCAGCCAGCGCACGGCCTCGAAGTCATGGTTGCCGCCGCAATAGGGCGCCAGCAGGCCGTTGGCGAACATGCGCGCGTCGTCGGAGACGCCCTGGGCGAACCAGGCGTCGGCGTGTTCCGGCGCCACGTCCCACAGGCGCAGCGTGGCGAAGGGCACGGCGAAATGCTGCAGCAGGCCGTCGACCAGGGCGCGCGGGCGCTCGGCCGGCGCCTGCGCCTGCAGCAAGTCCTGGGTCCAGCCGTGGAAGCGGTTGGCGATGCCGGCGTTTTCCTCGGCCAGGCGGGACAGGTCGGACATGCGCAGTTCCAGCGCCTTGTATTTGTCGCGCATCACTTCCATCTGGCGCTCCTGCAGCGAGATGGTGCGTCCCGTCAGCGGGCTGGAGAGTTTGACTTCGCCCAGCAGGCCGGCATGCTCCTGGAAAAATTGTGGGTGCTCGGACAGGTATTGGGCAACGGTGCTTGAATCCAGTGTGGCGGTCATCGATAATTTCGCTAGGTAAGGTAGTCAGCTTGCTGCGCGGCAGCGGCAAAGCGCAGCGGGAAGTCCAATTTTAACCGACAGCCCGGCGCCGCGCGGCGCGGACGAAAAAAAACGGCCATGGTCGCCCATGGCCGTTCTGTATTTCAGATCGGTGGCCTCAGCCCGCGAAGGACTTCAGCCTGAACCGATTAGAAATTGTGGTGTACGCCTACGCCGTAGTAGTTAACCGAGGTAACGGCTGCGGCTGGTTGCTTCTTGTTCGACACGTCGGCGTACACATAGGTACGCTTGGACAGGCTGTACTCGTAGCCCAGCGAAGCTTGTTTGATTTTTTCCGCGCCGTCTGGCGACTTCTGACCGTAACCAGCCAGGATCTTGCTTGCGCCGATGGTGTAGTTCGCGCCCAGGATCCATGCTTTGGTGTTAGGGTTGACCAGTTTGGTGCTGCCTTGGTCTTGCTTCTGGTACGAAGCCATCAGTTTCAGGTCGCTGATCGGGTTGAACGAAGCGGCCAGGGACCATACTTTTTCTTCAACGCCATTGCGCTCGTAAGCGGCCATACCGGCGAACGGACCATTGTTGTAGGTTGCCGACAGCGAGTAAGGCGTAACGCGGGCTTCCGAGTTGGCGGCGAACTGAGGAGCCAGAACGGTGCCGGTGCCGACGATGGCTGGGCCGTTGTTGGCTTCTTTGGTGGCGACGCTGACGTTCGCCTGGAAACCGGAGATGACTGGCGTGTTATAGAAAACCGCGTTCGACAGGCGGTTTTTCGAGTTGCCGGTTGGGCTCAAAGGGTCGCTGTTGAAGCCGGCCACTTGCAGGTCGGATTGGAAACCGGCGCCGGCGTTGCCCATGCCGTTCCATGGTTCGAACGCTGCGCTCGAATCTTGGAAGGCGGATTTGCCGCGGCCCAGACGGACGGTACCGAAGTCGCCTTGCAGGCCGACGCGGCTTTCGCCTTGGAACAGTGGGCGTTGGTTGCCTTTGCTGTCGGATTCAACGGTGCCGGTGTCCGGTTCGAAGCGCACTTCCAGTTGGAACAGGGCTTTCAGGCCGTTGCCCAGATCTTCAACACCCTTGAAACCCAGTTTGTTGTTGTCGCTCTTGCCGATCGACGTCGTGGTACCGGTCGATTTTTGAACGCCAGCGTCCAGGGCACCGTAGATGGTGACCGACGATTGTGCGCTTGCAACACCGGCGAACGCGCCGAAGAGGGCCAGAGCCAATAATGATTTTTTCATTTTAATTCCCTATAGAGTGAAATCGTTCAAAGATCCATGGAGCATTGAAGTGCGGGATATGCTCGGCACTTGGATGAGCTGAACATTAAATGCTGGCGGCGGCAAATTCTCCGGATTGGTCGATTCGGGGATGTGAAATTGGTCGAAAGCTAAAAAACACGCCCAGGCTGTTGTATTTATGTGACGTAGTGTTTTGAAGCTATCGTGAGTTTTGTGCTTAATGGCCCTATGCCGGGCCGAAAACTGTCGTATTTTGTCCCTGGGCCGCAAGTTTGCGGGCGCTCAAGGGGTTTTTCGGCCCGGCCCGACTACACTGGAACCATGCGCCGCGCGGCGCAATGTGTATTTATTATGGTGGCGCGGATTGAAACCCCGCCCGGCGCCCCAATCTAGTAACTAGATGTAAATGAATTGGTGCTTGCTTGAATTAACAATAATAGTGGATCGATGGCTAATCGTGAAGAACTAGGGATTATCAGAGGAGCGCGTACCGGCGATCGCCATTCTCAACTCGCCCTGGGAAAACTCTATCTGTTCGGCAGCGCCGGTTTGCCAAAAAGCTTGCCGACGGCCCTGCATTGGCTGCAGCGTGCAGCGCAGCAAAACTGCGCCGAATCGTGCCTGTTGATCGGCGAGCACATCCCCTACGATGTGGCGCAGCACGGCCCCGCCGCCGAGCTGGCCCTGAGCTATGAGCGCGCCTATGACGCCGGCGTGGCGCAGGCCGGCCTGGTGCTGGCGCAACTGACGCTGGCGCGCGGCGACGGCGGCGGCGCCCTGCGTCCGAAGGCGCTGCGCGGCCTGGAGGCGGCGGCGCGGGCCGGTCTGGCCGACGCCCAGTGGTTGCTGGTCCAGCATGGCGGCGCCGCGCCGTCGGCGCCGGACGGCAAGGCATGGCTGGCGCGGGCCGCCGACAACGGCGTCAGCGCGGCCCTGTACGCGATGCTGGGACAGGCCTGGGACGAGGGCGAGCGGGAACAGTTCCTGCGGCGCGCGCTGCCGGTGGCGCGCCTGTTGGCGCAGGACGCCGGCGAGGGCGCCGACGGCGCCAAACGGCCGGCCGGCGCCGCTCTGACGGCGCAGGAAGTGCTGCTGCTGTCGCGCTGCGCGCAGATCGTCGGCGCCGGCGACCTGGCGCACGACGTCGACGCGGCCCAGCTTTCACGGTTTTACGAACTGGCGGCCGAGGGCGGCGACCGCTCGGCGCAACTGGCGCTGGGCCTGTGGTTCGCGCGCATGGATGTGCGCGGCGCCCGGACCCAGGCCAGCGCCGGCGTCGTCAACTTCAAGCGCGCCATCCGCTGGCTGACCCAGGCCGGCGAGCAGGGCCTGGCCGAAGCCTGGTTCGCCCTCTCGCGCATCTACACCAAACCGGAATTTTCCCAGCGCAGCGTGGCCGAGGCGCAATCCTACCTGGAGCGCGCCGCCGATATGGGGCACGGCGCGGCGCAACTCGAATGCGGCATCCACGCCTGGCGCACCCGGCGCGACGGCGAAAACCACGACGTGCGGGCGGCCTACTGGCTGATGAAGGCGGCGGCCCAGGGCAGCGCCGAGGCGGAGGCGGCGCTGGAGAAAATCGCTCCCGGCGCCGAGGCCGCCCTGTGGCGCGGCGCCATCGCGCCGCTGCAGGCGCTGGAGCTGGCCGCCAGCCAGCCGCTGCTGGCGGCGCGCCTGGAGCTGGCCGGCATCTTCGACCTGTCGCGCCCGGAGGCGCTGCTGCTCGACCTGAACACGGCCGACGCCGGGCATTGCCTGGTCATCGATATCCGCGCCAGCTACGGCCGCAGCAAGCGCCGCCTGGCGCTGGTGCGCACGGCGGCGCAGCGCCAGGCGCTGGACCGCATCGTGCGCCTGTTCGAGCGCCTCGATTGCGGTCTCGGCGGTCCCGAGGGCAATTACCGCCAGCGCCTGTACCGCCTGAAAACCTATCTGCCCGAACTGATGCCGGACGCCGCCGGCGCCCTGCTGCCCGCCTGACCGGAGGGCGGAAGGGCGGCGCCCATGACGGGGCCGCGTCAGTCGAGCTCGATTTCACCCTCGAACACCGTCACCGCCGGGCCCGTCAACCAGACGGACTCGCCTTCGCCGCCCCAGGCGATCGACAGTTCGCCGCCGCGCGCGCTGACGCGCACCGGCGAGTCCAGCAGGCCGCGGCGTATGCCGGCCACCACGGCGGCGCAGGAACCCGTGCCGCAGGCCAGGGTTTCGCCGGCGCCCCGCTCATAGACGCGCAATTTGATGTGGTGGCGGTCCAGCACCTGCATATAGCCGGCGTTGACGCGCTTCGGGAAGCGCGCGTGGCGCTCGATCAGCGGGCCGCTCAGCTCCAGCGGCGCCAGTTCGACGTCGGCCACCACCTGCACGGCGTGCGGATTGCCCATCGAGACGGCCGACACCAGCACGCGCCCCTGTTCGCCCGGCAAGGCCAGCTCCAGCGGCCACAGCGTGTCGCGCCCCTGCGCCTGTCCGGCCAGGCCGGCGCTGTCGAAGGGCACGGCGGCCGCCTCCAGCACCGGCGCGCCCATGTCGACGCTGATGCTGCCGTCGGCCTCCATGCGCGGCGCGATCACGCCGGCCATGGTTTCGACGCTGATGCTGGAGCGCGTCGTCAAGCCCTTCTCGATGACGAACTTGACGAAGGCGCGCGAACCGTTGCCGCACTGCTCGACTTCGCCGCCGTCGTTGTTGTAGATGCGGTAGCGGAAATCGCAGGCCGGATTGGTGGATTTCTCCACCACCAGGATCTGGTCGGCGCCGATGCCGAAGCGGCGGTCGGCCAGGCGCTGCCAGCGGGCCGGCGTGAAGTCGACGGTTTGGTTGATCGCGTCGACGACGATGAAGTCATTGCCGGCGCCGTGCATCTTGGTGAATTTGAGTTTCATACGCGTCAGTATAAGGGATTGCTCAGGAGCCGGCCTTGCCGGTGTACGGCGACGCTTCGCCGTCGGGACGGGTCTTGAAGCGTTTGTGGGTCCAGAAGTACTCGGCCGGGTTTTCGCGCGCGCGCGCCTCGATGAAGCTGTTCATGCGCGCCGTGGCGGCCGTGATGTCCGGGCCGGGATAATTCTCCCAGGCCGGGTAGTAGGTGACGCGCCAGCCGGCGTAGCCGGGCAGGAAGGTGGCGATGACGGGAATGATCTGCGCGCCGGTGGCGGCGGCGATGCGCGCCGTGGCCGTCAGCGTGGCGGCGGGAACGCCGAAGAAGGGCACGAATTCGGCGTCCTTCGGGCCGAAATCCATGTCCGGCAGCATGAAGTAGGGCAAGCCCTCGCGCAGCGCGCGCAGGATGGGTTTGATGCCGTCCTGGCGCGTGAACAGGCGCACCGGGCGGAAGCGCGAGCGGCCGGCCCGCAGCACCCGGTCGAAGGTGGCGTTCTTTTGCTGCACATACATGGACGAGGCGCTGATCTGCATCGCCGTCGCCACGCCGGCCACGTCGAGGCAGACGAAATGCGGACACAGCAGGATGGTCGGGCCGCTGGCGATCTGCGCGCCGGGGAAGGCCGGTTCGACGTGGATCAGGCGCCGCAGGCGCGCCGGCGAGGCCCACCACAGCACGCCGCGCTCCCACACGCTGCGCGAATAGGCCTGGAAATGCTGGCGCGCCAGCGCCACGCGCTCGGCCTCGGACAATTCCGGCATGCACAGGCGCAGATTGGTCAGGGCGATGGCGCGGCGCTTGCCCAGCAGGGCGAACAGCAGGCTGCCGACGGCGGCGCCGAAGCGGCCCAGCAGGGGCAGGGGCAGCCAGTGCAGCAGCCACATGAAGGCGATCAGCGCCCTCATGCGGATTCTCCCGCCGCGCCGGCGTCCTGCGGCGGCGCGCCCGAGGGCACCTTGTAGCGGTTGTAGCTCCAGAAATACTGCGCCGGGCAGCGCGCGATCAGCTCTTCCATGGCGGTGTTGATGATCTGCGCCTGTTCGGCCGCCGTGCCCTCCAGGCTGGCGTCGAGGGCGACGAAATGCACCCGGTAGCCGCGCCCGCGCGGCAGGCGTTCGGCGTAGGTGACGATGACGCGCGCCTTGCCCATCTGCGCCAGCTTGGCCGGCAGGGTCATGGTGTAGGCGCGGCGGCCGAAGAATTCGGCCCACACGCCTTCGCCCTCCTGCGGCACCTGGTCGGGCAGCAGGCCGATCGGCTGGCCCTTCTTCAGGCACTTGGCGAGGATGCGCACGCCGGACATATTGGCCGGCGCCAGCATCAGGTTGTGGCGCGCGCGGGCGCCCTCGATGAGCGGTTTCAGCGCCGCCTTGCGCGGCGGCCGGTACATCACCGTCAGCGGCGTGCGCAGGGCGATCTGTTGGGCGACGATCTCGAAGCAGCCGAGGTGGGGCGTCAGGAAGACGATGCCGCGGCCGCTGTCGAGGGTCTCCTGCACCAGTTGCCAGTTCTCCAGGCTGGCGTGGCGCGCCACCCGCGCGGGCGCCGCGCACCAGATGAAGGGCAGTTCGACGATGCTCTTGCCGGCTTCGGCGACGGCCGCCGGCAGGTGGGCGGCGAAGCCGGCCTGGCGCAGGTTTTCGCGCAGGCGCCGGCGGTAGGACGGCGCCGCCAGATACACCAGCCAGCCGAGGGCGGCGCCCAGGCCATGTAAAAACGGCAAGGGAAACAGGGACAGGAAGCGGAAGAGAGGTACGAGCATAATAGTGTTTGATTTCAACAAATGGCGGAGTTGCTTAGCCAAAATTTTTTAAGAAGCGTAAAATACCACGTAAGCAGGACCCGCTGAGTTAACAGACAACTTGCGAAGCGGAATATAAATATCGCTAAAGCGTCGCAGGCAATCCAAATTACTGCGACAGAACATTCAACAGTAACAGGAGCTTGCCATGTCAAACGACTATCTTTTCACATCCGAATCCGTCTCCGAAGGCCACCCGGACAAGGTCGCCGATCAAATTTCCGACGCCATCCTGGACGCCATCCTGGCCCAGGACCCGACGGCGCGCGTCGCCGCCGAAACCCTGTGCAACACCGGCCTGGTGGTGCTGGCCGGCGAGATCACCACGCACGCCAACGTTGATTATATTCAAGTCGCGCGCGAAACCATCAAACGCATCGGCTACGACAACACCGACTTCGGCATTGACTACCGCGGCTGCGCCGTCATGGTCTGCTACGACAAGCAGTCGCCCGACATCGCCCAGGGCGTCGACGAGGGCGCCGGCATCGACCTCGACCAGGGCGCCGGCGACCAGGGCCTGATGTTCGGCTACGCCTGCGACGAAACGGCCGAGCTGATGCCGGCCGCCATCCACTACGCCCACCGCCTCGTCGAGCGCCAGTCGCAACTGCGCAAGGACGGCCGCCTGCCGTGGTTGCGTCCGGACGCCAAATCGCAGGTGACGCTGCGCTACGTCGACGGCCGCCCGGTCGGCGTCGACACCGTCGTGCTGTCGACCCAGCACTCGCCGGACATCTCGCACAAGCACATCGAGGAAGCCGTCATCGAGGACATCATCAAGCAGGTGCTGCCGCGCGAATGGCTGACCGAGACGCGCTACCTGGTCAACCCGACCGGCCGCTTCGTCATCGGCGGTCCGCAGGGCGACTGCGGCCTGACCGGGCGCAAGATCATCGTCGACACCTACGGCGGCGCCAGCCCGCACGGCGGCGGCGCCTTCTCCGGCAAGGACCCGTCCAAGGTCGACCGCTCGGCGGCCTACGCGGCCCGCTACGTGGCGAAGAACATCGTCGCCGCCGGCCTGGCGCGCCAGTGCCAGATCCAGATCAGCTACGCCATCGGCGTCGCCAAGCCGATCAACATCACCGTCTACACGGAAGGCACGGGCGTCATCCCGGACGACAAGATCGCGGCCCTGGTCATGCAGCATTTCGACCTGCGCCCGAAAGGCATCGTGCAGATGCTCGACCTGCTGCGCCCGATCTACCAAAAGACGGCGGCCTACGGCCACTTCGGCCGCGAAGAGCCGGAATTCAGCTGGGAGCGCACCGACAAGGTGGCGCTGCTGCGCGACGCCGCCGGCCTGAAGTAAGCCCGCAAGCGGTGAACTGAACAATGCGCCCCGGCCTCCGCCGCGGCGCATTTTTTTCATGCCCGCCGCATATGTTGCGGGGAGGTTTTGAGCAACAATTACAATTGGGGACTGGCGAAGCGGGCCCGCCGATGCTACTATGGGAGACCCGAGGAGCGTTGCGACGAATTCATTTTCGCCAGGCTTGGGTTCATCCGCAACCGCGCTCACGTTACTTTTTTCTAACTGAAAGGAGGGCGTGATGAACGCCGTACTCAAAAATCCGCAGGACTACTTCGTCGCCGACATCAGCTTGGCGCCTTGGGGCGATAAAGAAATCAAGATCGCCGAAACCGAAATGCCGGGCCTGATGGCGATCCGCGAGGAATTCGCCGCCGCCCAGCCGCTGAAGGGCGCGCGCATCACCGGTTCCATCCACATGACGATCCAGACCGCCGTGCTGATCCATACGCTGGAAGCCTTGGGCGCGCAGGTGCGCTGGGCCTCGTGCAACATCTATTCGACCCAGGACCACGCCGCCGCCGCCATCGCCGCCGCCGGCACGCCGGTGTTCGCCTTCAAGGGCGAGTCGCTCGACGATTACTGGGAATTCACCCACCGCATCTTCGAATGGCCGGCCGTCGCGGGCCTACCCGTGTATTCGAACATGATCCTCGACGACGGCGGCGACGCCACCCTGCTGCTGCATCTGGGCGTGCGCGCCGAGAGCGACCTGACGGTGCTGGCCGCGCCCGGTTCGGACGAGGAAGTGTGCCTGTTCAACTCGATCAAGAAGCGCCTGCTGATTGATCCGACCTGGTACTCGAAGCGTCTGCCGGAAATCCTCGGCGTCACCGAGGAAACCACCACCGGCGTGCACCGCCTGTACCAGATGCACAAGGAGGGCAAGCTGGCCTTCCCGGCCATCAACGTCAACGATTCGGTCACCAAGTCGAAGTTCGACAATCTGTACGGTTGCCGTGAATCGCTGGTGGACGGCATCAAGCGCGCCACCGACGTGATGATCGCCGGCAAGGTCGCCGTCATCGCCGGTTACGGCGACGTCGGCAAGGGTTCGGCGCAAGCCATGCGCGCCCTGTCGGCCCAGGTCTGGGTCACGGAAATCGATCCGATCTGCGCGCTGCAGGCGGCGATGGAGGGCTACCGCGTGGTCACCATGGATTACGCCTGCGAGCACGGCGACATCTTCGTCACCTGCACCGGCAACTATCACATCCTGTCGCACGAGCACCTGACGCGCATGAAGGATCAGGCCATCGTCTGCAACATCGGCCATTTCGACAATGAAATCGACGTCGCCTCGCTCAAGCAATACGAGTGGGAAAACATCAAGCCGCAAGTGGACCATGTGATCTTCCCTTCGGGCCGCCGCATCATCCTGCTGGCCGAAGGCCGCCTGGTCAACCTCGGTTGCGGCACGGGCCATCCGTCCTACGTGATGAGCTCCTCGTTCGCCAACCAGACCATCGCCCAGATCGAGCTGTTCGCCAACACCGAGAAGTATCCGGTCGGCGTCTACACGCTGCCCAAGCACCTGGATGAAAAAGTCGCGCGCCTGCAGTTGAAAAAACTCAACGCGCAACTGTCGGTCCTGACGGACGAGCAGGCGGCCTACATCGGCGTGCAGCAGCAGGGTCCCTACAAGCCCGAGCACTATCGCTACTAAGCCGCTCGCGGTGAAGTAGAACCAGCGGCAACCCAGGGCCGGCGCGCGCCGCCGGCCTTTTCTTATCTGACGGACTCTCTCCCCCATGCGCCTGATCTTGACCTGGTTTATCAACGCGGCGGCCCTGTTCGCCGTACCCTACCTCTTGCATTCGGTCAGCGTCACGCATATCGGCGCCGCCCTGCTCGCCGCTTTGCTGCTGGGCCTGGTGAACACCCTGATCCGCCCCCTCTTGCTGCTGCTGACCCTGCCCGTGACCGTGTTGTCGCTGGGCTTGTTCATCTTCATCGTCAACGGCTTCATGTTCTGGCTGGTGGCGCAATGGGTCGACGGTTTCCATGTCGACAGTTTTTGGGCCGCGGTCGGCGGCGCGCTGCTGTACAGCGTGATTTCCTGGGCCCTGTCCACCTTACTTTTGAAAAATTCCGATGCCAACACCTAATTTCAGTATCGAGTTCTTTCCGCCGAAGACGGTGGAGGGGGCGGAAAAGCTGCGCCTGACGCGGCAGAAGCTGTCCGAACTGCATCCGAAGTACTTTTCGGTCACCTTCGGCGCCGGCGGCAGCACGCAGAGCGGCACCCTGTCGACGGTGCTGGAGATCCTCGCCGCCGGCGAGGACGCCGCGCCCCATCTGTCCTGCGTCGGCGGGACGCGCGAATCGATCCGCGCCATCCTGAACGAATTCAAGTCGCACGGCATCAAGCGCCTCGTCGCGCTGCGCGGCGACTTGCCGAGCGGTTACGGCGCCTCCGGCGAATTCCGCTACGCCAACGAGCTGGTCGAATTCATCCGCGCCGAGACGGGCGACTGGTTCCACATCGAAGTGGCGGCCTATCCGGAAGTGCATCCGCAAGCCCGTTCGCCGCAGGACGACCTGCAGAACTTCGCGCGCAAGGTGCGGGCCGGCGCCAATTCCGCCATCACCCAGTATTTCTACAACGCCGACGCCTACTTCCAGTTCGTCGAGCAGAGCCGCAAGCTGGGCCTGGACCTGCCCATCGTGGCCGGCATCATGCCGATCACCAACTACACGCAGTTGATGCGCTTCTCCGACATGTGCGGCGCGGAAATCCCCCGCTGGGTGCGTTTGAAACTGGCCAGCTACGGCGACGACAGCGCTTCCATCAAGGCCTTCGGCCTGGATGTGGTGACGCAGTTGTGCGAACGCCTGCTGGCCGGCGGCGCGCCGGGTCTGCATTTCTACAGCATGAACCAGGCGCAGGCGACGACGGCGCTGTGGCAGCGCCTGGTCTGACGCGGCCGCCGCGCGGCCCCATCATGGCGCCTACACCATCCCGCTCTCGGTGAGGATGGCGTCGAGCGCGATGTCGTGGCCGGCGCCGGCGAACTCGGCCGCCAGGCAGGAGTAGGCGACGCCGATGCTGGCCGGACGCGGCGCCGGCGCCAGCGTGCGGTCGTAGTAGCCGCCGCCGTAGCCCAGGCGCAGGCGCGCGCCGTTGTAGCCGACGCAGGGCAGCAGCAGCGCGGCCGGCCGCGCCGTCAGGCGCCGCGCGGCCGGCACCGCCACGCCCATGCCGTCCCTGACCATCGCCTCGCCCGGCGTCCAGCTGGCGAAGGCCAGCGGCGCCGCTTTCTCCAGCACCACCGGCAGGGCCAGGCGCACGCCGCGCGCGTGCAGCGCCGCGTAGGCCGGGCGCAGGTCGGGCTCGCCGCGCAGCGGCCAATACACCCCCAGCTCGGCGACCCCGCCGTCGGCGCACCAGGCCAGCAGGCGGGCGCACATCGCGCCGTCCCACAGGGCGCGCGTGGCGGCGTCGAGGGCGCCGCGCGCCGCCAGCAGGCGCAGGCGCAATTGCTCTTTTTCCTTTGTCGGCGGCGCTGGTGGCGCGCCCGGATCGCGTGGTATTCTAGGCTTGCTGTTCATATCCTGTCATCGTTCTTGAATTGAGAGTCGTACATTGAGTTCCCCATCGAAATGGATTGCCCGCGCGCTGGTGCTGGCCGCATGCGCCCTGTCACCGCTGGTCCACGGCGCCGACACGCGCGCCGACGACGACGCGTTTTTGTTGCTGCGCGACGCGGCCCGCCAGGACGACGCGGCCAAGGCGGATTTCTACGCCGACCGCCTGGGCACGTATTCGGCCGCCGCCTATGTCGACTATTATCGGCTGAAACCGCGCCTGCGGGAGCTCGGCGAGGAACAGATCCGCGGCTTCCTGACGCGCTACGAGGGCAGCGCCATCGCCGACCGCTTCCGCAACGACTGGTTGCTGGAGCTGGGACGCAAGCGCGACTGGCTCAATTTCGACGAGCAGTATCCGCTGTTCGCGCTGAATGACGACACCCAGCTGAAATGCTACGCGCTGCTGTCGCGCGTGCTCAAGGGGCAGCGCGTGGCCGCCGAGGCGCGCGCCCTGCTGGTGGCGCCGTCCGGCTACGGCGAGGCCTGCGGCAGCCTGATCACGGCGCTGGCGCAGAGCGGCCAGTTCGGCGCCGAGGATTTATGGGCGCAACTGCGCCTGTCCGGCGAAACGAACGCCACCGGCCCGGCGCGGCGCATCATGCTGCTGCTGGGCGGCTCGGACTCGCGCGTCGCCCAGGCCATCGATTTGCCGGCCCTGGCGCTGGCCAGGGGCGTCGGCGTCGGCCGCGCCGACCACGAGGCGTATCTGGTGGCGTTGGGGCGCATGGCCAAGAGCAGCGTCAAGCTGGCCGTGCTGGCGCTGCACAAGGCGACCGGGCTGACGGCGCAGGAACAGGCCATCGGCTGGGCCAATATCGCGCTGCAGGCCTCGTATTCGCTGGCGCCCGAGACGGCCGGCTATTGGCGCCAGTCGAACGGCGCGCCGCTCTCGCTCGACCAGATGCAGTGGAAGACCCGCATCGCCCTGCGCGAGCAGAGCTGGGGCGAGGTCAAGGCCGACATCCTGGCCATGCCGGCGGCGCTGCGCGAGGACGCGGCCTGGACTTACTGGCTGGGGCGCGCCCTGCAGGCCGGGGCGCCCGGCCAGGCCAGCACCGAGGCGACGCAGTTGTACCGCAGCATCGCCGAGCAGAGCAATTTCTACGGCCTGCTGGCCACCGAGGAGCTGGGCCGGCAGATCACCATCCCGCCGGCCGGGCGCGCCGTCGCGCCGGCCGAGATCGCCGCCATCGCGGCCAATCCCGGCTTCCAGCGCTCGCTGAAGTTCTTCGCCATGCGCCTGCGCTTCGAGGGCACGCGCGAGTGGAACTGGGAATTGCGCAAGATGAGCGAGCGCGAGCATCTCGCGGCGGCCGAGTTCGCGCGCCAGAACAACATCCTCGACCGCATGGTCAACACCTCCGACCGCACCCGCGTCGAGGTCGACTACACGCAGCGCTATCCCTCGCCGCACGACGACATCATGCACCCGGCGACGCAGACGCTGGGCCTGGACAAGGCCTGGGTGTACGGCCTGATCCGCCAGGAATCGCGCTTCATCATGGACGCCCAGTCGCATGTCGGCGCCTCCGGCCTGATGCAGGTGATGCCGTCGACGGGACGCTGGGTGGCGAAGAAGATCGGCCTGGCCGACTTCGTCCAGGACATGCTCAGCGACGTGCGCACCAACATCCTGCTGGGGACCAATTACATGAACATGGTCATCGGCGGCCTGGACGGCTCGCAGGTGCTGGCGACGGCGGCCTACAACGCCGGCCCGGGGCGGCTGCGCAGCTGGCGCGCCACGCTGACCGGGCCGCTGGAGGGGGCGATCTTCGCCGAGACCATCCCGTTTTCCGAGACCCGCGTCTACGTCAAGAACGTCATGGCCAACGCCACCTACTACGCGGCGCTGTTCGAGAACAAGCCGCAGTCGCTCAAGGCGCGCCTGGGCAGCGTGGCGCCGAAGGGCAACGCCGTGGCCGCCGAGCTGCAATAGACGGCCGCGCGCGCGGCCACTTTCCGCAGCCGCGCCGGCCGCCGGGCGACGCGGTTTTTTTCCTCACATTGGACCTCCCATGCAGAGCACCGAACTCGACCCGACCCTGACGCAAGCGCTGGCGCACGCCCGCCGCCCCGGCCTGACCCTCATCATCGGCAACAAGAATTATTCCTCCTGGTCGATGCGGCCGTGGCTGGCGATGACGGCCTTCGGCATCCCCTTCCAGGAGGTGCGCGTGCTGCTCGACCGCGACGACACGGCGCACCAGATCGCCGCCTACTCCAGCGGCGGCCGCGTGCCGGTGCTGCTGGCCGGCGAGATGACGATCTGGGACAGCCTGGCCATCTGCGAATACCTGGCCGAGCAGTTCCCCGACCAGCACCTGTGGCCGCGGGACGTCGCCGCGCGCGCCACGGCGCGCTCGATCTGCGCCGAGATGCACTCCGGTTTCGCCGGTCTGCGCGGCGCCATGCCGATGAACCTGCGCATGCGCTTCCCCGGCGCCGGCCGCACCGCCGCGGCGCAGGCCGACATCGGCCGCATCAGCGAAATCTGGGAGGAGTGCCTGTCGCGCTTCGGCCACCACCAGTTCCTGTTCGGCGAATTCTGCATCGCCGACGCCTACTACGCCCCCGTCGTGGCGCGCTTCCAGAGCTACGGCGTGTCGCTGGCGCCGGCCCTGAACGCCTACTGCGAGCGCGTGCTGGCCCATCCGGCCGTGGCGCGCTGGATCAGCGAGGGCGTCGCCGAGCCGGAGCGCTCGCTGAAGTACGACGGCGGGCCGTCCGCTTGAGCGCGGCGGCGATGCGCGTCTACACGGTCGGCGGGGCGGTGCGCGACGAGCTGCTCGGGCTGGCCGTCAAGGACCGCGATTTCGTCGTCGTCGGCGCCACCCCGCAGGACATGCTGGCGCAGGGTTACCGTCCCGTCGGCAAGGACTTCCCCGTCTTCCTGCACCCGCAAACACACGAGGAATACGCGCTCGCCCGCACCGAGCGCAAGACCGCGCCCGGCTACCGAGGCTTCGTCTTCCACACCGCGCCCGACGTCACGCTGGAGCAGGACCTGGTGCGCCGCGACCTGACCATCAACGCCATCGCCAAGGCCGCCGACGGCGCGCTCACCGATCCCTTCGGCGGCGTCGCCGACATCGGCCGGCGCGTTTTCCGCCACGTCTCGGACGCCTTCCAGGAAGACCCGGTGCGCATCCTGCGCGTGGCCCGCTTCGCCGCCCGCTTCACCGACTTCACGGTGGCGCCGGAGACGCTGGCGCTGATGCGCCGCATGGTGGCCGACGGCGAGGTCGACGCGCTGGTGCCGGAGCGGGTCTGGCAGGAGCTGGCGCGCGGCCTGATGGAGGCGCGCCCCTCGCGCATGCTGGGCGTGCTGCGCGACTGCGGCGCGCTGGCCCGCATCCTGCCCGAGCTGGACGCGCTGTGGGGCGTGCCGCAGCCGCCGCTGCACCATCCGGAGATCGACACCGGCGCGCACATGCTGCTGGTGGTCGACTACGCGGCCGAGCGCGGCGGCGACCTGGCGCTGCGCTTCGCCAGCCTGATGCACGACCTCGGCAAGGGCCTCACGCCGCCCGAGCGCTGGCCCAGCCACCACGGCCACGAGGGCGCCGGCGTGCCGCTCATCGAACAGTTGTGCCAGCGCCTGAGGGTGCCCAACGAGTGCCGCGAACTGGCGCTGATGACGGCGCGCGAGCACGGCAACGTCGGGCGCGCGCTGAGCCTGCGCGCCAACACCATCGTCACCCTGTTCGAGCGCTGCGACGCCTTCCGCAAGCCGCAGCGCTTCGCGCAGATGCTGCTCGCCTGCGAGTGCGACCTGCGCGGCCGCGGCGGCCCCGCCGACGGCTTCCGCGAGCGGCCGTTCCCGCAGGCGGCGCACCTGCGGGC
>JANXSQ010000210.1 GCA_025356595.1 Janthinobacterium sp. | reverse complement strand
CCGCGCGCCGGCAAGGCGCGCGGATGCCGGCCGATGTATCGTTGATGTATCGCTTGATGTCCAAGGCGGCGCCGAAAAGACGCCGGCAGGCGCGCCGGGCCCTGGCCCCGCCGCCGGCCCGCGCGGACCGGCCGCCCCCTGTGGGATAATGGCCACTCTCACATTCCCCATCCCTTCATGTCCTTACCCCACGCACTGATCACCGCTTTGATTGAACGGCCCTGTTCCGGACTGGAGCTGGCGCGCCGCTTCGACCGTTCGATCGGTTATTTCTGGCACGCGACGCACCAGCAGATTTACCGCGAACTGGGCCGCCTGGAGGCGCAGGGCTGGCTGGAATCGCTACCGCCGGAAGCGGGACGCGGGCGCAAGAAGGTGTATCAGGCGCTGCCGGCCGGACGCGCCGAGTTGCAGCGTTGGGTGGGCGAAAGCCGCGACCAGAAGCCGATGCGCGACGAATTGATGTTGCGCCTGCGCGCCGAGGCGCTGGTCGGCCCGACCGCCATCGTCGACGACATCGCGCGGCGCCTGCAGATGCACCGCGACACCCTGGCCCTGTACCAGAAGATCGAGCTGCGCGATTTCTCCGCCGCCGACGCCTCGCGCGAGCAGCAGATCCAGCACTTGATCCTGAACGCCGGCCTGATGCTCGAAACGATGTGGATCGAGTGGTCCGAAAAAGCCCTGCAAGTGCTGGCCGCGCCGGCCTCCGAGTAGCCAGGCTCAGCGCGGCACAAGCCGCCGTGCCGCCATCCGCACGCTCAGTGCGACATCAGCACCGGCGCGGTCATCGTGCGCAGGATGGTCTTGGTGACGCCGCCCAGCAGCAGTTCGCGGAAGCGCGTGTGGCCGTAGCCGCCCATGACGATCAAGTCGCTGCGCTGGTCGGCCACCAGCGAGAGCAGGGCGTTGCCGACGTCGATGTCGGTGCGCTGCGGCAGCACCTCGACGGTGACGCCGTGGCGCGCCAGGAACAGGGCGATGTCGGCGCCCGGCTGTTCTCCGTGGGCGCCGTGCTGTTGCGAGGGATTGAACAGGGCCACCGCCACGTTCTGCGCGCGGCGCAGCAGCGGGATGGCGTTCGTCACCGCGCGCGTGGCGCCGATACTGCCGTCCCAGGCCAGCAGGACGCGCGGCCAGGGCAGCCCGGACTCGCCGGCGTAGGGCACCACCAGCACCGGCCGGGCGCAATTGAGCACCACATACTCGGGCAAGTCGGGGATAATCCGCGACAAGGGCTCGTCCAGGTCGGTCTGGCTGACGACCACCAGGTCGGCGTAGCGCGCCTGCAGCGCCAGGCCGCCCTGCGGATCGTCGTTCAACTGGCGCGCCTCGTAGGAGCTCACGCCGCAGGCCTGCGCCAGCGCCTCGAACTGCGCCAGCGCGCGGCGCGCGTCGTCCTGCAGCGCGGCGATGCGCCCGGCGATCACCGAACCGCTCAGGTCGACCGTGTCGCCGTGGTAGATGGCGCTGGAGATGCCGGTCATGGCCGCGCCGATCAGGTGCGCGCCCTCGGCGACGGCGAGGGCGGCGGCGATCTTGATGCGCTCCGGCGCGTGGCTGGAAAGATCGGCGTGGACCAGTATTGTCTTGTAGGACATGGCGTTTCCTTGAATGGGGTTGAGGATGTTTCGCGGCGCCGCGGACCGCACTGCCGCGCCGTGTCGCTGTCTCCAGCGTAAGCGCGGCCCGCGCCGGAGTCCACAAATATACGAATGATTCAAGAAGTGATTTGATGATATTTGATCTGCGTCAAACAAATAGGCGCCGCCAGTTCCTAGTATGGCTAGGCCCACGCCTGGCCCTTCCGGTCGCAGGCGGGCGCGTCGGTTTATTAGCAAAGGAATTGCATGAATATCGGTAACACAAGCGCGGCCACCCTGGGTGCCAGCACCACGCTGGGCGCCTTGTTCGCCTGGCGCGCCAGTCAGACACCGGAGGCCGAGGCCTACCGTCAGTACGATCCGGCCAGCCAGGCCTGGGTCAGCCACAGCTGGAGCGCGATGGCCGCGCGCGTGGGCGCCTGCGCCAACGCGCTGGCCGCGCTGCAGTTGCCGCGCGCCGCCAAGGTCGCCATCCTGCTGCCGAACGGCGTCGAAGCGGTCTGCCTCGACCAGGCCAGCCTGGCGCTGGGCCTGGTGCCGGTGCCCATGCACGCGCTCGACAACCCGGCCAGCATCGCCTACATCGTGCAGGATTGCGACGCCGCCGTGCTGGTCGTTGCCGATCACGCGCAATGGCTGGCGATCGCCGGCGTCGCCGCCGCGCTGCCGGCGCTGAAACTGGTGGCCGTGGCCGCTGGCGATATTCCGGCCCCGCCAACGGCACCGCCAACGGCCGACGTCGGCGCGCCCATGCTGGTGGCCCTGCGCGACTGGCTGGCGGTCGCCGCTGGATCGAGCGCGGCGCGTCCCTCCGACGTCGGCCCGGACGATCTGGCGGCCATCGTCTACACCTCCGGCACCACCGGCAAGCCGAAGGGCGTGATGCTCACGCACGCCAACATCCTCGCCAACGTGCGCGCCCTGACCGGCTGCGTCGCGGTCGGCCCGGACGACGTTTTCCTGTCCTTCCTGCCGCTCTCGCACACCTTCGAGCGCACCGTCGGCTACTACCTGCCGGTGGCCGCCGGCAGCTGCGTCGCCTACGTCCGCTCGGTGGCGCAGATCGCCGACGACCTGCTGGCCGTGAGTCCGACGGCGCTGGTGTCGGTGCCGCGCATCTACGAACGCTTCTACGCCAAGCTGGAGGAAAGCATGGCCGCCTCGGGCGGCGCGACGCGCGCGCTGTTCGCCCTGACCCGGGCGGTCGGCTGGCGCCAGTTCAGCCGCCGCCAGGGCTTGCCGGTGCAGGGCGGCGCCGCCTGGCTGGACGCGCTGCTGGCGCCCGTGCTGCGGGGCCTGGTGGCGCGCAAGGTGCTGGCGCGCTTCGGCGGGCGCCTGCGCTTCGCCGTCTGCGGCGGCGCGCCGATGTCGCAGGCGGTGGCCCAGTGCTTCCTCGGCATGGGTTTGCCGCTGCTGCAGGGCTACGGCATGACGGAAACCTCGCCCGTGGTCTGCAACAACACCATCGAGGACAACTGGCCCGAGACGGTCGGCAAGGTGCTCGAGGGCGTGCGGGTGCGCATCGGCGAGAACAAGGAATTACAGGTGAGCGGCCCGAGCGTCATGCGCGGCTACTGGAAGCGTCCCGAGGACACGGCCAGGAGCATGACCGAGGACGGCTGGTTGCGCACCGGCGACCAGGCCGCCATCGAGGATGGCCGCGTGCGCATCACCGGCCGCATCAAGGAGATCATCGTCACCTCGACCGGCGAGAAGATCGCCCCGGCCGACCTGGAGCTGGCCATCATCGGCGACCCTTTGTTCGACCAGGCCTTCGTGATGGGCGAGAACCGACCCTACATCGCGGCCTTCGTGGTGCTCAACGGCGCGGGCTGGGCGGCGCTGGCGCGCCAGTTGAACGTCGCGGCGGAGGCGGCCAGCCTGGAGCTGAAGCCGGTGCGCGAAGCCGTGCTGGCGCAGATCCAGACGCTGTGCAAGAGCTTCCCGGCCTACGCGGTGCCGCGCTCGGTGCGCATGGAGTTGACGCCGTGGTCGGTGGAAAACACCCTGATGACGCCGACGCTCAAGCTCAAGCGCAACAATCTGCTGGCCCATTTCGCGGCGCAGATCGAGGATGTCTACAAAAAGCGTGCGTAAAAAGACGGCGGCGCCCGGCGTGCCCGGGCCGGGCCGCCGATGGCGCCGCCGTCCCGGAAAATCAGGCGCTCTCTTCGCGCGCGTGGTCCAGGTCGGGCCGCCGCCACGGGTCGACGTGGGTCATCAGGTTCAGCACGCGGTGGCGCTGCAGCACGCGCTGGCGGGCGACGACGGCGATGTCGTGGCCGGCTTCGACGCTGATGTTGGCGTCGACTTCGATGTGCGCGTCGACCACGATCATGTCGCCCATCTTGCGCGTGCGCACGTCGTGCACGTCGCGCACGCCGGGCGTCTCGACCAGCGTCAGGCGGATCGCCGCCACTTCCTCGTCGTCGGCGGCGCGGTCCATCAGATCATGCAGCGCGTCCCAGCCGAATTGCCAGCCCATCTTGGCCACCATGCAGCCGACGATCAGTGCGGCGATCGGATCGAGGATGGGATAGCCGGCCAGATTGCCGATGATCCCCAGCGCCACCACCAGCGAGGACGCGGCGTCCGAGCGGGCGTGCCAGGCGTTCGCCACCAGCATGCTCGACTTGATGCGCTTGGCCACCGCCAGCATGTAGCGGAACAGGGTTTCCTTGGCCACCAGCGCGGCGCAGGCCACCCACAGCGCGACGATGTGCACCTGCGGCACCAGTTCCGGCGTCTGCAGCTTGAGCACGGCCGACCACAGCATGGCCGCGCCGACGCCCAGCAGCAGCGCGCCCAGGGCCAGCGAGGCGGCCGTCTCGAAGCGCTGGTGGCCGTAGGGATGGTCCTGGTCGGCGTCCTTCTTGCTGTGGCGGCTGGCCAGCAGCACGACGAAGTCGCCCACCAGGTCGGACAGGGAATGCAGACCGTCGGCGATCAGGCCCTGCGACTTGGCCAGCACGCCGACCGCGATCTGGCCCACGCTCAGCACGACGTTGACGGCGACGCTGACCCAGGTGCTGCGCGAGGCGGCTGCGGCGCGCTCGGCGTCGCTGTGCTTGTGGTCTTCGGTGTCGTCGGCGAGGTCTTTGAAATTCATTGTGGCGGTTTCCGGTTGTGCGCGTGGCGGCAGCTTAGCATGGCGCGGCGCGAGATAAGAAGTCCTTAACAACTGGGGCTTAGAATGGCGGGCAGGGAAAAGGAGAATCGCCGTGCGCATATTGTTGGTGGAGGATGATCCGCAGTTGGGCCGCGCCACGCAACTGGGGCTGGGCCAGGCCGACTACGCGGTCGACTGGGTGCGCTCGGCCGAGGCGGCGGCGACGGCGCTGCTGACGCACGAATACGCCGCCATCCTGCTCGACCTCGGCCTGCCGGGCGAGGACGGCATGGACTTCCTGCGCCGCCTGCGCGTCGGCGGCTGCGACGCGGCGCTCCTGATCGTCACGGCGCGCGACCAGGTGGCGCAGCGCGTCGCCGGGCTCGACGCCGGCGCCGACGACTTCATCATCAAGCCCTTCGACCTGGACGAACTGGCGGCGCGCATCCGCTCGGCCAGCCGGCGCCTGGCCGGGCGCAGCCGCGAACTGCTGCGGCACGGCGAGCTGGAACTGGACGGCGCGGCGCGGCAGGTGCGCCGCGGCGGCGTCGCCGTGGCCGTGACGACGCGCGAATACAGCATCCTGCAGATGCTGGTCGAGCACAGCGGCCAGATCATCAGCCGCGGCCGTCTCGAGCAGGCCCTGTACGGCTGGGGCGAGGAAATCGACAGCAACAGCATCCAGGTGCATGTGCACCACCTGCGCCGCAAGCTGGGCAAGGACGTGATACGCACCGTGCACGCGCTCGGCTACGTGGTCGACAAGGCGCCCGGATGAGCGGCGCCGGCTGGTCGCTGCGCCGCCGCCTGCTCTGCATCGTGCTGTGCGTGACGATGGCCTTCTGGCTCGTCAGCGGCCTGCTGATCTACCTCGACGCCGAGCGCGAAAGCCAGGCCCTGTTCGACCAGTCGCTGGCGGAATCGGCCCACCTGCTGCTGACGCTGGCCGACCACGAGGTCGAGGAGCGCCGCGCCCAGGCGGCGACGACGCTGTCCGAACACGGCTCCGGCGCCCACCAGCGCTATCTGCTGTTCCAGGTCTGGGACCGCGAACGGCATCTCTTGTACAAAAGCGCCGGCGCGCCCGACACGGCGCTGGCCGCCGGAGGCGCCGAGGGCTACGGCTGGAACACCGTCAACGGCCAGTCCTGGCGCACCTACGCGGGCTGGAACGGCGGGCGCTGCCTGCAGGTGCAGCTCGCCGAGCCGGCCAGCCGGCGCATCGCCGTGCGCAGCCGCTTCGCCGGCAAGCTGCTGTTCTTCAGCCTGTTCGTGCTGCCGCTGCTGGCGGCCTCGATCTGGTGGTGCGTCAACCACATCTTCCGCTCGCTGCGCCGCTCGGCCGACGCGGTGGCCGAGCGCACGCCGAATGACCTGCGCCGCGTCGACCTGGACGGCGCACCGAGCGAACTGCGCTCGCTGCTGCGCGCCATCAACGCCCTGTTCGAGCGCGTCGGCGCGGCGCTGGAGCGCGAGCAGCGCTTCACCGCCGACGCCGCGCACGAGCTGCGCACGCCGCTGGCGGCCATCAAGACCTATCAACAGGTGATCCGGCGCGCCCGCGATGACGGCGAACGGGCCGAGGCGGTGGACGGGCTGGGCGTCAGCGTCGAGCGGGCCACGCGCCTGGTCGGCCAGTTGATGACGCTGGCGCGCCTCGATCCGCAGCAGGGCGCCGCGGCGGCGCAGCGCGAGATCGACCTGGCGGCGCTGCTGGCGACGCAGACGGACGAGCTACGGCGCCAGGCGCGCGAGCAGGGCCTCGTCTTCAGCGCCAGCCTGGCGCCGGCGCGCTGCGTGGCCGATCCGGACAGCCTGTTGATCCTGCTGCGCAACCTGGGCGAAAACGCCCTGCGCTACACGGCGCCGCCGGGACGGGTGGAACTGTCCTGCTGGAGCGGCCCGGACGGCGCCCGCCTGCGCGTGGCCGATTCCGGCGCCGGCATTCCGCCGGCCATGCGCGAGCGCGTCTTCGAACGTTTTTTCAGGCTACCGGGGCAACAGGGTTCGGGCAGCGGACTGGGGCTCTCCATCGTCGCCGGCATCGCCGCCGGCCACGCCGCCAGCGTGACGCTGGGCGAGGGCCTGGACGGGCGCGGACTGGCGGTCGAGATCGGCTTCGCGCCGGCGCCGGCCACGGCATGAATCGCGGCGCGGACTGCTGGCATCCCGCGCAAGGAATGTTTAATCGTTTTTTAAATCGAGTTTTAATCAAGTGAAGGAAGCAATCATGAATCAAACGACCCGGAAATACAGTGTCCCGACCGTCGCCATCCACTGGCTGATGCTGTTCCTGCTGGCGGCTGTGTACGCCGCCATGGAGCTGCGCGACATCTTCCCGAAAGGCAGCGCGGAACGCAACGCCATGAAGACCTGGCACTTCATGCTCGGCCTGTCGGTGCTGGGACTGGTGGCGCTGCGCCTGGTGGCGCGCATGCTGGGCAGCGCGCCGCCCATCGTGCCGGCGCCGCCGCGCTGGCAAATCAGCCTGGCGCACTCGCTGCACCTGGCGCTGTACTCCCTGATGATCGGCCTGCCGCTGCTAGGCTGGCTGCTGCTCAGCGCGGCCGGCAAGCCGGTGCCCTTCTTCGGCGTGGAACTGCCGGCGCTGCTGGCGCCGGACAAGGCCCTGGCCGAACAGATCAAGGAAATCCACGAGACCTTCGCCACCATCGGCTACTTCCTCATCGGCGCGCACGCGCTGGCGGCGCTGTTCCACCACTACGTCGTGCGCGACAACACCCTGCGCCGCATGCTGCCCACGCGCGACTGAGGCTTAGGCCGGGGCGGCAAGCGCGCCCCGGATTTTTCGCAGTAGCTCACGCACGGGACGCGCACGATGACGACAGCGGACGGTTTGAGCGCCAGCCAGGCGGCGCGGACGCTTCAGCAAGACGGCTACAACGAGCTGCCCTCGAAGCGGCGCCGCACGGTGCTGCACACCATCGTCGAAGTGATGCGCGAACCGATGTTCCTGCTCCTGCTGGGCGCCGGCGCCATCTACCTGCTGCTGGGCGACGCGGGCGACGCGGCCATGCTGCTCGGCTTCGTCTTCGTCTCGATGGGCATCACCATCGTCCAGGAGCGGCGCACCGAGCGCGTGCTGGAAACCCTGCGCGACCTGTCCAGTCCGCGCGCGCTGGTGCTGCGCGACGGCGCGCGCCTGCGCATCCCCGGCCGCGAGGTGGTGATCGGCGATCTGCTGGTGCTGGAGGAGGGCGACCGCGTCGCCGCCGACGGCGAACTGCTCGAATGCCACGACCTCCTGATCGACGAATCGCTGCTCACGGGCGAGTCGGTCGCGGTGTCGAAGCAGGCCGGCGACGCGGCGCCGGGACGGGTCTTTTCCGGCTCGATGGTGGTGCAGGGCGGCGGCCTGGCGCGCGTGCGCGCCACCGGCGGCGCCACCGAGATCGGCAAGATCGGCCGTGCCCTGCAGGCGCTGCCCAACGAATCGAGTCCGCTGCAGCGCGAAATCGGCACCCTGGTGCAACGCTTCGCCGTCTTCGGCGTCGCCGTCTCGCTGCTGGTCTTCGTTCTGTACGGCTGGACCCGGCACGACTGGATGAACGGCCTGCTGGCCGGCATCACGCTGGCGATGTCGGTGCTGCCGGAGGAATTCACCGTCATCCTCACCGTCTTCATGGCGCTGGGCGCCTGGCGCATCTCGAAAAGCCAGGTGCTGACGCGGCACACGCCGGTCATCGAAGCGCTCGGCTCGGCCAGCGTGCTGTGCGTCGACAAGACCGGCACGCTGACGCAGAACCGCATGGCGCTGAAGAGTCTCGTCATCGGCGCCGCCACGCTGGACCTGGAGGGCGTGGCGCCGGGCGGCCTGTCCGGCGCCGCCCACGAACTGCTGGACTACGCCGTGCTGGCCAGCGAGACGGCGCCCTTCGATCCCATGGACCTGGCCTTCCACGCCTGCCTGGACTGGCTCTATCCGGGCCGGCGCGAGCGTTACGCCGACTGGAGCTTCGCCCACGAATACCCGCTCACCGACGCCATCATGGCCATGACCCACATCTGGCGGGACGGCGCCGACGCCGCCTATCTGGTGGCGACCAAGGGCGCGCCGGAGCATGTGGCGCGCCTGTGCAAGCTGGACCCGCGGCAAAGCGCCGCCGTGCAGGCGCAGGCGCAGGCGCTGGCCGCGCAGGGCATGCGCGTGCTGGCGGTGGCCAGGGCGCGTTACTCCGGCCCGCGCTGGCCGGCCGACCCGGGCGCCTTCGACTTCGTCTGGCTGGGACTGGCCGGACTGGCCGATCCGCTGCGCCCGGCCGTGCCGGAGGCGGTGCGGCGCTGCCGCGAGGCCGGCGTGCGCGTGGTGATGATCACCGGCGACTATCCGGCCACGGCGCAGGCCATCGCGCGGGCCGCCGGCCTGCCCGCCGACGTCGTGGTGACGGGCGCCCAACTGGAGGGGCTCGACGCGGCGGCCCTGGCGGCGGCGCTGCGCGAGGCCCATGTCTTCGCGCGCATCCGCCCCGAACAGAAGCTGCGCCTGGTGGCGGGCCTGAAGGAGGCCGGCGAGATCGTCGCCATGACCGGCGACGGCGTCAACGACGCGCCGGCCCTGAAGGCGGCGCACATCGGCATCAGCATGGGGCGGCGCGGCACCGACGTGGCGCGCGAGGCCTCCTCGCTGGTGCTCCTGGACGACGATTTCTCCTCCATCGTCAGCGCCATCGCGCTGGGCCGGCGCATCTACGACAACTTGCGCAAGGCGCTCAACTACGTCGTCGCGGTGCATCTGCCGATCGCCGGCATGACCCTGCTGCCGCTGCTGTTCGGCACCCCGCTGGCCTTCTCGCCGGTGCACATCGTCTTCCTGGAGATGATCATCAACCCGGCCTGCGCCATCGTCTTCGAGGCCGAGGAGGCGGACGCCGACATCATGCGCCGCCCGCCGCGCGGCGTCGGCGAGCGCCTGTTCGGCCTGGGCAACGTGCTGCTGGCGCTGTTGCAGGGCCTGGGCTTGCTGGCCTGCGTGGCGGCGGTGTTCTTCCTCGGCCTGCGCGGCGGCCTGGAGGAAGGGCAGGCGCGCGCGGCCGCCTTCACCTGCGTGGTCATCGGCAACCTGGGGCTGATCGTCTGCAGCCGCGCCGCCAGGGAGCACATCGGGACGCTGCTGCGCCGGCCCAATCCGGCCCAGTGGTGGGTGATCGCCGGCGCCGCCGCCGCGCTGGCCGGCGTGCTCTACCTGCCGGCGCTGCGGCGCATCTTCCATTTCGAGGTCATCTACGGCCTTGAACTGCTGCTGCCGGTGCTGGCCGGCGCCGCCGCCGTCGCCTGGTACGAGCTGGTGAAGCGGTTGATGCGATAGGGCGGAGCTGGTAAAGCCGGGCTCTTTGCAGGATCGGCAGGAGTGCGCTCGCCACCCCGACGGAAGATCTGTCTGCTAGACTGGGGGACATTCACCACCTGTTCGAGAGCGACGTTCGATGAGAGTTATTCGGAGTAAGGATTTCACCGCCAGCCGCGCCTGGGGCGCCGAGGACATCGCTAACATGGGTGGAACCACGACCCGTCTTCACTGGACCGACCAGCCGTACAAGTGGCATGTGAACGATGGCGAAGAGGTGTTTGCGGTGCTCGATGGCACGGTCGATATGCATTACCGCGAGTCGGGCATAGAGCACGTCGTGACACTCTCGGTCGGCGATGTGTTTTTCGCGGGAGTGGGATGCGAGCACGTCGCCCATCCCCGCGGAGAAGCGCGGATTCTGGTGGTCGAACGTGAGGGCAGCGTTTGATGAATAATGTCCAAATTTCCGCTTTAGATGAAAACCCGGGCGACTCCGAAAATCTACGACAAGTTAAAGCGCTTTATCGAGCGCTAAAATCGAAAGACCAACAGATAATTAAAGAAATCCTGGTCGATGAGCCGGTGTGGGATGTTTCACCGGGTTTTCCAGACGGCGCAGTCTATCGTGGCATATCCGAAGTGTTTGGCGGGTTCTATCAAAAACTACTCGCTCGCGTTCATTCCCTTGGCGCTTTTCCGGACAGATTTGTGGACGGTGGAGATACGGTCGTAGCGCTTGGTCACTATCACATCACAAAAACCGATGGTAGCTCCCCGGTATTGGTGCGCTTTTCCCACGCTTGGGGCATCGATGATAAGGGCCGGGTTAAAGGCGTGTGGCAAGTTGCAGACTCTGCTCAGTTCTTTGCTTCGTAGTCAACAAAGCAACACCGAAGACCAAAATACTGCGCACGAGGCCAGGGCCGGCGCTTAAGCTTTGCCATTTATTCGCAGGACGCTGCGCGATGAAGCCACGCTGCGCCGGTTTCGGCCGGCAAGCCTTTCTTGCAATTTTGCGGGTCGCCACCTATACTGCGCTGGTATTGCTTTTGGTATTCGCGCGCCGTCGTGCGCGAATTTAAATGGGAAGTCGGTGAGTTTTTCCGCATGGAAAAATAATCCCGGCGCTGCCCCCGCAACGGTAATCGAGTAAAAGGATGCGCAATACGCCACTGTGCCTGCATGGGAAGGCGCGCATCCAGGATCCTCCGCGCGTCGGAGCGTCCACTCGAGAGCCCGGAAACCAGCCTGAAGCCTATGAAGCGTTTGTGTCGCGGAGGGCGATCCAGGTGGTTTGCTGTCCTGCTCACCCATCTTTTGTCTCTCCCGTACAAGCTCCCCACGCTGTTCACTGGAAAGCACACCATGTCCACACACCACTCTGCCATCCTCGAAGTCGCTGCGCCAGCCCATTTGACGCTCTGGAAAGAGAAAATCCTGCCCTTCCTGATGGCCGGCGGCCTGGGCATCGTGCTGCTGTACGGCGCGGCCTTTGCCGAAACCGAAGCCCTGCACAACGCGGCGCACGACGGCCGCCACTCGGCGGGCTTCCCGTGCCACTAAGCCGATCGGCTGGCGGCGTGAATCTGGGCGGATTCAATCGCATCGTTCGCGCCGCCGCCTTTTCCGGCATCCTGGCCGGCTTGCTGCTGACGGCCGTGCAGCAAGTCCAGGTCAGCAAGATCATCCTGCAAGCGGAAACCTACGACGCCGCCGCCGCGGCCGCGCCGCACGCGCAGGCCGCACCGGCGCCGGCGCCGGCGCCGCAGCAGCACGTCCACGCGGACGGCCACGCCCACACGCACGAGGCCGCGCCCGAACCCGAACACTCGCACGAGGCCGCAGCGGAGCAGGAACACACGCACGGCGGCTGGCAGCCGGAAAACGGCGCCGAGCGCACCTTCTTCACGGCCGTGGCGAACATCAGCATGGCGGTCGGCTTCGGCCTGCTGCTGGCGGGCGCGATCAGCCTGCGCGGCCAGAACGGCGGCTGGCGCAGCGGCCTGCTGTGGGGCGCCGCCGGATACTTGGTGTTCTTCGTCGCGCCCTCGATAGGCTTGCCGCCCGAGGTGCCCGGCACCGCCGCCGCGCCGCTGGCCGCGCGCCAGATGTGGTGGTTGACGACCGTCGCCGCCAGCGCCGGCGGCCTGGCGCTGCTGGCTTTCGCCCGCGGCCTGCCCCTGAAGGTTTTGGGCGCGGCCGTGCTGTTCCTGCCGCATCTGGTGGGCGCGCCGCAACCGGAGGTGCACGCCAGCGCCGCCCCCGCCGAACTGGCGCGCGCCTTCATCTACGCCACGGCGCTCGCCAACGCCGCCTTCTGGCTGGCCTTGGGCGCCCTGGCCGCCTTCTTCTACAAGAAATTCGACTGAGCGCATGCGTACCCATAACCGCCACGTCTTCATGTGCGTCGGCCCGCGCTGCACCGAAAACGGCTTGCAGGCGCAGGCCGTTTTCGAACTGATGGGCGAGAAGATCGACGCCCGCCCGGAGCTGACCGTCAAGCGCACGCGCACCCATTGCATGGTCGCCTGCCGCAACAACGGGCCCATCCTGGTTGTCTATCCCGAGGGCACCTGGTACAACCGGGTCGACGCGGCGGCGGTGGAGCGCATCGTCAGCGAGCATCTGGTCGGCGGCAAGGAAGTAAGCGATTTGATTTTCCATCGCCTCGGCGAAGGCGACACCTGTACATTGGATAAACAAGATGTCTGAAGCACCGGCGGTAAATGCGCAGATCGCGCTGTTGACGCACGCGTCGAACGATTTGACGGTGCTGCACAGAGCCCTGGCGCAGATGCCGCCCGACTTCGGCCCGGTCGCCGGCGTCAACCTGCAATCGCTGGAAAGCGAAAGCCAGATGGCCGCCTTGCTGGCCAAGGAACTGTCGGGCGCGCGCATCATCGTGCTGCGCGTGCTGGGCCGCCTCGGCGGCGTGCCCGGTTTCGCCGAGCTGGTCGGACTGGCGCGCCGCCAGGGCCGCCACCTGATCGCCATCAGCGGCACCGGCGAGCCGGACCCCGAGCTGGCGGCCGTGTCCACCGTCTCGCCGGACGTGTTGCAGCAGGCGCTGAAGTACTTCCAGGCCGGCGGCAGCACCAACCTGGCGCAACTGCTGCGCTACCTGTCCGACCATCTGCTGCTGAGCGGCTTCGGCTTCGAGCCGGCGCACGCCTTGCCCGAACACGGCATCTACCATCCCGACCTGGCGCAGGGCGCCGAAGTGGCCGACTGGCTGGCGCTGCGCGCGGCGGATAAACCCAGCGTCGGCATCGTCTTCTACCGCGCCCACTGGATGAGCGGGAACACGCGCTTCATCGACGCGCTACTGGCCGCGCTGGAGCAGCGCGGCATGAACGTGCTGCCGGTTTTCACCTCCTCGCTGCGGGCCGGCGGCGAGGGCGGCGCCAGCCTGCCGAGCGCCTTGCGCTACTTCAGCGGCGCGCGGGGCGCGCATATCGACGTCCTGATCAACACCACCTCCTTCGCGATGGGTGAAATCACGCCCGGCGGGCCGACCCCGGCCGGCTGGTCGGTCGGCGTGCTGGAGACGCTCAACGTGCCGGTGCTGCAGGCCATCACCAGCGGCATGACGCTGGGCCAGTGGCAGCAGTCGGCGCGCGGCCTGAATCCCCTCGACGCGGCGATGAACGTCGTGCTGCCCGAATTCGACGGGCGCATCATCACGGTGCCGGTGTCGTTCAAGGCGCGCGCCGCCGGCATGCCGAGCGAAGCGGTCGAATACGAGCCGGTGGCGGACCGCGTCGCCCGCGTGGCCGGCATCGCCGCGCGTTTCGCGCGCCTGAAGCGCGTGCCCAACGCCGAGAAGCGCGTCGCCTTCATGTTCACCAATTCCAGCAGCAAGGCTTCGCAGATCGGCAACGCCGTCGGCCTGGACGCGCCGGCCTCGCTGATGCGCATCCTCGCCGCGATGGACACGGCCGGCTACGACGTCGGTTCGCTGCCGCAGGACGGCACGGCCTTGATCCACGCCCTGGTCGAGCGCTGCTCGTATGACCAGATCTACCTGAGCGCCGAGCAGCTGAAGAACGCCGCCGGCCGCGTGCCGAGCGCGCAGTACGCCGGCTGGTTCGCCGAGCTGCCGCTGGAGATGCGGGAAAAAATGACGGCGCAGTGGGGCGCCGCGCCCGGCGAGGCCTACTTCCACGACGACCACCTGGCGCTGGCCGGCATCGAGCTGGGCAACACCTTCGTCGCGCTGCAACCGTCGCGCGGCTACGGCATGGACCCGGACGCCATCTACCACCAGCCGGACCTGCCGCCGACCCACCATTACTACGCCCTGTACCGCTGGTTGCGCGAGGTCTGGCGCGCCGACGCCATCGTCCACGTCGGCAAGCACGGCACGATGGAGTGGTTGCCGGGGAAGGGCGTCGGCCTGTCGGAAAACTGCTTCCCGGACGCCTTGTTGGGCGATATCCCGCTGTTCTACCCCTTCATCATCAACGATCCGGGCGAGGGCTCGCAGGCCAAGCGGCGCGGCCACGCCGTCGTCGTCGACCACCTGACGCCGCCGATGACCACCGCCGACACCTACGGCGCGCTGGCGCAACTGACGCAACTGGTCGACGAATACTATCAAGTCGAAGTGCTGGACCCGGCTAAGCTGCCGCTCCTGCAGCAGCAGATCTGGGAACTGGTCAAGCAGACCAACCTGAACGCGGATCTGCAGGCGCGCCTGCTGCACCACGACCACGACCACGGCGATGAACATGGCCACGACCACGGCCACGGCCACGACCACGACCACGGCCATCATCACGGCCACGATCATGGGCATGACCACGACCACGACCACGGCCATGACCACGATCATGGCCATGACCACGAGGGCGAACTGCCAGAGGCGCTGGCCGGCATGGGCGGTTCCGACGTCGCCCATCTGATCGAAGACCTGGACGGCTACCTGTGCGAGCTGGGTTCGGCGCAAATCCGCGACGGCCTGCACATCCTCGGGCGCGGCCCGGACGCGGAGCAAATGCCGGACATGCTGGTGTCGCTGACGCGCCTGCCGAACCTGGAGATTCCCGGCCTGCAGGCCGAAGTGGCGCGCCTGTTCGGCCTGAACATGGACATGCTGCTGGATCAGAAGGGGCGCCGCCTGAACGTCGTCGAGGCGCTGGCGCGGCTGGCCAAATGCGCCGTCGTCACGCGCGCCGACGCGCTCGACGCCATCGACGCCCTGTGCCTGCGCCTGTTCGTCGAACTGCGCGCCCACGAGTATCTGCCGGCCAGCGTCGAGGCGGTGCTGGCGTCCGTCTTCGGCGACCTGGACGGCGCCGACGCGGTCGCCGCCGCGCCGCTGCTGCAACCGGCCATGCGCGCCGGCGGCACCATGCTGGCGCAAATGGGCCGGCCGCGCGCCAAGCCGGCGACCATCGAGGAATGGCCTTTTCGCAACGACACCGAACAGATCGACTTCGCAGTCAACCTCTCGAAGTGGGAAGCGGCGGTCGCTCTGTTCGCCGGCTCGGCGGTGGATTTTCTGAAGC
>JANXSQ010000153.1 GCA_025356595.1 Janthinobacterium sp. | reverse complement strand
CGCGGCCGCGGGCCGGCGCGCGGCCCCGGCTTCACTCGGCGGCGCCCAGCTCGTCGCCCATTTCCTTGCCGCGTTGCGCGGCCGCCTTCAGCGCCGTCACGATGGCGCCCTTGACGCCGCTCTCCTCCATGCTGCGCAGGGCCGCGTAGGTGGTGCCGCCCTTGGAGGTGACGCGCTCGCGCAGCAGCGCCACCGGCTCGCTCGACTGCGCCGCCAGTTGCGCCGCGCCGACGAAGGTGGCCAGCGCCAGTTGCGTGCCCTGCTCGGCCGTCAGGCCCAGCTCGGCGGCCGCCTCCTGCATCGCCTCGATGAAATAGAACACATACGCCGGGCCGCTGCCGGAGACGGCCGTGACCGGGTCGATCAGCGCCTCGTCGTCGAGCCAGACGGTGGCGCCGACGGCGCGCATGATGGCGTCGGCCGCCGCTTTCTGCGCCGCGTCGACGCCGGCGCTGGCGACCATGCCGGTGATGCCCAGGCCGATCAGGGCCGGCGTGTTCGGCATGCAGCGCACGATGGCGCCGTAACCGCCCAACCAGCGCGCCAGGTCGACGGCGCGGATGCCGGCGGCGATCGACAACACCAGCGGGCCCTTGGCGCCGGCGATCAGGGGCAGCAGTTGCGCCGCCACCTCGCGCATGCTTTGCGGCTTCACCGCCAGCACGACGACGTCGCAGGCGCCCAGCGCCGCGTCGGCCGCCGCCGCCGTCGTCACGCCGAACTCGCCGCGCAATTTATCCAGCGCGGCGCCGTTCGGGTCGACCACGTGGATGTTGGCGCCCGCCGTCAGCTTGCCGGCCAGGCCGGCGATCAGCGCCGACGCCATGTTGCCGCCGCCCACAAAACCTATCTTCAATTCGCTCATTGTCCGTCTCCGCTCAGTGGTAATTCCGTGATCCAAAAATGGCGCTGCCGACGCGCACGATGCTGGCGCCCTCGACGACGGCCGCGCGCAGGTCGGCCGACATGCCCATCGACAGGGTGTCGAGCGCCAGGCCGGCGGCGCGCAAGTCCTCGTACAGGAGGCGCAGGCGGGCGAAGGCGGCGCGCTGGCGCGCGAAAACCTCCTCCGGCTCGGGGATGGCCATCAGGCCGCGCAGGCGCAGGTTCGGCAGCGCGGCGACCCGCAGCGCCAGCGCGCGCAACTGCTCGGGCGCGACGCCGCTCTTGCTCGCCTCGCCGCTGATGTTCACCTGCAGGCAGACGTTCAGCGGCGCCAGCCCGGCCGGACGCTGCTCCGACAGGCGCTGGGCGATTTTTTCGCGCTCGACCGTGTGCACCCAGTCGAAATGTTCGGCGATCGGGCGCGTCTTGTTGCTCTGGATCGGGCCGATGAAATGCCACTCCAACTTCAGCTCCGGGCGCGCGGCGGCGACCGCGGCGATCTTCTCGACCCCCTCCTGCAGATAGTTTTCGCCGAAGGCGCGCTGGCCGGCCGCGGCCGCCTCCAGCACGGCGTCGGCGCCGAAGGTCTTCGACACGGCCAGCAGCGCGACGCCGGCGGCGGGGCGGCCCGCCTCGGCGGCGGCGGCGGCGATACTGTGATGGACTGCTTGCAAGTTCTGGTCGATTGTGGACATAATCATTGAGCGGGGTAATGTAAAGCAATCCGGTGCCGTGGCCCGGGCCTTGCGCCCCATCACAGCAGGCACAGGGATTATAAATGGACATCTCCGAACTACTCGCATTCTCCGTCAAGAACAAGGCCTCCGACCTGCACCTGTCGGCCGGCCTGCCGCCGATGATACGGGTACACGGCGACGTGCGGCGCATCAATCTGCCGCCGCTCGAGCACAAGGACGTGCACGGCATGATCTATGACATCATGAACGACGGCCAGCGCAAGGCCTACGAGGAAATGCTCGAGTGCGACTTTTCCTTCGCCATTCCCGGCCTGGCGCGCTTCCGCGTCAACGCCTTCAACCAGGAGCGCGGCGCCTCGGCCGTGCTGCGCACCATCCCCTCGAAGATCATGAGCCTGGAGGAGCTGAACTGCCCGCGCATCTTCGCCGACCTGGCGCTGAAACCGCGCGGCCTGGTGCTCGTCACCGGGCCGACCGGCTCGGGCAAGTCGACCACGCTGGCGGCGATGGTCAACCACGTCAACGAAACCGAGTACGGCCACATCCTGACCATCGAGGACCCGATCGAATTCGTCCACGACTCGAAGAAATGCCTGATCAACCAGCGCGAGGTGGGGCCGCACACGCTGTCCTTCAACAACGCGCTGCGCTCGGCGCTGCGCGAGGACCCGGACGTGATCCTGGTCGGCGAGCTGCGCGACCTGGAGACCATCCGCCTGGCGCTGTCGGCGGCCGAAACCGGCCACCTGGTGTTCGGCACCCTGCACACCTCCTCGGCGGCGAAGACCATCGACCGCATCGTCGACGTCTTCCCTGCCGACGAAAAGGAGATGGTGCGCGCCATGCTGTCGGAATCGCTGCAGGCGGTCATCTCGCAGACGCTGCTGAAGACCAAGGACGGCGGCGGCCGCGTCGCCGCGCATGAAATCATGATCGCCACGCCGGCCATCCGCAACCTGATCCGCGAGTCGAAGATCGCCCAGATGTATTCGGCGATCCAGACCGGCAGCAATGTCGGCATGCAGACGCTGGACCAGACCCTCACCGATCTGGTGCGGCGCAACGTCATCTCCGCCGCCGCCGCCCGCGGCGCGGCCAAGACCCCGGACAACTTCCCCGGCTAGGCCGTGCCGGCGGCGCCGCGCGCCGCCCCCCTCCGCCACCCAAGGATCCCACGATGGAACGCGACCAGGCTTCAAAATTCATGTTCGACCTGCTGCGCCTGATGGTCAGCAAGAACGGCTCCGACCTGTTCATCACGGCCGGCTTCCCGCCCGCCATCAAGATCGACGGCAGGCTCACGCCCGTCTCGACCCAGGTGCTGACGGCGGCCCACACCACCGACCTGGCGCGCGCCATCATGAACGACAAGCAGACCGCCTCGTTCGAGCTGAGCAAGGAGGCCAACTTCGCCATCAGCCCGGGCGAGCTGGGACGCTTCCGCGTCTCCGCCTTCGTGCAGATGAGTTGCGTCGGCATGGTCCTGCGCACCATCACGACGGCGATCCCGAAACTCGAGGAGCTGGGCCTGCCGGCGGTGCTGCAGGAGGTCGTCATGAGCAAGCGCGGCCTCGTCATCATGGTCGGCGCCACCGGCTCGGGCAAGTCGACGACGCTGGCGGCGATGGTCGGCTACCGCAACGAAAACAGCTACGGCCACATCATCACCATCGAGGATCCGGTCGAGTACGTGCATCCGCACAAGAACTGCATCGTCACCCAGCGCGAGGTCGGCGTCGACACCGAGGACTGGGGCACGGCGCTCAAGAACACCCTGCGCCAGGCGCCGGACGTGATCCAGATCGGCGAGATCCGCGACCGCGAAACCATGGACCACGCCATCGCCTTCGCCGAAACGGGCCATCTGTGCCTGGCCACGCTGCACGCCAACAGCGCCAACCAGGCGCTCGACCGCATCATCAACTTCTTCCCCGAGGAGCGCCGCCAGCAATTGCTGATGGACTTGTCGCTGAACCTGAAGGGCATGATTTCGCAGCGCCTGATCCCCCTCAAGGACAGCAAGGGGCGCTGCGTGGCCATCGAAATCATGTTGAACTCGCCCCTGATCTCGGACCTGATCTTCAAGGGCCAGGTGCACGAGATCAAGGAGCTGATGAAGAAATCGCGCGAACTGGGCATGCAGACCTTCGACCAGTCCCTGTTCGACTTGTTCGAGGCCGACAAGATCAGCTACGAGGACGCCCTGCGCAACGCCGACTCCGTCAACGATCTGCGCCTGAACATCAAACTCAACGGCAAGGCCGCCAAGACGCGCGACCTGTCGGCCGGCACCGAACACCTGGGGATCATCTGATGACAGAGGCACACTCGATTTTCGATTTCAGCGCCAACAGCCTGGCCGGCGCGCCCGTCGACCTGGGCCAATACCGGGGCCAGGTCCTGCTGATCGTCAACACGGCCAGCAATTGCGGCTTCACGCCCCAGTACAAGGGACTCGAAGCCCTCTACCGGCAATTCAGGGAGCGCGGCGTGACCGTGCTGGGCTTTCCCTGCAACCAGTTCGGCGCCCAGGAACCGGGCGACGCCGGGCAGATCGGCGCCTTCTGCGAGAAGAACTTCGGCGTCAGCTTCCCCCTGTTCGCCAAGATCGACGTCAACGGCGGCGACACCCATCCCCTCTTCGCGCAGCTGAAAAAGAGCGCGCCCGGCCTGCTCGGCACGGGCGCCATCAAGTGGAACTTCACCAAATTCCTCGTGCGCAAGGACGGCCGCGTCTACCAGCGCTACGCGCCGACCACGGCGCCGGCCGAGCTGGTGGCCGACATCGAGAAATTGCTGGCCGAGTAAACGGCGCGGCGGCGCCTCCCCATGTTTTTTTGAAATCATTCTCATTTCGATACGTCGGCACCGGTCTTTTCGGTGATAATGCTTGCAGATTTATTATGCGCAATCGGATCAGAGAACGATGCCTGTCCTGGGGAAAATCATAGCTGCGTGGATGCGGATGGGAATCTACCCCCGTCTGTTTACCCCTATTTTCTTCCTCATCGTCGCCGTCTCCGGCGTGCGCTACAAGCTGCTGCTGGAAAGCGAGTCGCACAGCGCCAACGCGCGCTACCAGGCCGAGGCCCAGCAACTGGGGAAGTACCTGGCCGCGACGCTGCAACCGATCGCCGGCGAGCGCGACGTCGCCGCCATCGAGGCCATCCTGGCCGGCGCGCTGCCGCTCAACCCCGACCTCGCCGCGATACGCTGGGACTGCCCGAAGAAACACCTGCTGGTGCGCGCCGAGGCGGCGCAGCCGGCGCAGTACCCGGCCTGGTTTCCCGCCGTGACCGGCCTGGACGCCCTGCACAGCGCCTTCCCCGTGGCGCTGGCGGGCGGCAAGGGCGGCACCCTGGCGCTGCACTTCACGCCGGTGCGGGCCATCAACCGCATCTGGGACAGCCTGCGCAAGCAGGCCGGCATCAGCGCCGTCAGCGTGCTCCTCATCTACCTCCTGCTGGGCCTGATCCTGGCGGCCAACCGGCAGATGCTCAGGCGCCTGGCGCAGGCAGCCGACAGCTTCCGCCACGGCGACTACGGCGCGCGCATGCGCGTCGACGGCACGCCCGAGGCGCGCGCGCTGGCGCACACCTTCAACAACATGGCCGGCGAGGTGCAGACCCTGGTGGCCTCGCTGCGCGCCAGCGAGCGGGACCTGGGCAAGCAACTGGCGCAGACGGTGCGCATGCAAAGCGCGCTGCAGCAGATGTCCTGGCAAAACTACCACGACGTGCTGACCGGCCTGCCCAACCGCAGCGCGCTGGCGGCGCGCTTCGAGCAGGAGCTGTTCCTGGCGCGCGAACGGCAGCGCCTGCTGGCGGTCTGCCTGATCGACCTCGACCACTTCCAGCGCGTCAACGAACGCTTCGGCGCCGAATCGGGCGACGAGATCCTGAAACAGGTGGCGGCGCGCCTGCACGGCTTCGCCAGGCAGAACCACTATTCGGCGCGCCTGGGCGGCGACGAATTCGTCATGCTGCTGTCCGGCCAGAGCGAGACGGCGGCCATCGAGGAAATCGTCGCGCAACTGCTGCGCGAGCTGTCGCGGCCCTACCAGTGCGACGGCCTGGCGCTGACCCTGTCGGTCAGCGCCGGCGTCGCCGTCTACGCCGGGCGCGCCACCAGCACCGAAACGCTGCTGCGCCACGCCGACCACGCCGTCTACCAGGCCAAGCTGACCGGACGCAACACCTACCACTTCTTCGACGCCGAACTGGACGAGGAGGTGCGCACCCACCACAACCAGCGCACCGACATCCGCGCCGCCCTGCTGGGCGGCGAATTGCGCCTGCACTACCAGCCCAAGGTGAACATGCGCGCCGGCGACATCGTCGGCATGGAGGCGCTGCTGCGCTGGCAGCATCCGCGCCGCGGCGTGCTGGAGCCGGCGCACTTCCTGCCGGCGGTCGGCGACACCGACCTGATCATCGACATCGGCGAATGGGTGCTGCGCCAGGCGCTGTGGCAGATGCAGCGCTGGACGGCGTCCGGGCGGCACTGGGTGGTCAGCGTCAACATCGCCGCGCGCCACCTGCAGCAGGCCGGCTTCGTCGCGCGCCTGAAGGCCATCCTGGCCGAATTTCCCGGCGTGCGCGCCGAGATGCTGGAGCTGGAGGTCCTCGAATCGTCGGCGCTGGGCGACATCGAACACGTGCGCCGCGTGATGACGGCCTGCCAGGCGCTCGGCGTCACCTTCGCGCTGGACGATTTCGGCACCGGCTATTCCTCGATGTCCTACCTGAAGCGCCTGCCGGCCGACATCCTCAAGATCGACCAGAGCTTCGTGCGCAATATGCTCAGCGACGAGGAGGATCTGCACCTGGTCAGCGCCGTCATCGGCCTGGCGAAGTCCTTCCACCTGAAGGTCATCGCCGAGGGCGTCGAAACGGTGGAGCACGGCAGCCGCCTGATGCAACTGGGCTGCGACCTGGCGCAGGGCTACGGCATCGCCCGGCCGATGCCGGCCGACGCCGTGCTGCAGTGGGCCGCCGACTACAGCCAGGCGCCGGCCTGGCGCGCCGCCGCGCTCAGCGCCGCGTAAACGAGCCGCGCGTTTGCGCCGGCCCGAAGCCGGCCGGCCGGAGCGGCGCGCTCAGGCGCCGCGCGCCGCCAGCGCGCTGTCGATCAATTCTATCCAGTGCCTGACCGGCGTCTCGGTGCCCGACTGCAGGTGCACCTGGCAGCCGACGTTGGCCGAGACGATCGTCGCGGCCCCGGTGTCGGCCAGAGCGGCCAGCTTGCGGTCGCGCAGTTGCAGCGCCAGCTCCTCCTGCAGGATCGAATAGGTGCCGGCCGAACCGCAGCACAGATGGCTGTCGGCGCACAGCCGGACGTCGACGCCGACGGCGCGCAGCAGGCCCTCGACCTTGCCGCGGATCTGCTGGCCGTGCTGCAGCGTGCAGGGCGGATGGTAGGCCACCCGCTGCGCCATCCGGCCCGCCAGTTGCTCCACCAGCTCGGCCTCGAAGGCCGGCAGAACCTCGCTCAGGTCGCGCGTCAGTTCGGAAATGCGGCGCGCCTTCGCCGCGTAGGCGCCGTCGTGCGCCAGCAGGTGGCCGTACTCCTTCACCGTCACGCCGCAGCCGGAGGCCGTCATGACGATGGCCTCGATGGCGCCGGCGCCGAAGACGTAGGGCCACCAGGCGTCGATGTTGCGGCGCATGTCGTCCAGCGCCGCCTCCTGCGCGTTCAGGTGGTGGCGCAGCGCGCCGCAGCAGCCGGCCTTGGGCGCGACGATCAGTTGCACGCCGACGGCGTCGAGCACGCGCGCGGCGGCCGCGTTGATGTTCGGCGCCAGCGCCGGCTGGGCGCAGCCGGCCAGCACCAGCATCCTGCGCGCGTGCGCGCGGGTCGGCCAGCGCCCCGCCCAGCCCAGGCGCGGCAGCTTGTCCTGCATCGGCTTCGACAGCAGGGGCCGCAGCAACTGCCCGGCGCGCAGCGCCGGCGTGAACAACCAGGGGCGCGGCAAGCCCTCCTTCAGCACGAAGCGCCGGAAACGCTCGGCCAGCGGGCGGCGCACGCGCTGCTCGACGACCTTGCGGCCGATGTCGAGCAGGCGGCCGTACTGCACGCCGGACGGACAGGTCGTCTCGCAACTGCGGCAGGTCAGGCAGCGGTCCAGATGGCTCTGCGTCTTGGCCGTCACCGGCGCCCCCTCCAGCACCTGCTTGATCAGGTAGATGCGCCCGCGCGGACCGTCCAGCTCATCGCCCAGCAACTGGTAGGTCGGACAGGTGGCGGTGCAGAAGCCGCAATGGACGCAGGCGCGCAGGATCGCCTCGGCGGCGTCGCCGTCGCGGCTGTTCTTGATGAAATCGGCGAGATTGGTTTGCATGGGCGCCTCAATACATGCGGCCGGGATTGAAGATCCCGTCCGGGTCGAAGGCCTGCGTCAGGCGGCGCTGCACCAGGGCCACGGCCGGCGCCAGCGGATGGAACACGCCGACGCTCTTGTCGCCGCCGCGGAACAGGCTGGCGTGGCCGCCGGCCGCCGCCACGCTGCGGCGGATGTCGCCGGCCGTGGCGGCGTCGGCGGCGGCGCGCAACCAGCGCTGCGCGCCGCCCCACTCGATCAGTTGCGCGCCCTTCAGGATGATGGCGCTGGCGGCCGGCGGCAGCGACAGGCGCCACAGCGCGCCGGCGCCGGCGAAGAAGGGATGCGTCTGTTCGCGCAGGCCGGCCCAGAACGGCGCGGCCGCCTCCAGCGTCTCGCCGCCCAGGCTGCGGCGGGCCGCCGCGACGGCCGCCTCGGCGCCGGACAGGCGCAGCGTCAGCGCGCCGGCGTGCCAGCAACTGGCGGAGATCGGCAGCGGCCGGCCGGCCCATTCGTTGAGCATGCGCAGGGCGTCGATTTCGCTGGCCTCGAAGCGCAGGCTGGCCTCGCAGGGCGGCAAGGGCAAGACCTTCAGCGAGGCCTCCAGGATCAGGCCCAGGGTGCCGAGCGAGCCGGCCAGCAGGCGCGAGACGTCGTAGCCGGCGACGTTCTTCATCACCTGGCCGCCGAAGGCGAGGCGCTCGCCCTTGCCGTCCATCAGCACCGCGCCCAGCGTGAAGTCGCGCGCCGCGCCGGCCGTGGCGCGCCGCGGCCCGCCCAGCGCGCAGGCCAGCGTGCCGCCCAGGGTGGCGTGCGGGCCGAAATGGGGCGGCTCGAAGGCCAGCATCTGGCGCTGCGCCGCCAGCGCCGCCTCGATCTCGGCCAGCGGCGTGCCGCAGCGCGCCGTGATCACCAGCTCGGTCGGCTCGTAGTCGATGATGCCGCTGTAGGCGCGCGTCTCGAGCAGCGCGCCGGCCGGCGTCTGGCCGTACCAGTCCTTGCTGCCGCCGCCGCGCAGGCGCAGCGTGGTCCGCTCGGCGGCGGCGCCGCGGATGCGCGCCCTGAATTGTTCGAGTATCGCTTGCATGGCGCGCTCCGGATCTAAAAACGCGGCAAATGCGCGAACTTCAACTGGCCGCCGGCCACGTGCATCTTGCCGAATTCGGCGCAGCGGTTCAGGGTGGGAATGGCCTTGTCGGGATTGAGCAGGCCGGCCGGGTCGAAGGCGCGCTTGAGGGCGTGGAAGGCGGCCAGCTCGGCCGCCGTGAACTGCACGCACATCGAATCGATCTTCTCCATGCCGACGCCGTGCTCGCCCGTGATGGTGCCGCCCACCGCCACGCACAGGGCGAGGATCTCGGCGCCGAAGGCTTCGGCGCGGGCGAATTCGTCCGGCTGGTTGGCGTCGAACAGGATCAGCGGATGCAGGTTGCCGTCGCCGGCGTGGAACACGTTGGCGCAGCGCAGCGCGTACTTGCTTTCCATGTGCGCGATGCCGGTCAGGACCTCGGCCAGGCGCTTGCGCGGAATGGTGCCGTCCATGCAGTAGTAGTCGGGCGAGATGCGCCCGGCGGCCGGGAAGGCGTTCTTGCGCCCGGACCAGAAGCGCATGCGCTCGGCCTCGGACTGCGACACCACCACGGCGCTCGCGCCGGCGTCCTCCAGCACCGCCGTCATGCGCGCGATGTCCGCCTCGACCTCCTCGGGCGTGCCGTCGGCCTCGCACAGCAGGATGGCGGCGGCGTCCAGGTCGTAGCCGGCCTTCACGAAAGGCTCGACCATGCGCACCGAGGTGCGGTCCATCATCTCCAGCCCGGCCGGGATGACGCCGGCGGCGATCACCCGCGCCACCGCGTTGCCGCCGCTGACGACGTCGCCGAAGGAGGCCATGATGACGCGCGCCGTGGCCGCCTTCGGGATCAGCCGCACGGTCACCTCGGTGACGATGCCGAGCAGGCCCTCGGAGCCGATGAAGACGGCCAGCAGGTCCAGGCCCGGCGCGTCCAGCGCGGCGCCGCCCAGTTCCAGGATCTCGCCCTCCAGCGTCGCCACGCGCACGCGCAGCACGTTGTGCACCGTCAGGCCGTATTTGAGGCAGTGCACGCCGCCGGAGTTCTCCGCCACGTTGCCGCCTATCGTGCAGGCGATCTGCGAGGACGGGTCCGGCGCGTAGTACAGGCCGTGCGGCGCGGCGGCGTCCGAGATGGCCAGGTTGCGCACGCCCGGCTGCACCACCGCCAGGCGCGCGTAGGCGTCGACGCGGACGATCTGGTTCAGGCGCGCCGTCGACAGCACGACGCCGTCGGCGATCGGCAGCGCGCCGCCGGACAGGCCGGTGCCGGCGCCGCGCGGCACGATCGGCACCTTCAGTTCGCGGCAGACCTTGAGCACGGCCAGCACCTGCTGCTCGCTGTCGGGCAGCGCGACCACCATCGGCAGGCGCCGGTAGGCGGCCAGGCCGTCGCATTCGTAGGGGCGGGTATCCTCGGCGTCGGCCAGCACGCAGCGCGCCGGCAGCACGGCCAGCAGGGCGGCGACGACGGCTTGCTGGCGGGCGGCGGTGAAGGCGGGTTCGGGGGTGGCGGTCGACATGCGACGATTGTAAGCACAAACACCGCCCGCCGGCGCAATCTTGGCGCGGAATTGACCGTGCGGGCAGACGCGGCGGGGGGTTTTGTCGTATCCTCACCTCATTCATCCAACGATCAGGAACCATCATGGGCAACCGACTCTCAAAAATCGCCACCCGCACCGGCGACAACGGCAGCACCGGCCTGGGCGACGGCAGCCGCACCAGCAAGGACAGCGTGCGCGTGCACGCGATGGGCGACGTCGACGAGCTGAACTCGCACATCGGCCTGCTGCTGTGCGAAGCCATGCCCGAGGCGCTGCGCGAGGAACTGGTGTCGATCCAGCACGACCTGTTCGACCTGGGCGGCGAGATCTGCATTCCCGGCTACCAGCTGATCACCGAGGTGCACGTCGGCCGCCTCGACGACCTGCTGGAGAAGTACAACGCCGACCTGCCGGCGCTGACCGAATTCATCCTGCCGGCCGGCTCGCGCGCGGCGTCCATCGCGCACATCTGCCGCACCGTCTGCCGCCGCGCCGAGCGCAGCATCGTCGCCCTGGGCAAGGCGGAAACCATCCACGACCACCCGCGCCAGTACGTCAACCGCCTGTCCGACCTGCTGTTCGTGCTCTCGCGCGTGCTGAACCGCTTCGCCGGCGGCAGCGACGTGCTGTGGCAGCACGAGCGCAAGCGCGGCTGAGCGCGCGGCATCTGGAAGCGCAGCGATGCGCGCCGGCGCCCGGCCGGGCGCCATGAGGGGAACACCATGAGCAAATCAGCACAGCGGGACGCGGCCGCGCGGCGGCGCTTCCTGAAGATGGCCGGCGCCGGCCTGGCCACCGGCCTGAGCGGACCGGCGCTGGCGGCGCTGGCGCCCGCCGTCGCCGGCGAGCGCAGCCTGCGGCTCTACAACACCCACACCGGCGAGCAGTCGAACGCCGTGTATTGGGCCGACGGCGACTATCAGAACGAGGGCCTGGCGGAACTGAGCCGCCTGCTGCGCGACCACCGCTCCAACGAGGTGGGCGCGATCGACGGCGGCCTGCTCGACCTGCTCTACCTGCTGGCGACGACGCTCGACACGCGGGAGCGCATCCAGGTCATTTCCGGCTACCGTTCGCCGGCCAGCAACGCCATGCTGCACAAGACGAGCTCGGGCGTGGCGACGCGCAGCCTGCACATGGAGGGGCTGGCGATGGACATCCGCGTGCCCGGCCGCGCCCTGGCCGAGGTGCGCCGCGCCGCCATCGCCCTCAAGGGCGGCGGCGTCGGCTATTATCCGGCCTCGGACTTCGTCCACGTCGACATCGGCCGGGTGCGCACCTGGTGAGCCGGCGTCCCTTCACCCGCTTTGAAAATGACACAAGAATGACAGGTCGCCGTCGCCCCGCCCCCTACCTCGGTTTCATCCTCTGCGCCCTCTTGCTGGGCCAGGCCTGGGCCGGCGAGACGACGGCCTGGTTCGCCGACGGCCGCCCGGCCGTCGAGGCGACGCAGGCGCTGCGCCTGCTGCAGGCGGCGCAGACGGACGGCCTCAATCCGGCCGACTACCAGGCCGACGCGCTGGCGCGCGCGCTGGACGCCGCCGCCGGAGCCGCGCCGCTGCCCGCCGCGCAGCAGGCCAGCCTGTCGCTGGCCCTCTCCGAGGCCATGCAGCACTACGTCGCCGACCTGCATTTCGGCCGCGTCAATCCGCGCGACATCCACGCCGCCTTCGCCGTGCCGGCCAAGCAGCTGGACCCGGCCGGCTATGTGCGCGACGCCGTCGCCAACCACACGCTGGCCCTGGCCGTGCGCGCGGCGGCGCCGCAGTTGCCGCTGTACGCCAGCCTGCGCCAGGCGCTCGAACGCTACCGCGCGCTGCAGGGCGATCCCGCCTGGGGCCAGCCGCTGCCCGCCCTGCCTGGCGGAAAACTCGCGCCCGGCCAGCCCTATGCCGGCAACGCCGCGCTGGCGCGGCGCCTGGTCGCGCTGGGCGACCTGGCGGCCGGCGCGCCGGCCGGCGAACTGTACCGGGACGCGCTGGTCGAGGCCGTGAAAAGCTTCCAACTGCGCCACGGCATGGCGCCCGACGGCGTGCTCGGCAAGGGTACCCTGGCGCAGTTGAACACGCCCGTCGCGGCGCGCGTGCGGCAGATCGAATTGACGCTGGAGCGCCTGCGCTGGACGCCCCTGCTGCTGAACGAGCGCATGATCGTCGTCAACGTGCCCGAGTTCGCCCTGCACGCCTACGCGCTGAAGGACGGCGGCGCCATGCGGAGCATGAATGTCATCGTTGGCAAAGCCCTGAACACGCGCACCCCGCTGTTCGTCGAAGAGATGCGCTACATCGAATTCAGCCCCTACTGGAACATCCCGCCCTCGATCGCCAAGGCGGAAACGGTGCCGCGCCTGCGCCGCGATCCGGCCCATTTCGCCCAGCAGGGACTGGAGTTCGTCGGCGCCGACGGGGCCGTCGTCGGCGCGCTGTCGGAGGCCAAGCTGGACGCGGTGCTGCGCGGAAAACTGCGCATACGCCAGCGCCCCGGTCCCCTCACCGCGCTGGGCGACATCAAGTTCATCTTCCCCAACAGCGACAATATTTATTTGCACCACACGCCGGCGCCGGCCTTGTTCCGCCGCGAGCGGCGCGACCTGAGCCACGGCTGCATCCGCGTCGAGGATCCCGTCGCGCTGGCGCAGTTCGTGCTGCGGGACCAACCGGAGTGGACGGAGGAAAAAATCCGCGCGGCGATGTCCAGCGGCAAGTCGAGCACGCTGCGCCTGAAACAGCCGCTGCCGGTGCTGATCGCCTACGGCACGGTGATGGTGAAGCCGGACGGACGGGTGTATTTTTTCGACGACATCTACGGCAACGACAAGTTGCTCGACAAGGCCTTGAGGGCGCAAGAAAAATCCGCCCATGAAGGACGGAAAGTGGTCGCCACCGTCGCGCCGCCGGATTAAACCAGCCGCTGGTGGAAAAGGTGGGGTTTGAGGCGCCGCGGGGGCGGCGCCGTCCCGTCAATGCACGCGGATGGTGGCGCTGCGCTGATGGAGGAAATGCGGAAAGCTCAACGGACACATGTCGAGCCAGGCCAGGTCCACATGGTCCAGGCACTCTTGCTTGCAGCCGAGTACGCCGATGTCGATCCAACCGTCGGGGATCGCCTTGCGCTCGGGCCAAATGGCATACTGCTCTTCTTGATCGATAAGCACTCGAAAATTGATTTCTTGCTGGCTAAGGAACATATCCTACTCTTCATTTAAAAAGTGACACGATTCGATTTTCAACGGAAACCGAATTCCACTCTCGCTGCCTGGATAAGGCATTAAGAATTTACTCGAAGCAACATCATATACCCAGTACGGGGCCTCAATATACGCCAATATGCACATCGTGTGGTGCAAAAAGGCGGCCCAAACCGCACACTGGATCATGCCGCGCGCGCTTGCCAAGACGCGCCATCTTTGGCATGATTATCCACATGACATCGTCCACGCCCGCCATCCCGACCCGCACCCGCAGCGCCGCCCCCGGCCGCCGCGCGTTTGCCGGCGGCCCGCGCGCGGCGTCGCGCCGCCTTTCCGTCGCCGCCATTATTCGAATTCTCCAGGGTCGCTGAGCTACGGCGTCGCCGGTGCCCGGCGCCCCCGAACAGCGCCGCGTCCCCGACGCCTCCCCCGTCTACCCATTGGAGAATGACCCATGCTGAATCACGTCCCGCATCCGGCCGGCACCGCCTATCCCGACCTGGCTCAAATCCGTCTCACCGCCGACCGCCTGGCCGGAAAAATCGTCCACACGCCGGTCTGGCGCTGGCAAGGCGGCATCGTCGCAACGGCGCTGAGCCCGGCCAGCGAAGTCTGGCTGAAGCTGGAGCTGCTGCAAAAAACCGGCACCTTCAAATTGCGCGGCGCCCTCAATTGCATCGCCGCCCTCGACGCGGCGGCGCGCCGGCGCGGCGTCGTCGCCATCAGCGCCGGCAACCACGCCATCGCCGTCGCCTACACGGCCAGGCTGGCCGGCTGCAGCGCCAGCGTCGTCATGCCCAGCCACGCCAGCCCGGCGCGCGTGGACGCCTGCCGCGCACTGGGCGCGCAAGTGACACTGATGCCTGACATGCACCAGGCCTTCGCGCGCGGCGCTCAAATCGCGCGCGACGAGGGCCGCAGCATGCTGCATCCCTACGACGGCCCGCTGACGGCCCAGGGCACGGCCACCATCGGCCTGGAATTGATGGCCCAGGTGCCGCACCTGGACGCGGTCGTCGTGCCGGTGGGCGGCGGCGGCCTGTGCGCCGGCATCGCCGCCGCCGTGAAGCAGATCAACCCGGCCTGCGCCGTGTACGGCGTGGAGCCCTACGGCGCCGACGCGCTGTACCGCAGCTTCCAGTCCGGCGTGCCGGAGGCGCTGAAGCGGGTCGACAGCGTCGCCGACAGCCTGTGCGCGCCCTACGCCCTGGCCTACAGCTTCGGCGTGTGCCGCCGCTTCGTCGACGCGGTGGTGCGCGTGACGGACGAGGAAATCTGCGCCGCCATGCTGCACCTGTTCCGCGACGCCAAACTGGCGGCCGAGCCGGCCGCCGCCGTCGCCACGGCGGCGCTGCTGGGGCCCCTGCGCGAGCGCCTGGACGGCAAACGCAGCGCCCTCATCGTGTCCGGCTCGAACATCGACCCGGCCCGCTACGCCGAACTGCTGGGCCGCGGCGCGCGCACGCTCGAGCCGGCGGCGGAACTGCGGGCCTGAGGCGCGGCAAGCCGCGACGCTTGCCTTGGCCCGGACATTTTCCTGCGCGGCCAGGGCGCACCGCGCGGACCGCGCGTCGGCGATTGCACGCAAGGGCGGCGCACCGTCCGCCCTTGCGGGACGGCGCTTGCCGCTTGCCGATCTCGCCCCGCGGTGGAAGTTGATATATTATTCATTCTGTCAAAACGATATTTTCGAGGTCCCGCACATGAACGATGAACAAGTCCTGATCCGCCCCCTGCAAGCGCGCGACGCCGCCGGGTTCACCGCACTGCGCCTGCAGGCGATCGCCGATTCGCCGTCCGCGATCTGGTCCACCTTCGACGAGGAAAGCGGCCGCAGCCCGGAGGAGGTGCGCGCGCGCATCGAGGAAAACGACGGCCAGGTGGTGTTGGGCGCCGTTCTCGGCGCACAGCTCATCGGCATCGCCGGCCTGCGGCGCGCGGCGCCGGCCCAAGTCGCGCACAAGGGTGTGCTGTGGGGCGTCATGGTGGCGCCAAGCCAGCGCCGCGGCGGCGTGGCGCGCCGCCTGATCGACGCCGTTCTGGCGCAGGCGGCGCAGCGCGGCCTGCGGCAAGTGAACCTGAGCGTCAACACCGAGAACCTGCGCGCCCGGCAGTTGTATCATTCCATCGGCTTCGCGTCCTTCGGCATCGAGCCCCGCGCCATGCGCGTCGGCGCGCGCTTTTACGACGAAGAACACATGACGCTGGCGCTCGCCTGAAACGCCGCCGCGCCCGCCGCCACCCCATACCGAAACACATTGCGCGCACTGGATCACAACATGGACGATTCCCATTTCCCCAACCCTGCGGCCTGGCCGCCGTCCGTCACGGCCAGGGCGCCGGACGACGAGGCCTTCTGGGCCGGCGTGCGCGCCCAGTACGCGGTCTCGACGGAATTCATCAATCTTGAAAACGGCTTTTTCGGCGTCCAGGCGCAACCCGTGTTCGAGGCCTTCCTGCGCCATCAGCGCCAGGTCAACACCGAAACCTCGTATTTCCTGCGCCAGCGCTACGCCGCGCGGCACGCCGCCGTCCTGCGCGCGCTGGCGGATTTCTGCGGCGTCGGCGCGGACGAGCTGATCATCACGCGCAACCTGGTCGAGGCGATGAACATCCTCATCCAGGGTTACCCTTTCCGCGCCGGCGACGAGGTGCTGCTCGCCACGCACGACTATGACAGCGTGGCCGACACGCTGGAGATGGTGAGCCGGCGCAAAGGCATCGCGCTGCGGCGCGTCAGCGTGCCGCTCGATCCGCGCAGCGACGCGCAGATCGTCGACCTGTACGAACAAGCGATCCACGCCGGCACGCGCGTGCTGCTGCTGACCCACATGGTGCACCGCACCGGCCAGATCATGCCGGTGGCGAAAATCGCCGCGATGGCGCGCCGCCACGGCGTCGACGTGATGGTCGACGCGGCCCACTCCTTCGCGCACCTGCACTACACGCTGCCGCAACTGGAGGCCGACTTCGTCGCCGTCAACCTGCACAAATGGCTGGGCGCGCCGCTCGGCGTCGGCCTGCTGTACATCCGCAAGGCGCGCGTGGCCGAGATCGCGCCGCTGTTCGGTTCTCCGCAACGCGCCTCGCAACGCGACTCTGAGGGCGAGGCCGGCGACATCGGCAAGCTGGCGCATTTCGGCACGGTGCCGCCGGCGCCCATCCTGAACGTGCTCGACGCCCTGCAGTTCCACCACTGGATAGGCGGCGCCAACAAGGAGGCGCGCCTGCGCTACCTGAAGGAATACTGGTTGAGGCGGGTGCGCGCCATGCCGCTGGTCGAGGTGCTCACGCCCGGCGATCCGCAACGTTCCTGCGCCATCGCCGCCTTCAACATCCGCGGCGTGCCGGCGCGGGACGTGGTCGAGCGCCTGATGGCCGAGCACAAGATCTTCACCGTCGCGCGCGACATCGAGGGCCGCGCCGGCGTGCGCGTGACGCCGCATTTGTTCAGCAGCCTGGCCGAACTCGACCTGCTGGTGGCGGCGATCGCCGCGATCGCCGCCCACCCGGGCGCGGCGCCGCAGCCGCCGCAAGGGCCTGCGGACGAGATATATCAAAGCACGCCGCGATAAATTTCCCTCCGATAATTTTGAACGTATAATAAAATCGATGCCGTGTTGTGGAGATTTGCATGCTGGATGCCTTACTTTCGATTTATCTGATTATCATATTTCCTTGTTATAAACTCTGGACCAACCACCATAAAAACAAGAACACCAACACACGCATGCACCGTTATATCAAGACGATAGTCTTGATTGCCCTGCCCCTGGCGGCGCTGCTCGCCAGTTACTGGAGTTCCGGACGGGCGCCGGATGCCTTGGGGCTGGATGTGCCGGTTTCCCGGGCCGGCCAATGGGGAATTATCTTCGCCCTGGCGCTGCTGATCGCCCTGGCGGTGGCCGGTTCCCTGCGGCAGAAAAGCCTCACGGATAAAAAACGCATCGAATATCTGGCGCTCATCAAAAACGATGAGTTGATGCCGCGCACGCATGGGGAATTATGGACATTTGCCATCGCGACATTATTTATCGGCGTGGGCTGGGAAATTCTCTATCGGGGATTTTTATTGTCCACCTTGCCGCCCATGATAGGAACGGCGGGCGCGGTGGTTTTATCGGCGCTGGCCTACGGGGCCGCGCACGGCTATAAGAATCCGCGCCAACTCACCGCCAGCATCCTGGCCGCCCTGCTTTTCGCGCTGGCGTTTTGCGCCAGCAAAAGCCTGTGGTGGTTAATGCTCGTGCACATAGGTTTGCCCTTCATCGGCGCAGTCAGCAGCTTCAACCTGCTGCGCGAGGACTCGCTCAGCGGTAACGCGCTGTCGGACAGCGAGCGCCAGCCGATCTCTTAGCGCGGCCGCGGCGGCGCGCGCGGCGCAATGCAAAAACGACGCCGCGGCGTCGTTTTTGCATTGCGCGTTTCAGCGGCGGCTCAGGCGTTGTTGACCACCAGACGCGGTTCGCCCGCGCCGAAGCGCTGCTGTATCGAGGCGCAGATGCCGGCGCCGTCCAGACCCACGCTCTTCAGCAGCACAGCCGTGTCGCCGTGGTCGATGAATTTGTCCGGCAGGCCCAGCATCAGCAGCGGCTTGACGATGCCCTCGGCGGCCATCGCCTCGGCCACCGCCGCGCCCGCGCCGCCCATGATGCAGCCCTCCTCCACCGTCACCAGGTAGTCGTGCTCCAGCGCCAACTGGCGCAGCAGCGCCACGTCGAGCGGCTTGACGAAGCGCATATTGGCCACCGTCGCGTCGATCTGCCCGGCCGCGACCAGGCTGGGCGCGACCATGGTGCCGAAGGCCAGGATCGCCACCTTGCTGCCCTTGCGCTTGATCTCGCCCGTGCCCAGCGGGATGGTGCCGAACTCCTTGGCGATCGCCGCGCCGATGCCGGCGCCGCGCGCGTAGCGGATCGCCGCCGGGCCCTTGTACTCGTAGCCGGTGGTGAGCATCTGGCGGCATTCGTTTTCGTCCGAGGCGGCCATGACGACCATGTTCGGGATGCAGCGCAGATAGGCCATGTCGTAATTGCCGGCGTGGGTGGCGCCGTCGGCGCCGACCAGGCCGGCGCGGTCGAGCGCGAAGGTGACGTCGAGGTTTTGCAGCGCCACGTCGTGGATCAGCTGGTCGTAGGCGCGCTGCAGGAAGGTCGAGTAGATCGCCACCACCGGCTTCAGGCCTTCGCAGGCCAGGCCGGCGGCGAAGGTCACGGCGTGCTGTTCGGCGATGCCGACGTCAAAGTAGCGGTCGGGGAATTGCTGCTCGAATTTCACCATGCCCGAGCCTTCGCGCATGGCCGGCGTGATGCCGACCAGGCGCTTGTCGTGGGCCGCCATGTCGCACAACCAGTTGCCGAACACTTCGGTGTAGGTGATCTTGCCGGGCGCGCCCGGCTTGATGCCCTCGGCCGGATTGAATTTCGGCGTGCCGTGGTAGAGCACCGGTTCGGCCTCGGCCAGCTTGTAGCCCTGGCCCTTCTTGGTGACGACGTGCAGGAATTGCGGGCCCTTGAGCTTCTTGATGTTTTCCAGCGTGGGGATCAGGGAGTCGAGGTCGTGGCCGTCGATCGGGCCGATGTAGTTGAAGCCGAATTCCTCGAACATGGTGGCCGGAACCACCATGCCCTTGGCGTGCTCCTCGAAGCGCTTGGCCAGCTCCAGCACCGGCCCCGGCAGCACGGACTTGCCGACGTTCTTGGCCGCCGCGTAGAACTGCCCCGACATCAGGCGCGCCAGGTAGCGGTTCAGCGCGCCCACCGGCGGCGAGATCGACATGTCGTTGTCGTTCAAAATCACCAGCAGCTTGATGTCTTCCTGCACGCCGGCGTTGTTGAGCGCCTCGAAGGCCATGCCGGCCGTCATCGAACCGTCGCCGATGACGGCGATCGAGTGGCGCGGGTCGCCCTTGATCTTGGCCGCCTGCGCCATGCCCAGCGCGGCCGAGATCGAGGTCGAGGAGTGCGCCGTGCCGAAGGTGTCGTATTCGCTTTCGTCGCGCCGCGGGAATCCGGAGATGCCGCCCAGCTGGCGCAGGGTGTGCATCTGCTCGCGCCGGCCGGTGAGGATCTTGTGCGAATAGGTCTGGTGGCCGACGTCCCAGACGATGCGGTCGTGCGGCGTGTTGAACACATAGTGCAGCGCGATCGTCAGCTCGACCGTGCCGAGGTTGGACGAGAGGTGGCCGCCCGTCTTCGAGACGGAGTCGAGCAGGTAGTGGCGCAGCTCCTTGGCCAGCGGCGTCAGTTGCGCGCGCGCCAGCTTGCGCACGGCGGCCGGTTCGTTGATGTTTTCTAACAGTTTCATTTATGCTTTCCGCTGCACGATCAAGTCGGCCAGTGCGCGCAGGCGCGCGGCCGGTTCGCCGAAGGGCGCGAGCGCCGCGTGGGCCTCACGCCGCAGTTGCTCCGCCAAGATCCTGGATGGCTCCAGGCCCAAAATTGACACATAGGTCGGCTTGTTGGCCGCCGCGTCCTTGCCGGCCGTCTTGCCCAGCGTGGCCGAATCGGCCGTCGCGTCGAGGATGTCGTCGACCACCTGGAAGGCCAGGCCGATGGCGCCCGCGTAGGCGTGCAGCGCCGCCGTCTCGGCCGCCGTCAAATCCTTGCCGCACAGCGCGCCCAGCAGCACGGCCGCGCGCAACAGCGCGCCCGTCTTCAATTGATGCATCTGTTCCAGCTGCGCCAGCGACAGGCTCAGGCCGACGCTGTCGAGGTCGATCGCCTGGCCGCCGCACATGCCGGCCGCGCCGGAGGCCTGCGCCAGCAGCGCCAGCATCGCCATCTGGCGCGCCGGCGGCACGCCGGCCGGCTCGGCCAGCACCACGAAGGCCTGCGACTGCAGCGCGTCGCCGACCAGCAGCGCGGTGGCCTCGTCGTAGGCGACGTGCACGGTCGGCTTGCCGCGGCGCAGCGCGTCGTCGTCCATGCAGGGCATGTCGTCGTGCACCAGCGAATACGCGTGGATCATTTCGACGGCCGCCGCCGCCCGGCTCAGCGCCGCCGCGTCGGCCTCGAACAGCGCGCCGGCCGCGTACACCAGCAGCGGGCGCACGCGCTTGCCGCCGCCCAGCAGGGCGTAGCGCATGGCCGCGTGCAGCTTGCGGGGCAGCGTCTCGGCACTCGGCAAGTATGCGCCCAGATCGCGTTCCACGCAGGCCTGCACGCCGCCCATCCAGTCGGCGAAGGCGCCGGCCGTCACGGCGCGCCCTCGGCGGCGTCGGCGAAGGGTTTCAGCATGTCGCCCTCCAGCGCCTTGACCTGGGCTTCGACGGTGTCGAGTTGCGCCGCGCAAAACTTGACCAGCTCCGTGCCGCGCGCATAGGCGGCGACGGACGCTTCCAGCGGCAACTGGCCCGCTTCCATTTGCGTGACCAGTTGCGCCAATTCGGCCATCGCTTCTTCAAACGAGGCCGGCGCGCCGGTGACGGGTATTAATTTCTTTGACATATGCACTCAGATGATGGGGCGGCACAAGGGGCAATACGAGCAGGCCCGGCCAGCGTAGAGCGTCATTTTAGAACAAACCACCGCCGTCAGTGGTAACTAAAGCGCGCGCGCAGATCCGCCGCGCCACACACGGGCCCCGGTTAACTTATAAATAAGAGTGGATTTTATCCCAATCGGCCCCATCTCGACGGTATTGCCATCGGATTGGCGGGCTTGCCCGCCGGCGGCGCGCCGCGCCGCGCCGCGCCCGCTTTGCCGGGGGCAGGCGGGCGCGACGAGGTATAATCGCCGGTTGTGTCCGAAATACCGTTTCAAACATACTGAATTCAGGTCTTTGCGGATTCTTTCTCTCTCTGGCTATTGCATATATTGAAGGGGGGTCGGGATGTCCGATCTGGCTACTCACGCCAAGCTGGCGCGCTCAAACGCGCAACTTCCGGTTCACGTCTATTTTGACGAAGCGCTGCTGCAACGCGAAACGCAGCAATTATTCCAGGCCGGCCCGCGCTACATCGGGCACGAACTGATGGTGCCGAACGTCGGCGACTTCGCCACCCTCGCGTCCGAACACGAGGGGCGCATGCTCGTGCGCAACGCCAACGGCATCGAAGTGCTGTCCAACGTCTGCCGCCACCGCCAGGCGCTGATGTTCAACGGTCGCGGCAACGCCAACAACATCGTCTGCCCGCTGCACCGCTGGACCTACGACTTGAAGGGCGAACTGATCGGCGCGCCGCATTTCGCCGAAACGCCCTGCCTGAACCTGTCGAAGACGCCGCTGCAGAACTGGAACGGCCTGCTGTTCGAACAGAACGGCTACCACGTGATGGACAAGCTGAAGGAATTGTCGGTGTCGCAAGACCTGGACTTCGCCGGCTATATGTTCGACCACGTCGAGGTGCACGACTGCGACTACAACTGGAAGACCTTCATCGAGGTCTATCTGGAGGATTACCACGTCGAGCCCTTCCATCCGGGCCTGGGCAGCTTCGTCAGCTGCGACGATCTGCGCTGGGAATTCGGGCGCGACTACAGCGTGCAGACGGTCGGCGTGCACAAGGGCTTGCTCAAGTCCGGCTCGCCGGTCTACCAGCGCTGGCAGGAGCAGGTGCTCAGTTTCCGCGGCGGCACGCCGCCGCCCTTCGGCGCGATCTGGCTGACCCTGTATCCGAACATCATGGTCGAATGGTATCCGCACGTGCTGATCGTCTCGACGCTGTGGCCGGACGGCCCGCAAAAGACGCGCAACGTCGTCGAATTCTACTACCCCGAGGAAATCGTGCTGTTCGAGCGCGAATTCATCGAGGCCGAGCGGGCCGCCTACATGGAGACCTGCGTCGAGGACGATGAAATCGGCCAGCGCATGGACGCCGGGCGCAAGGTCTTGCTGCGCCGCGGCGTCAGCGAGGTCGGCCCCTACCAGTCGCCGATGGAAGACGGCATGCAACATTTCCATGAGTGGTATCGTAGTAACATCACGCTCTAAGCCCACTCGCTAAGGATCAGATGCAATCACTGTGGATGTTGTTCGCCAGTTTCATGTTCGCCATCATGGGCGTGTGCGTGAAGCTGGCCTCGGGTTTGTATTCGACTTCCGAGATCGTCATGTACCGCGGCATGGTCGGCATGACCGTCATGTGCTGCACCATCCTCTACCAGGGCGGCAGTTTCCGCACGCGCATGCCCGGCGCCCACCTGTGGCGCGGCGTGGTCGGCGTGGTCGCGCTGTGGTTGTGGTTCTACGCCATCAGCATCCTGCCGCTGGCCACGGCGATGACGCTGAACTATATGGCGCCGATCTGGATCGCCCTGATCCTGCTCTGCAGCGGCTGGTGGTACAGCAAGAACAGCGTCGAATGGCCGCTGATGGCCGCCATCGGCATGAGCTTCGTCGGCGTCACGCTGCTGCTGCAGCCGGCCTTCCAGTCCGAGCAGATGAGCGGCGCGCTGACGGCCCTGGTGTCGGGCATGTTGTCGGCGCTGGCCTATCTGCAGGTGCGCAAGCTGGGCCTGCTGGGCGAGCCGGAATACCGCGTCGTCTTCTATTTCTCCGTCGTCAATTTCCTCGCCGGCTTGCTGGGCAACGTCGCCAGCGCCGGCCTCGGCCCCGTCGTCTGGCACGCCCACAGCAGCGTCTACGGCGCCGCCCTGCTGCTGGGCATCGGCCTGTGCGCGACCATGGCGCAGATGGCGATGACGCGCGCCTACCGTCTCGGCAAGACCCTGGTGGTGGCCAATCTGCAATACACCGGCATCGTCTTTTCCAGCGTCTGGGGCGTGCTGATCTTCGGCGACGTCTTCGGCTGGCACGGCTGGGCCGGCATCGGCGTGATCCTGGCGTCCGGCCTGGCCGCGACCTACTACAATACCCGTAGCACCCAACGCGGCGCCGCGCCCGTGCGCACCGATCCCATCGCAAGCGAAGTTTAAGGAGCCCTGCCCATGCATACGACCCTGATTAGCGCGACCGAACTGGCGGCCCACCTGACCGATCCCGACTGGGTCGTGCTCGATTGCCGCCACGACTTGATGCATCCGGACGCGGGACGCGCAGCCTACGCCGCCGGCCACATCCAGAACGCCCAGTTCGCCAACGTCGACGCCGACCTGTCCGGCGCCAAGAGCGGCCCCGACGGCGCCTTCCGCGGCCGCCATCCGCTGCCCGAGCGCGCCGCGCTGCTCGAGACCCTGCGCGCCTGGGGCATCAACGACACCAGCCAGGTGCTGGCCTACGACGCCCACGGCGGCATGTTCGCGGCGCGCCTGTGGTGGTTGCTGCGCTGGGTGGGCCATCCGGCCGTGGCCGTGCTGGACGGCGGCCTGGCCGCGTGGCAGGCGCAAGGCCTGCCTCTGGTGACGCCGGTGGCGCCGCGCGCGCGCGGCGACATCGTCGAAAAACACACGCTGACGCGCACCGTCGGCGCGGCCGAGGTGCTGGCCAACCTTGAGCAGAAAACGCAGACCGTCGTCGACGCCCGCGCGCCGGACCGCTACCGGGGCGAGAACGAAACCATCGATCCGGTCGGCGGCCACATCCCCGGCGCCAGGAATCGCTTCTTCAAGGACAATCTGCAGGCCGACGGCCGCTTCAAGCCGGGCGGCGAATTGAAACGCGAATTCGCCCCCCTGTTCGACTCGGCCCAGTCGGCCATCATGCAGTGCGGCTCCGGCGTGACGGCCTGCCACAATCTGCTGGCCCTGGAACTGGCGGGCCTGCACGGCGCCGCCCTGTATCCGGGTTCGTGGAGCGAATGGTGCGCCGACCCGGCGCGGCCGGTGGCGCACGGCGCGTAACAACACAAACGGGCCCGCTTGCGGCCCGTTTCCAGTTGCGCCCCGTCGAACCGAAGAGCATGCGGCGCTAAGTACCCAGCAGCAAATTCAATTGCGCCATCTCCTCGCGCCACAACGATTGGCTGTCCGGCTTCTGGTGCCTCGGCTTGCGCCGCAAGTCCTCTTCCAGCAATTGCTCCAGCGCGCACAAGCGCTCCAGTTGGCGCTCCGTGCCGTCCGCCTCCACCGCGGGCGGGACCGGCGCGCGCGCCACCGTCTGCCGCGGCAGGTCCGCGCCGCCCGTTTCCTGCAGGCGCAGGTAGGCGCCGGCCGCGTCGTCCCACTGCTCCAGGCGGCCCTCATGCAGCACCCAGAAGCGCCGGCAGGATTGCTCGATCAAGTCGCGGTCGTGCGATACCAGCAGGAAGCCGCCGGCGAAATCGCGCAGCGCCTGCCCCAGCTCCTCCTTGCCCTGCATGTCCAGATGGTTGCTCGGCTCGTCGAGCAGCAGCAGGTGGTAACTGGCCAGCGACAGGCCGAGGAACAACAGGCGCGCCCGTTCGCCGCCGCTCAGGGTGGCCACGCTTTGCCCGTGGCGGCTGTACGGGAAGCCGGCCGAGATCAGAGCCTGGCGGCGCGCCACATGGCTGCGCGCCGTCTCGGAATGGGCGACGAAGGGGTACAGGGCCTCGGACAAATCGGCCCGCTCCGCCAGTTGCTGCAGCGACTGGTCGTAATAGCCGATGTTGGCGGCCGGATGGTAGCGCCAGCCGGGACTGGCGCCGCGCGCCGCGATGTCGGCCCAGCAGGCGCGCAGCAGCGAGGATTTTCCGCTGCCGTTGGCGCCCAACAAGGCGATCTTGTCGCCCGGCTTCAACCACAGCGGCCCGGCGCGGAACAGGACCGGCGCGCCGGGCGCGGCGCGCACCGGGAAATCCTCCAGCGCCAGCAACTGGTCGGCCGCCAGCGCCTTGCCGCGCAGGGACAGGGCCCACGGCGCGCCTTCGCTGACGAAGGCTTGCTCCCCAGTCAGGCGCTCGACGCGCTGTTGCATCGTCCTGGCCTTGCGCGCCAGTTTTTCATTGTCGTAGGTGCGGCCCCAGATCGCCAGGCGCTGGGCGCTGGCCGCCAGGCGGTCGATCTCCTTCTGCTCGGCGCCGTGCCGCGCCAGCGCCGCCGCGTCGGCCTGGCGCAGCGCCCGCAGGGCCGGGCCGCAGGGCAGGTCGAAGGCGTACAGGCGGCGGTCGCGCAGGATCCAGCTGGTGCGCGCCACGTTGTCGAGCAGGCGCTGGTCGTGCGACACCAGGATGAAGGCGCCGCGCCATTTCAGCAGGAATTGCTCCAGCCACAGCAGCGAGGGCAGGTCGAGGTGGTTGCTGGGCTCGTCGAGCAGCAGCAGGTTCGGCTCCTGCAGCAGGGCGCGCCCCAGCAGCAGGCGCGTGTGCTGGCCGCCGGAGAGCGATTTCACCGGCACTTGCGCGGTGGCGGCGTCGATGCCCAGCTCGGCGAGCAGGCTGTCGACGCGCCAATGCAGCTCCGGACTGCCGGCCACCGGCGCCAGCAGCGCCTGGTGCAGGCTCAGCTCGGCCAGCGCCGCCGGCAGATGCTGTTCGACATGCTGCAGGCGGCAGGCGCGCGCGTGGTGCAGCGTGCCGGCGCTGGCCTCGCGGCTGCCGGCGAGCAGGCCGAGCAAGGTGCTCTTGCCGCTGCCGTTGTGGCCGATCAGGCCGATGCGGTCACCGAGCTTGAGGGTGAAACTCAGGTCCTGGAACAAAAAATCGTCGTGGGTTTCCAGATGCAGTGCTTGGGTGGAGATCAGGGTGGTCATGGCTCTTGTCTTGGTTCGGGATGCAGGCATCCGCGTTAACAGGAGCGCTAACGAAAACTGGTGAGCCGAGAAGGGACTCTGGAGGGAGAGGTGCTTGCTCTGGCCGAGTTATCGCAGCGCGATGAAACTGGGGCAAGAGCGGCCGAATGTACTGAAGGAACGGGCACGCCAGATGGTGCGCTTCAGAATTATCATATTTCCTCCTTTCCTTTCGGATTAACTTATTAATAATTCTAGGCGTAAAGGCAAGGGAAGGCAAGCGCGGCCCGCCCTCCCCCGGCTCAGCCGTGGCTGTGGCGCGTCAGGAAGACCACGATGAGGACGCCCAGGCCGATCAGCAGGATCTGCGGAATCGTCTCGCGCAGCGTGGCGCGGCGCTGCATCTGCGGCATCAGGTCGCTGACGGCGATGTAGATGAAGCCGGACGAGGCGAACACCAGCACATAGGGAATCATATGGCTGGCGTGGTCCAGCGTGAAGTAGCCGAGCAGGCCGCCGGCCACCGCCATCAGGCTGCACAGCAGGTTGAAGACGTAGGCGCGGGTGCGCGAGAAGCCGGCGTTGAGCAGCACGATGAAGTCGCCGATCTCCTGCGGGATTTCATGGGCGATGATGGCCAGGCCGGTGACCAGGCCCAGTTTCGGATCGGCCAGGAAGGCCGCCGCGATCAGGATGCCGTCGGTGAAATTGTGCATGCCGTCGCCGACCAGGATCATCCAGCCGGCTTTGCCCGCCTCGTGCTTGTCGTGGCCGTGGGCGTGGTGGTGGCCGTCCCCCTCGTGGTGGTGCGAGTGGCGCAGGATGGCGAACTTCTCCAGCATGAAGAAGGCCAGCAGGCCGGCCAGCAAAGTGGCGAACAGGCTGCGCGGGTCGGCCTGCGACTCGAACGCCTCCGGCAGCGCGTGCAGCAGCGAGGTCGAGAGCATGATGCCGACCGACAGGCTGACCATGCGTTCGACCATCTTCGACAAAAGCGCGAAGGAGAAAATCGCCGCGGCGGTGATGCTGAAGACGCCCGCGATCGTCGTCGCGAGCAAAATGGAGATGAGTATTGGATCGATTTTGAAGCCTCTTATACCGGGGTCTGAGTGTGCCCAAGCTCCCCGGCCTGTACCTTAGGCGCGCCGCACGGCGGCGCAAACCGGACATTTTACAGCCCGGCCGCGTTTCACGGTCATCAGATGACGCCGTTTTCCTTGAACCAGGCCAGGCAACGCGCGAAACCGTCCTGCGCCGCCGCCGCGACATAGCTGGCGCGGTAGTCGGCGTTGAAGGCGTGTCCCGCCTGTGGATAGACGACGAAGGCCGATTTACTGTGTCCCTTGGCTAGCGCCGCCTTCATCCTGTCGATCGATTCCTGCGGTATGCCGCCGTCCTTGCCGCCGTACAGACCCAGCACCGGCACCGTCAGATCGGCCGCGATGTCGATCGGCTGGCGCGGCGCCAGCGGCGTGGCCTCGCCGACTAGGCGGCCGTACCAGGCCACCGCCGCCTTCAGGCGCGGATTGTGCGCCGCGTACAACCAGGTGATGCGCCCGCCCCAGCAAAAGCCGGTGATGGCCGCCTTGTCGGCGTTGCCGCCGTGCGCGCCGGCCCAGGCGAGGACGGCGTCGAGGTCGGCCAGCACCTGCCCATCCGGCGTTTTGGCGATGATCCCGCTCATCAGGGCGGCCACGCTGGCGACCTTGGCCGGATCGCCCTGGCGCACGAAGAGATCCGGCGCCAGCGCCAGATAGCCGAGCCTGGCGAAGCGCCGCACCACGTCGGCGATGTGCTCGTGCACACCGAAGATCTCCGACACCACCAGCACCACCGGCAAATTACTGCCGCCCTCGGGCTGGGCCCGGTACACCGGCACGCTCTGGCCGTCCACCACGACGTTGACGGTGCCGGCCGTCAGACCGGCGCTGTCGGTGTGGATCACGCTCTGCGCGGCGACCGGCAGGGCCGCCAGGGCGAAGCCGCCGCCCAGCGTCACCTTGATGAAATCGCGCCGGGCGACGCCGTCCGACTCTCCCAGCAAAGCGCGGCCATCCTGAATCAAATCATCCATGCACATTCTCCCTTTAGTGGTGAATCGAAGCACGCCGCGCGCGCCCCTGTCATGGCGCCTTAATGCGCCTCGTCCCAGTTTTTGCCGATGCCGACTTCGGCCGTCAGCGGCACCTTCAGCTGCGCCACGCCGGCCATCAGCTCGGGCAACTTCACGCGCACCAGCGCCAGCTCCGCCTCCGGCACCTCCAGCACCAGCTCATCGTGGACCTGCATGATCATCTTCGTTTGCAGGCCGTCCGCTTCCAGCCAGCCCTGCACGGCGATCATCGCCAGCTTGATCAGGTCGGCCGCCGTGCCCTGCATGGGCGCGTTGATCGCGGCCCGTTCGGCGCCCTGGCGGCGCGGGCCGTTGGGCGAATTGATCTCGGGCAGCCAGAGGCGCCGGCCGAACACGGTTTCGACGTAGCCGCGCGCCTTGGCCTGCAGGCGCGTCTCGTCCATATACTGCTTGACGCCGGAGAAGCGGGCGAAATAGCGGTCGATGTAGTTTTGCGCGGCGGCGCGGTCGACGCCCAGATTGCCGGCCAGGCCGAAGGCGCTCATGCCGTAGATCAGACCGAAGTTGATGACCTTGGCGTAGCGCCGCTGCTCGCCCTGCACCTCGTCGGCCGGCACGCCGAAGATCTCGGCGGCCGTGGCGCGGTGGATGTCGACGCCCTCGGCGAAGGCGCGCAGCATCGCCGCGTCGCCGGAGATGTGCGCCATGATGCGCAATTCGATCTGCGAATAGTCGGCCGAGACGATGACGCTGCCCGGCGGCGCGATGAAGGCTTCGCGGATGCGCCGCCCCTCCTTGCTGCGGATCGGGATGTTCTGCAGGTTCGGGTCGTTCGAGGCCAGCCGGCCCGTCACCGCCACCGCCTGCGCGTAGTTGGTGTGCACCCGCCCCGTGCCGGCGTTGATCATCTTCGGCAGCTTGTCGGTGTAGGTCGATTTCAGCTTGGCCATGCCGCGGTATTCCAGCAGGACTTTCGGCAGGGGATAATCCTCGGCCAGCTTCTGCAGCACCTCCTCGTCGGTCGAGGGCGCGCCGGTCGGCGTCTTCTTCACCACCGGCAGCTTGAGTTTGTCGAAAAAAATCTCGCCGAGCTGCTTCGGCGAACCGAGGTTGAAGGGCTGGCCGGCCAGCTCGTAAGCCTTCTGCTCCAGCTCGAGGATGCGCGCGCCCAGTTCCTGCGACTGCACGCCCAGCAGGGCGGCGTCGATCAGCACGCCGTTGCGCTCGATCTTCTGCAGCACCACGGCGGTGGGCATCTCGATGGTCCGGTAGATCGTCGTCAGCTTGGCGTCGCCCTCGACATGGCCCCACATCGCCTGGTGCAGGCGCAGCGTCACGTCGGCGTCCTCGGCCGCGTATTCGGTGGCGCGCTCGAGCTCGACCTGGTCGAAGCAAATCTGCTTGGCGCCCTTGCCGCACACGTCGGCGAAGGCGATGGTCTGGTGGTTCAGATGGCGCAGCGCCAGGCTGTCCATATCGTGCGTCTTGTGCGACTCGAAGACATACGATTCGAGCAGCGTGTCGTGGGCGATGCCGCGCAGCGTCACGCCGTGGTTGGCGAAGATGTGGCTGTCGTACTTCAGGTTCTGCCCCAGCTTGGGCTTGCTGGCGTCCTCCAGCCAGGGCTTCAGCTTGCCCAGCACGTAGTCGCGCGACAGTTGCTCGGGCGCGCCGGCGTAGGTGTGCGCCATCGGGATGTAGGCGGCCGTGCCGGCCTCGCAGGCCAGCGAGATGCCGACCATCTGCGCCGTCATCGGCTCCAGCGAGGTGGTCTCGGTGTCGAGCGAAGTGAGCGCCGCGGCGGCGATGCGCGCCAGCCAGACATCGAGCTGCTCCTCCGTCAGCACCATCTCGTAATGGTGCGGCGCGACCTCGGGATCGGTGTTGCCGAACAGGTCGCCGGTGGGCGAGTTGAGCGCGTCGCTGCCGGCCGCCGGCGTCGCCGTGCCGATTTCGCGCAGCAGGGTCTTGAAGCCGTAGCGTTCATAGAAGGCCTGCAGGGTCGCCTTGTCCTCCTCGCGCGCGCGCAGCGAGGCGTCGATCGACTCCATGTGGCCGGACAGGTCGCAATCGGTCTTGACGGTGATCAGGGCGCGCGCCTGCGGCAGCCAGTCCAGCGCCCGGCGCAGATTTTCGCCGACGGCGCCGCCGACGCTGGCCGCGTTGGCGATCACGCCCTCCAGGCTGTCGTACAGGCCCAACCACTTCAGCGCCGTCTTCGGGCCGCACTTGGCCACGCCCGGCACATTGTCGACCGTATCGCCGATCAGCGACAGATAGTCGATGATGCGCTCGGGCGGCACGCCGAACTTGGCCAGCACGCCGGCCTCGTCGAGCTTCTCGTTGCTCATCGTGTTGATCAGGGTGACATGGGCGTTGACCAACTGGGCCAGATCCTTGTCGCCGGTCGACACCACCACGTCCATGCCGGCGGCGGCGCCCCGCACGGCCAGGGTGCCGATGACCTCGTCGGCCTCGACGCCCTCGACCATCAGGATGGGCCAGCCCATCGCCGCGACGGCCTCGTGGATGGGCGCGATCTGCAGCGCCAGGTCGGGCGGCATGGACGGGCGCTGCGCCTTGTACTCCGCGTACATATCGTCGCGGAAGGTCTTGCCCTTGGCGTCGAAGACGCAGGCGATGAAGGCGGCCGGATAATCGGCGCGCAGGCGGCGCAACATATTGATCATGCCGTGCATGGCGCCGGTCGGCACGCCGCCGGGGCCGCGCAAATCGGGCAGCGCGTGGAAAGCGCGGTACAGATAACTGGAACCGTCAACTAAAAGCAGGGTTTTGTGCATAATGCCAATGAAAAGTGAGGTGCCGCGCGGGGCGCGGGCAGACGTCGGAATGCGAACGGGAATGCCGCGATTATCGCAGAGTTTGCTCCGCGCGCGCCGCCGGCCCGGCCCGGGAGCGGCGGAAAGGCAACGCGGCGCGGCGCCGTTTTACTTGTTTTCCGCATATTCGACGCATTTGAAACATGGCGCGTGCGTGTTTGTTACAATGACTGATACGACATATTCCCTTGCGGCTCAACTGAAGCGATACCCTATCACTATGCGCACATCCCCTATCCGCAATCTTCTCGCCCTGTCCCTGCTGGCGCTGTCCGCCGCGGTCGGCGCGCAAACGCCCAGTTCGGCGCCGCCGAAGATGGAAAGAATCGACGAGAGCGGCGACGCGCCCATCACCGTCACCGCCAAGCCCGCCAATCAAAAGAAAATCACCGAGAAGCGCGAGCAGGGCAAGGTGACCGAGGTCAAGGTCACCAGCGGCAAGAGCACCTATTATGTGAAGCCGAACACGCCGGCCGGCAGCGCCCAGCCGGGCGACCTGGCCGGCAGCGCCAACCGCGGCCCGCAGTGGAAGGTGATGGAATTCGACCTGGGCCGCAAGAAAGCCTCGGCCAAGGAGCTGGAGGCGGCCGACCCGGCGCCGGCGCCGCCGCCCGCCAAGTAAGCAGCGGCATCGCCGCCCCCCGCAGGCCGGGGGGCGGCGCTTGCCTTTCCCACCGACCCCTCTTTTTCTAGTTCCCTCATGGCAGTTTTTACCCCGGTCAGCCTGGACGATGTCAGCCAGTGGATCAAGCAGTTCCCCCTCGGCAAATTGCTGGCCCTCAAGGGCATCGCCTCCGGCATCGAGAACAGCAATTTCTTCATCACGACCGAGAGCGGCGAATACGTGCTCACGATCTTTGAAAAGCTGACGTTCGAGCAATTGCCCTTCTATCTGACGCTGATGCGCCATCTGGCCGGGCACGGCGTGCTGGTGCCTGCGCCCATCGCCAACGCCGACGGCGCGCTGATCGTCGCGCTGCAGGGCAAGCCGGCGGCCATCGTCAGCAAGCTCGAGGGCGAGTCGCAGATGGCGCCGCGGCCGGCCCATTGCGGCGCCGTCGGCGCGATGCTGGCGAAGATGCACCTGGCGGCGCGCGACTTCCCCCTGCAACAGCCGAATCTGCGCGGCCTGGACTGGTGGAACGCCACCACGCCCGAGGTGCTGCCCTTCCTGTCGGACAGCAACGCCCACCTGCTGCGCGCGGAAATGCACTTCCAGGACGCCTTCGCCAGTTGCGACACCTACAAGGCGATTCCGCGCGGCCCCGTGCACGCCGACCTGTTCCGCAACAACGTGATGTTCGTCGGCGAGCGCCTGAGCGGCTTCTTCGACTTTTACTTCGCCGGCTGCGACAGTTGGTTGTTCGACGTCGCCGTCACCGTCAACGACTGGTGCATCGACCTGGCCAGCGGCGTCCTCGACATCGCCCGCGTGCGCGCCCTGCTCGACGCCTACCACGCCGTGCGCCCCTTCGGCGCGGCCGAACAGACGGCCTGGCAGCCGATGCTGCGCGCCGCCGCGCTGCGCTTCTGGCTCTCGCGCCTGTACGACTTCCACCTGCCGCGCGAGGCCGAGGTGCTGACGCCGCACGACCCGACGCATTTCGAGCGCATCCTGCGCGAACGCATCGCGCACACCGCGCCGGCGCTGTTCTGATGGAAAAACTACCCGCAAGCACAGGCTGGTCCTGGGTCAAACAAGGCTTCGCCCTGTTCCGCAAACAACCGGGCGGCCTGGCCACGCTCTTCCTCGGCTATATGTTCTGCATGCTGGCCATCAGCATCGTGCCCCTGCTGGGCCAGCTGCTGCCGGTGATCCTGGTGCCGGTGTTTTCCGTCGCCTTTCTGCAGGCCTGCCTGCACATCGAGCAGAACAAGCGGGTCTTCCCCAACCTGCTGCTGAGCGGCTTCCGCAAACCGGCCTTCCCCGTGCTGTTCGCGCTGGGCCTGCTGTACATCCTGATGGCCGTGCTGGCCATCGGCGCCTCGGCCCTGGTCGACGGCGGCGTGCTGTGGCAACTGGTGACGGGCCAGCTCGACGGCCAGTCGGCCGCCGTCAAGGAATCCAACGTGGGCGGCGCGATCCTCCTCACCGTCGCCCTGTACATCCCGGCCGCGATGGGCTTCTGCTTCGCCGCGCCGCTGATCTACTGGCAGAAACAGAGCCTGGGCAAGGCCGTCTTCTTCAGCTTCTTCGCCGTGCAGCGCTCCATCAAGGCTTTCATGGTGTTCGCCGCGACCTGGTTCGCCATCAGCGTCGTCGCCAGCCAGATCCTGTTCATGATCTTCGGCCGCAACGAACTGGCGATGCAGGTGATGATGCCGCTGTCGGTGATCCTCACCGTCATCATGCACTGCTCCTTCTACGCCAGCTACCGGCAGATCTTCGGCGTGCCGCAGGGCCAAGGCGTGTCGCTGGAAAAACCGGCGCCCTGAATGAAAAACCGGCGCCGCGGCGCCGGTTTTTCATTCAGCGTCCCAACCGCTCCAGCTTGGCGATGCCCAGGTCGAGCACCTTCATGCCGTGGTTGCCGAAGTTGATCTGCGCCCGCGCGTTGCCGCCGCCGCCCTCGATGTTGACGATGACGCCCTCGCCGAATTTGCCGTGCGACACCGATTCGCCGATGCGCCAACCCGGCCCGCTGCTCTTGAGCGCGATCTTTTGCGCGATCGCGTTGTCGGAGCCGGCGGCCGTCATCGGCGCCGTGTCCCAGGCCGACTTCTTGTTGCCGAACCAGTTGGCCTGCACCTTGGGCGACAACCACTTCAGCGACTCCTCCGGCAATTCATCGAAGAAGCGCGACTTCATGTTGTAGCGCGTCTGGCCGTGCAACATGCGCGTCTGCGCGAAGCTCATGTACAGGCGCAGGCGCGCGCGCGTGATGGCCACGTACATCAGGCGCCGCTCCTCCTCCACGCCGCCCTCCTCCTTCGAGCTGCTCTCGTGCGGGAACAAGCCCTCCTCCAGGCCGGTGATGAAGACATTGTCGAACTCCAGGCCCTTGGCCGAATGCACCGTCATCATCTGCAGCGCGTCCTGGCCGGCCTGCGCCTGGTTGTCGCCCGCCTCCAGCGAGGCGTGCGAGAGGAAGGCCGAGAGCGGCGACATCACGGCCGGCAGCGGCGCGTCGGCGTCGAAGATTTCGATGCCGTCGTGGAGCGCGACCGGCACGCCGGACTGCGCCTGCGCGGCCGGCCCCATGTAGGCCGGCGCGCCCTGGCCGAAGCCCTCCTCGGCAACGAACTGGGTGGCCGCGTTGACCATCTGTTCGATGTTTTCGACCCGGTCGGCGCCCTCCTTCTCCTTGCCGTAATGCGCCAGCAGGGTGCTCGCCTCGAGCACCGCGCGGACCATTTCCGGCAGCGCCAGTTGCTGGGTCTCGAAGCGCACGCCCTCGATCAGCCTGACGAAGGCGCCCAGCGCCGAGCCGGACTTGCCGGCCACGTGGGGCACCGCCGCGTACAGGGAGACGCCGTGCTGCTCGGCGGCGGCCTGCAATTGCTCGATGGAGCGCATGCCGACGCCGCGGGTGGGGAAGTTGACCACGCGCAGGAAGGCCGAGTCGTTGTGCGGATTGTCCATCAGTTGCAGATAGGCGATCACGTGCTTGACCTCGGCGCGCTGGAAGTAGCGCTGGCCGCCGTAGACGTGGTAGGGGATGCCGGCCGAGAACAGGGCGTGCTCGATGACGCGCGACTGCGCGTTGGAGCGGTACAGCACGGCGATCTCGCGCCGCGCCGCGCCCTCGGCGACCAGGCTCTTGGCCTCCTCGACAATCCACTGCGCCTCCTGCAGGTCGGAGCTGGCCTCGTAGACGCGCACCGGCTCGCCGTGCCCGGCGTCGGTGCGCAGGTTCTTGCCCAGGCGCTTGCTGTTGTTGGCGATGAGCATGTTGGCGCTATCGAGGATATGGCCGTGCGAGCGGTAGTTCTGCTCCAGCTTGATCATATTCTGCACCTTGAACTCGCGCTCGAAGGAAATCATGTTGCCGACGTTGGCGCCGCGGAAGGCGTAGATGCTCTGGTCGTCGTCGCCGACGGCGAACAGCGCGCCGCCCTCGCGCCCGCCGTGTCCGGCCAGCAGCTTGAGCCAGTTGTATTGCAGATTATTCGTGTCCTGGAACTCGTCGACGAGGATGTGGCGGAAACGCGCCTGGTAGTGCTCGCGCAGCGGCTGGTTGCGCAGCAGCAACTCGTAGGTGCGCAGGAGCAGCTCGGCGAAATCGACCACGCCCTCGCGCTGGCACTGGTCGTCGTACATCTGGTAGAGCTCGACGAGCTTGCGCTCGTTGGCGTCGTGGGCCTCGACCTTGTCGGCGCGCAAGCCCTGGTCTTTCGCGTTGTTGATGAAATACATCAGCGTCTTCGGCGGGAATTTTTCATCGTCGACATTGTTCGCCTTCAACAGGCGCTTGATCACCGACAACTGATCCTGCGAGTCGAGGATCTGGAAGGTTTGCGGCAGCGCCGCGTCGCGGTGGTGGGTGCGCAGGAGGCGGTTGCACAGGCCGTGGAAGGTGCCCACCCACATGCCGCGCGTATTGATCGGCAGCATGGCGGAGAGCCGCGTCAACATTTCCTTGGCGGCCTTGTTGGTGAAGGTCACGGCCAGGATGCCGGCCGGCGACACCTGCTGGGTCTGGATCAACCAAGCGATGCGGGTGGTCAGCACGCGCGTCTTGCCGGAGCCGGCGCCTGCCAGGATCAGGGCGTGTTGGGCCGGCAGCGTGACGGCGGCGTATTGTTCTGGATTGAGGTTGTGAAGAAGGTCTTTGTGCATCCCGCGATTATACCGGGATGGGCGGGCGCGTTCGGTCAAGGTGGCGCCGGCGCCCGAAACAAAGCGGCGGCGCAAAGCCGGAAGGCTGCCCCGGTTTCACGCCGCCGCCTTGACTTAGCTCAATGCGGCTTAAGCCTTCGCCTTGGCCGACTTGCGGCGCGCCATCACGCCGGCCAGCGCCAAGCCGGTGAGCAGCATGACATAGGTTTCTGGTTCAGGAACGGCGCTGATGTATTCATACGTCACCGACACGTCGGCGCCGGCCGCAGTGTTGAACTGGGAGATCAGGTTGCCGGCGCCGCTGGCGTTGGAGGAACCCACCGCGTTCAAGCCCAGGTTGATGAGGCCGCCGCCGACGGACGAAAACAGCGCGAAGTCGGTGGCGCTGTGGCTGGTGAACGCATTGCTGCCGGTGCTGCTGCGCACGCCCGTGGAACCACCCGAGGTGCCGGCGAAATCGTAGCCGCCGTCAAACGCGCTGAAGGCGAAGTTCTGGGTGAACAGGGGGTTGCTGACCACCAGCGTGGTGGCGTCCGGACGGGTCAGTGTCAGCAATGCCGCCAGGTTCAGGATCACGTTGGACGCGGCGCTGTCCAGGCTTTCCGCCTTGCCGGTGCCCTGCACCAGGCCGCCCAAGTTGAACTTGATCGAGGTCAGCGTGCCCAGATTGCTGTCAAACTTGCCCAGGCCGAGTACATCTGTCCAGTTGGTCTGACCGACGGCGTGACTCTGCGTGAAGGTCTGCGTGGCCGCTTGGGCTTGCGAAACGGCAGCCAGGCCGAGGGAAGCGGCCACGGTCAACGCAAAAATAGATTTTTTCATTCAATAACTCCAATTAATTGAGGGAACGACCGGGCCCATCGCGGAGAGGCGCGGGAAGCCTCCGAGCGCCGCCCCGCCACATTTCCGGCCGACAAGCGTTTTCATCATAAAGAAGGAAAACGTGGCAATATACACAATTTATTGCAATTAACGAAATATATGTTGTTGTTACGTCCATGCTGGCGCGGCGCGCCGGCGCCGCAGGGACGAAAAAAAGCGGCGCGGCGGGACTGGCCCGGCGCGCCGCGAATGGTTTTTTAGTAGAGTACTACCGAGCGTATCGACTCGCCGCTCTTCATCAAATCAAAGCCTTCGTTGATGCGTTCCAGCGGCAATCTGTGGGTGATCAGGTCGTCGATGTTGAGCTTGCCCTCCATATACCAGTCGACGATCTTCGGCACGTCGGTGCGGCCGCGCGCGCCGCCGAAGGCCGAACCTTTCCAGACCCGGCCGGTGACCAACTGGAAGGGCCGGGTCGAGATTTCCTGGCCGGCCGCCGCCACGCCGATGACGATGGACTGGCCCCAGCCCTTGTGGCAGCACTCGAGCGCCTGGCGCATCGTCGTGGTGTTGCCGATGCACTCGAAGCTGTAGTCGGCGCCGCCGTCGGTGATCTGGACGATGGCGTCGACGACGTTCTCGACCTCGTTCGGATTGACGAAGTGGGTCATGCCGAACTTGCGCGCCATGGCCTGGCGCGCCGGATTGATGTCGACGCCGATGATCTTGTCGGCGCCGACCATCCGGGCGGCCTGGATGACGTTCAGGCCGATGCCGCCCAGACCGAAGACGACCACGTTGGCGCCCGCCTCGACCTTGGCCGTGAACAGCACCGCGCCCACGCCGGTGGTGACGCCGCAACCGATGTAGCAGACCTTGTCGAAGGGCGCGTCCTCGCGGATCTTGGCCAGCGCGATCTCCGGCACGACGATGTAGTTGGAGAAGGTCGAGGTGCCCATGTAGTGGTAGATGGGCTGGCCGTCGATGGAGAAGCGGCTGGTGGCGTCCGGCATCAGGCCGCGGCCCTGGGTGGGGCGGATCGCCTGGCACAGATTGGTCTTCTGCGACAGGCAGAATTTGCACTGGCGGCATTCCGGCGTGTACAGGGGAATGACGTGGTCGTCCTTCTTCAGGCTCTTCACGCCGGGGCCGACGTCGACCACGACGCCGGCGCCCTCATGGCCGAGGATGGCCGGGAAGATGCCCTCCGGGTCGGCGCCCGACAGCGTGTAGTAATCGGTGTGGCAGATGCCGGTGGCCTTGATTTCGACCAGCACCTCGCCCTCGCGCGGGCCGCCCAGCTCGACTTCCTCTATCGTCAGCGGCTGTCCCGCCTTCCAGGCCACGGCTGCTTTGGTTTTCATGTGTCTTCTGTCCTGTCATATGGGTTGCCGGAGCGGATTGTCGCCGGCAGAGCCCATCATATCAAGACCGCGCCGGCGTGGATACTGTTTGCGCCGGCGCCTTGTTGCGTTCCAGCGCACGCGGCCCGCGCGGGCGCTGCCACAGCGCGCGCAACTGCGCCACCAGGCGCGGCGGCGCGACCGGCTTGGCGATCATGCCGAGCGCGCCGGCCGCCATGTACTGCGCCACGTTCCAACTGGCCGTGTGGCCGGTGAGGAAGATCACCGGCGTGTGCGCCATCTGCGGGAAGCGCCGCAACTGGCCCAGCGTGGCCAGGCCGTCCAGGCCCGGCATCGCGGCGTCGAGCAGCAGCAGGTCCGGCTCGCAGTAGGCGGCCAGCGCCAGCGCGGCGCGCGCCGAGCCGCAGTCGATGACGTCATAGTGACCGGCCACCTCGAGCACCATCTTCACCAGTGCGCGCACGCGCGCGTCGTCCTCGACGTAGAGGATGGTGCGCAGGGCGCTCATGACGCCGGCGCCGCGCCGCCGGCCAGCAGGCGCGCCATCGCCTGCGCCAGTTGGCGCGCCGAGGTGGCCGGCTTGTGCAGGGCGCCGTCGCCGGCGCGGGCCGAGTAGCGCAGCACGGCCGGCGGTTCGGCGCCGGCCAGCAAGGGCTCGAGCAGCGCGGCGCCGTCGCCGTCGGGCAGGTCCGGGTCGAGCACGATGAGCTGGTAGGCGCCCAGGCCGAGGGCGACGCTGGCGGCGGCCAGGGTCGGCGCGTGCGTCAGGCGCGCCTCCGGCAGCAGCAGCGTGGCCAGCAGCAGCGCGGCGTCGGCGTCGGCGTCGATGTGCAGCACGCGCGGCAGCGTCGCGGTTCCGGCCGGCGCGGCGCCGGGCGCTGCGATGAAGTCAAGATTGTCCATGATCAAATTCCCCTGTCTGCGCGCCGGCGGGTGCGCGGCGCGGCGGCGGGCGCGACGACGACTGGGCCGAAGTACGCGCGGGCTGCTACGGTGTGGGTCGGCGGATCTGGGCCGAAGGAGGTTGCTGCGGCCGCAGGGGAAAGGCGGCCGGGAATGACGCTGTCGCGGGCGGCGGCGGCTTGGCGCGCAACGGCCCCGATAAGCGGCGTGGCGGGCGGTGCGTGCCGCGCGATACCGGATATCGACCGCTTCAGTCTACATCATTTTTGCCGCAAGGCAACCTTGATTTCGGACCAAAGCCTTGCGCCAGGTCGCGCCGGGGGCGCTTACTTGGCCTTGTGGCGGACGATGAAGGCGCCGTGCAGGCTGTTCAGGGTCTCTTCGGCGGCCAGCAACTGGTTGGCGATCTCATTGATCTTGCGCCGGCTCGAGCGGGCGTGGTCGCGCAAGACCTCGAAGGCCGTGTTGCGGTCGGTCTGGAATTTGCCCATCAAGAGGCCGACGGCCAGGCTGGTCTCGCGCCCGGCGGCCAGCGCCGAGTTCAGGTTCAGCTCGGTGCGGCGCAACTGGCGGATCTCGTCGGCGCGCGCCAGGCCCGCCTCGAAGGCCGGCATCAGGCGCGCCTCGTCGACCGGCTTGACGACGTAGCCGACGGCGCCGTAGGCGGCCGCCTGCTTGCCCGAGTCGCTGTCGCCGGAGCCGGACAGGAACATGAAGGGCACGGTCGTGTCGGTGTGCAGGCGTTTGGCCAGGTCGAGGCCGGACATGCCGGGCATGTGGATGTCGAGCAGGGCCAGGTCCGGTTCGCGCACGGCGATCTGGCGCAGCGCCTCCTCGGCCGAGGAGGCCAGCGCGACTTCATAGCCGGCGTGGCGCAACACTTCGCCCAGGAATTCCAACAGCAACTGGTCGTCGTCGACGACCAGGATCAAACGTTTGACGGCGGTGGTCATGATGGGGGGGCTTGGACAGTGGCGACAAGGGCATTATAAGCCGATCCCGCCCCTGCCGACGTGCTCAAGCCGGAACTTTCGATGCGAAAAGATTATTGAAAGCGGCCACCGCCGCCGCCGTGTCCGCCGCCAGGTAGACGCTGCTGATGGCTGCCACCAGATCGGCGCCGCGGGCCACCAGCGGCGCCGCGTTGGGCGCCGTCATGCCGCCGATCACCACGCAGGGCAGCGCGATCTGCGCCTTGGCGGCGAGCACGATGTCGGGCGCCGTCGTCACCGGGTACTGCTTGACCAGCGAGGGGTAGAAGCCGCCGAAGGCGACGTAACTGGCGCCGTCCGCCTGCGCCGCCCGCGCCAGCGCCAGGTCGCCGTAGCAGGAGGCGCCGACGATACGCTCCGGACCGACGGCGGCGCGGGTCCGCGCCACCGAGGCGTCGGTGCCGCCGACGTGGACGCCGTCGGCGCCGATCTCCAGGCACAGTTCGGTGAAATCGTTGATCACCAGCGGACAGCCGTATTTGCGGCACAGTTGCAGCAGCGCGCCGGCCTGCTCCAGGCGCAGCGCGGCGTCGGCCGTCTTGTGGCGGTATTGCAGCAGGGCGACGCCGGCGTCCAGGGCCAGTTCGCTGACCTCGAGCAGGCGCTCGGTGTCGTCCCAGTTCGGGGTGACCAGATACAGTCCACGCATGATTGTTCCTTTGAATGAGGGGTTCAGCAGCGCCGCGGCATCAACTGCCCGGGCGCGATCGGATAGGCGCCGGCCAGCGCCCGCTGGCAATAGTCCTGCGCGCCGGCCAGCGCCAACGCCATCGGCTCGCCCAGCGCCAGGCGCGCCGCCACGGCGCCGGCCAGGGTGCAGCCGCTGCCGTGGAAGGCGCCGGGCAGACGCGCCCAGTGCCAGTCGCGCTGCGCCTGCGCGCTGAACCAGCGGTTGCGCACCAGCGCGCCGTCGGCGTGGCCGCCGGTGACGAGGACGTGGCCGCAGCCGCGCGCCAGCAGCGCGCGCGCCTGCGCCTCGACGTCGCCCGCGACGCCGCTCAGGCGCGCCGCCTCGGGCAGATTCGGCAGCAGCAGCGTCACCAGCGGCAGCAGCGGCGCCAGCGCCAGCGCCGCGTCGTCGCGCGACAGGGCGTCGCCGTGGCCGCTGGCCAGCACCGGGTCGAGCACCACCGGCAGGTGCGGATCCAGGGCGCGCAGGCGGCGGATCACGGCGGCGATGGCCAGCGCGTTGGCGGCGCTGCCGGGAATGCCGATCTTCACGGCGCGGATGGCGATCCGGGCCAGCAGGGCCTCGGCCTGGCGCGCCACCAGCCCGGCGTCCACCGGTTGCACGGCGAAGACGCGCTCGTTGTCCTGCACGGTCAGGGCGGTGACCACCGGCAGCGCGTGGCCGCCCTGGGCCGCGATGGCCAGGATGTCGGCGGCGATGCCGGCCCCGCCGGACGGGTCGACGCCGGCGAAGACCAGCACCGCCGGCGGCGTCATGCCAGGCGTCCCGCCATCGGCGACGAGGGCGAGGCGGCGAAGCGCCTCGGCATGCGTCCGGCCAGGAAGGCTTCGCGCCCGGCCTGCACGGCCAGGCGCATGGCGCGCGCCATGCGCACCGGATCGCGCGCGCCGGCGATGGCCGTGTTCATCAGCACGCCGTCGCAACCGAGCTCCATCGCGATGGCCGCGTCCGAGGCCGTGCCGACGCCGGCGTCGACCAGCACCGGCACCGTCGCCTGCTCGATGATCAGGGACAGGTTCCAGGGATTCAGGATGCCCATGCCGGAGCCGATCAGGGAGGCCAGCGGCATCACGGCGACGCAGCCGATCTGTTCCAGCAGCTTGGCCTGGATCGGATCGTCGCTGCAATACACCATGACGTCGAAGCCGTCCCTGACCAGCGCCTCGGCGGCGACCAGGGTTTCCGGCATGTGCGGGAAGAGCGTCTTTTCGTCGCCCAGCACCTCCAGCTTGACCAGATTGCGCCCGCCCAGCAGCTCGCGCGCCATCTGCAGGGTGTAGACGGCGTCCTTGGCCGTGTAGCAGCCGGCCGTGTTGGGCAGGATGGTGTAGTCGGACGGCGGCAGCACGTCCAGCAGGCTGGGCGCCTTCGGATCCTGGCCGATGTTGACGCGGCGGATGGCCACGGTGATGATCTCGGCGCCGGCGGCGTCGGTGGCCTCGCGCGTCTGCGCCAGGTCGCGGTATTTGCCGCTGCCCACCAGCAGGCGCGAGGAATACGTCTTGCCGGCGATGGTCAGCAGGTCTTGGTTTTCAGTTGCGTTCATGTCAGTTTCCTTAAAGTTTAACCGCCGCCGATGGCGCGCACGATGTCGACCTGGTCCTGCGCCCGCAAGACCTGTTCGGCCCAGCGCAGGCGCGGCACGACGCTGCGGTTGACGGCCAGCGCCAGCGCCTGGCCGGACAGCCCGAGGGCCTCGACCAGATCGTGCAGGGTATGGTCCGGCGGCACCTGGCGCGGCGCCCCGTTGAGCGAAATGGCGATCATGCCGGCCTCACACCTTGCGATACAGCTCGGCGCCGTTCTTGACGAATTCGATCGCCTTCACCTCCATGCCCTGCTTGAGCGCGGCGTCGTCCGAGATGCCGATCTTGGCGGCGTACTCGCGCACTTCCTGGGTGATCTTCATGGAGCAGAAATGCGGTCCGCACATCGAGCAGAAATGCGCCACCTTGGCCGAATCCTTGGGCAGGGTCTCGTCGTGGAACTCGCGCGCCTTGTCCGGATCGAGGCCGATGTTGAACTGGTCGTCCCAGCGGAACTCGAAGCGCGCCTTGGACAGCGCGTTGTCGCGGATCTGCGCGCCCGGATGGCCCTTGGCCAGATCGGCCGCGTGCGCCGCGATCTTGTAGGTGATGATGCCGTCCTTGACGTCGGCCTTGTTGGGCAGGCCCAGATGCTCCTTCGGCGTCACGTAGCACAGCATCGCCGTGCCGTACCAGCCTATCATCGCCGCGCCGATGCCGGAGGTGATGTGGTCGTAGCCGGGCGCGATGTCGGTCGTCAAAGGCCCCAGGGTGTAGAACGGCGCCTCGCCGCACTGCTCCAGCTGCAGATCCATGTTCTCCTTGATGAGGTGCATGGGCACGTGGCCGGGGCCCTCGATCATCACCTGCACGTCGTGCTTCCAGGCCACCTGGGTCAGCTCGCCCAGGGTTTTCAGTTCGCCCAGCTGGGCCTCGTCGTTGGCGTCGTAGATCGAGCCGGGGCGCAGGCCGTCGCCGAGCGAGAAGGAAACGTCGTAGGCCTTCATGATCTCGCAGATCTCGTCGAAATGCGTGTACAGGAAGGATTCCTTGTGGTGCGCCAGGCACCACTTGGCCATGATGGAGCCGCCGCGCGAGACGATGCCGGTGAGGCGCTTGGCCGTCATCGGCACATAGCGCAGCAGCACGCCGGCGTGGATGGTGAAGTAGTCGACGCCCTGCTCGGCCTGTTCGATCAGGGTGTCGCGGAAGATCTCCCAGGTCAGGTCCTCGGCCTTGCCGTTGACCTTCTCCAGCGCCTGGTAGATCGGCACCGTGCCGATCGGCACCGGGCTGTTGCGCACGATCCATTCGCGCGTCTCGTGGATATGCTTGCCGGTCGACAGGTCCATGACGTTGTCGCCGCCCCAGCGGATGGCCCAGGTCATCTTCTCGACTTCCTCGCCGATCGAGGAGGTGACGGCGGAATTGCCGATGTTGGCGTTGATCTTGACGAGGAAATTGCGGCCGATGATCATCGGCTCGACTTCCGGATGGTTGATGTTGGCCGGGATGATGGCGCGGCCGCGGGCGATTTCCTCGCGCACGAACTCGGGCGTGATCTCGGCCGGGATGGCGGCGCCGAAGGACTGGCCGGGATGCTGGCGGCCCATCAGCTCGGACAGGCGCACGCCCATCGGGCCGGACGCCTTCAGCTCCTCCAGGTACTCGCGGCGGCGCATGTTCTCGCGGATGGCGACGAACTCCATCTCCGGCGTGACGATGCCGCGGCGGGCGTAATGCATCTGCGTCACGTTGGCGCCGGCGACGGCGCGGCGCGGCTTGCGCAGCAGGTTGAAGCGCAGCTCGGCGAGCTGGGGATCGGCCAGGCGGGCGATGCCGTAGTCGGAGCTCGGACCGGGCAACTCCTCGGTGTCGCCCCGCTCGACGATCCAGGGCAGGCGCGGCGTATCCAGGCCCGAGCGGATATCGATGCTCGCGTCGGGGTCGGTGTACGGGCCGGAGGTGTCGTAGACATAGATGGGCGGATTCTTTTCGCCGCCGAAGGACGCCTCCGTGTCGGACTGGCTGATCTGGCGCATCGGCACGCGGATATCCGGGCGGCTGCCCTCGATATAGATCTTGCGGGAATTCGGCAGCGGCGCGATGGCGGCTTGGTCGACTGTCGCCGTGGCGGACAGGAATTTCAGGTTGGCGTTCATTTGGCTCCTTGGCTCGGCATCAATACAGCCTGGAGCCAGCTAAGGAGGTTCGGCGACGCCGGGGGCCGGCGCTGTCTAAAGCTTCCCTTCGCTGGCATTATCCAGATCAGGTTCGGAGGGTATTTCTCACCCGCGCATCGCATTGCGACTTGCAGGACCCCTAGCGTGCCGCCTTTCGGCAGCGGAACAATTATACGCCTTCCCGGCGCGCCGCAACATCATTTGCGCGATCGGCGAGATCGGGGTCAGGTCTTGCATGTCACCATTCCCGTGGGAATGGTGACA
>JANXSQ010000151.1 GCA_025356595.1 Janthinobacterium sp. | reverse complement strand
GTGCCTTGCGGCTCGACCCAGGTCGAGCGGCGCGCGATCCGCGAGTCGGCGCTCGGTGCCGGCGCGAGCGACGTGTACCTGATCGAAGAGCCGATGGCTGCGGCGATCGGCGCCGGCCTGCCGGTCTCCGAAGCCAGCGGCTCGATGGTGGTCGACATCGGCGGCGGCACCATCGAGCCGCTCGCCTCGCTGACCGGCAGCCCGGCGCCGATCGCCGCAGCCATCGGCTCTTCGATCAGGTAGACCTGCGAGGCGCCGGCGCCGAGCGCCGATTCGCGGATCGCGCGGCGCTCCACCTGGGTCGAGCCGCACGGCACGCAGATGATGATGCGCGGCGAGGGACGGAAGAATTTCGAGTCGTGCACCATGCGGATGAATTGCTTGAGCATCTGTTCGGTGACGGTGAAGTCAGCGATCACGCCATCCTTCATCGGGCGGATCGCCTCGATGTTGCCGGGCACCTTGCCGAGCATCTGCTTGGCTTCCTTGCCGACGGCCTGGATGGTTTTCTTACCGTTCGGGCCGCCTTCCTGGCGGATCGCCACGACGGAGGGTTCGTCGAGCACGATGCCGAGGCCGCGCACGTAGATGAGGGTGTTGGCCGTGCCCAAGTCGATGGCCAGATCGGTGGAAATATACCTGCGTAAAAAACCAAACATGAGTGTCCTGTAGCGCATCGAGCTGCGCAAAAGCTGTTATCGGGGGTATCTTTGCGGACGCCTTGGGTACACCATTGGACGCCTACGCAATCTTTTCTATGCTGCGGCAGCAGTGATTCGGCGCCGGCAACGCATTAACCCGCCATTCTACCTTATAATTTGATTGCGATTTGCTCAAAAAACAGCAAAAAACACGCTCTTGCCGGCCGTAAATTACGCGGCATTCGCGCGCATTTGTGGGCAAAAGAACAGTAAATACCCGCGTTTTATCATTACACCAACTTATTAAACCCGCCATGTCCCTGACCCTATCCGACGTAAAACGCATCGCCCACCTGGCCCAACTGGAAATGCAAGACGAGCAGGCCGCCGTCGCGCTGGAGCAGCTGAACGGCATTTTCGCCCTGGCCGAGCAAATGCAGGCCGTCGACACGACGGGCGTGGCTCCGCTGAGCCACCCGCTGGCCGCGCACATGGACAATATCGCCCTGCGCCTGCGCGAGGACGTCGCCAACGAGCCGAACCGCCGCGAGGCCTACCAGGCCGTCGCGCCGAAGGTCCAGGACGGCCTGTACCTGGTGCCGAAAGTGATCGAGTAAGAGCGCCGCGCGCCCGCCCGCCCCACCCCGCCGAACCGACTTGAATTGAACGCCATGCACACAAAAACCATTAAAGAGCTGTCGACGCTGCTGCACAGCAAAGCGATTTCCGCCGCCGCCCTGGCGACGCACTTCCTCGACCGCATCGAGAACAGCGAACTGAACGCCTTCCTGCACGTCGACCGCGCGCTCACGCTGGCCCAGGCGGCCGAGGCCGACGCCCGCCTGGCCGACGGCACGGCCGGCCCGCTGACCGGCGTGCCGATCGCCCACAAGGACATCTTCGTCACGCGCGGCTGGCGCTCCACGGCCGGCTCCAAGATGCTGGGCAACTACACCAGTCCCTTCGACGCCACCGTGGTGGAGAAATTCCGCGCCGCCGGCATGGTCACGCTGGGCAAGCTGAACTGCGACGAATTCGCCATGGGCTCGGCCAACGAGAACTCCGCCTTCGGCGCCGTGCGCAATCCATGGGACCGCACGGCCGTGCCGGGCGGCTCCTCGGGCGGTTCGGCCGCCGCCATCGCCGCGCGCCTGGCGCCGGCCGCCACCGCCACCGACACCGGCGGCTCGATCCGCCAGCCGGCCGCCTTCTGCGGCGTCACCGGCATCAAGCCGACCTACGGGCGCGTGTCGCGCTTCGGCATGATCGCCTTCGCCTCCTCGCTCGACCAGGGCGGCCCGATGGCCAAGACGGCCGAGGACTGCGCCCTGCTGCTGAGCGCGATGGCCGGCTTCGACGAGCGCGACTCGACCAGCCTGACGCCGGAACAGGGCGGCGTGGCGGAAGACTACACGCGAGACTTGGGCCAGCCGCTGGCGGGCCTGCGCATCGGCGTGCCGCGCGAATACTTCGGCGAGGGCCTGGCGGCCGACGTCGAACTGGCCGTGCGCGGCGCGCTGGCGCAATACGTGGCGCTGGGCGCGAGCCTGGTCGACATCTCGCTGCCCAACACGGCCCTGTCGATTCCCGCCTACTACATCATCGCCCCGGCCGAAGCGTCCTCCAACCTGTCGCGCTTCGACGGCGTGCGCTACGGCCACCGCGCCGCCGAGTACAAGGACCTGCAGGACATGTACAAGAAGAGCCGCGCCGAGGGCTTCGGTGCGGAAGTGCAGCGCCGCATCATGGTCGGCACCTATGTGCTGTGCCACGGCTACTACGACGCCTACTACCTGAAGGCGCAAAAGATCCGCCGCCTGATCGCGCAGGACTTCGCCGCCGCGCTGGACGGCCCGGACGCGCTCTGCGACGTCATCATGGGCCCGGTCGCGCCCACCGTCGCCTGGGACCTGGGCGCCAAGACCGACGATCCGGTGGCCAACTACCTGGCCGACATCTTCACGCTCTCGACCAGCCTGGCCGGCCTGCCCGGCATGTCGATTCCCTGCGGCTTTGGCCAGGGCGAGAAGAACGCCGGCCGTCCGGTCGGCCTGCAAATCATCGGCAACTACTTCGCCGAAGCCAAGCTGCTCAACGTCGCCCACCAGTACCAACTGGCCACCGACTGGCACCTGCGCGCCCCCGCCGGCATCTAAACGAATTCGGCCCGCCCCGGCGGGCCAACACAATAGCGAGAACACTTATGCAATGGGAAGTCGTCATCGGTCTTGAGAACCACGTTCAGCTCACGACCCAGTCCAAAATCTTCAGCGGCGCGCCGATCCGGTTCGGCGCCGAAGCGAACACCCAGACCAGCCCGGTCGACCTGGCCCTGCCGGGCGTGCTGCCGGTCATGAACAAGACCGCCGTCGAGCGCGCCATCCGCTTCGGCCTGGCCGTCGGCGCCACCATCGCGCCGACCTCCATCTTCGCGCGCAAGAACTACTTTTATCCGGATTCGCCGAAGGGCTACCAGATCAGCCAGTTCGAGGACCCGGTCGTGCAGGGCGGCAGCCTGACCTTCGGCTACGAGAAGGACGGCGAATTCGTCACCAAGACCGTCAATCTGACGCGCGCCCACCTCGAGGAGGACGCCGGCAAGTCGCTGCACGAGGACTACCACGGCATGACCGGCATCGACCTGAACCGCGCCGGCACGCCGCTGCTGGAGATCGTCAGCGAACCGGAAATGCGCAGCGCCGCCGAAGCCGTCGCCTACGCCAAGGCCCTGCACTCGCTGGTCGTGTGGTTGGGCGTGTGCGACGGCAACATGCAGGAAGGCTCCTTCCGCTGCGACGTCAACGTCTCCGTGCGGCCGGTCGGCCAGAAGGAATTCGGCACCCGCTGCGAAATCAAGAACCTGAACTCCTTCCGCTTCATCGAGGAAGCCGTGCACGTCGAGGTGCGCCGCCAGATCGAGCTGATCGAGGACGGCGGCAAGGTCGAGCAGGCCACCCGCCTGTACGACCCGGACCGCAAGGAAACGCGCGCCATGCGCAGCAAGGAAGACGCCCAGGATTACCGCTACTTCCCGGACCCGGACTTGCCGCCGCTGGTCATCGGGCCGGAGTGGATCGCCCGCGTCCGCGCCGCCATGCCGGAACTGCCGGAAGCCATGCGCGCCCGCTTCTCCGGCGAATACGGCCTGTCCGACTACGACGGCCTGGTGCTGACGCAATCGCAGGCCATGGCCAATTATTTCGAGGCGGTGGTGGCGAAGGCCGGCAAGGAACAGGCCAAGACGGCCGCCAACTGGCTGATGGGCGACGTCGCCTCGACCCTGAACCGGGAAAACGTCGACATCGGCGCCGCGCCGGTGTCGGCCGCGCAACTGGCGCTGCTGCTCAAGCGCATCGCCGACGGCACCATCTCCAACAAGCTGGCCAAGGAAGTCTTCGCCGGCATGTGGGAAGCCAAGTCGGCCGATGAGAACCTGGCCGACCTGGTCATCGACGCCAAGGGCCTGAAGCAGATTTCCGACAGCGGCGCGCTGGAGGCGATCGTCGACGAGGTGCTGGCGGCGAACGCAAAATCCGTCGAACAATACCGCGCCGGCAAGGAAGCGGCCATCAACGCCCTGATCGGCCAAGCCATGAAGGCCTCGAAGGGAAAGGCCAACCCGGCCCAGCTGACCGAGCTGCTGAAGCAAAAACTGGCGGGCTAAGCGCGTCAGCATAAAAGAGGCCGGGTGCGCTGTTGCGGCGCACCCGGCCTTTTTATTGCGGCGCGGTTTCGCGCGCGCCGCCCCCCGGACTACGCCGATGCCCGCTTGCGGGTATCATCATGGGCTGTCCACGCAAGCGAGAATTCCATGCAAAAAATTAAGACTGGACTGGTGGGCTACGGCTTCGCCGGCTCGACCTTCCACGCCCCGATACTGACGGCGGTCGACGCGCTGGAATTGACGGCGGTCGCCTCGAGCAAGCCCGAACTGGTGCACCAGGACTGGCCGGCCGCCACCGTCTACGCCGACGCGGCGCAGTTGTACGCCGATCCGGCCATCGAACTGGTGGTGATCGCCGCGCCGAACGAGGCCCACTTCGGCCTGGCCCACGCCGCCCTGCTGGCCGGCAAGCATGTGGTCGTCGACAAGCCCTTCACCATCAGCAGCGCCGAGGCGGAAACCCTGATCGCCTGCGCCAAGGAAAAGGGCCGCGTGCTCAGCGTCTACCACAACCGCCGCTGGGACGCCGATTTCCTGACCCTGAAGACGCTGCTCGACAGCGGCGCGCTGGGCCGCGTGAGCAGCTTCGAATCGCACTTCGACCGCTTCCGGCCGGACATCAAGCAACGCTGGCGCGAATCGACCGCGCCGGGCGGCGGCCTGCTGTACGACCTCGGCCCGCACATGCTCGACCAGGCGCTGCAACTGTTCGGCGCGCCGCAGCGCCTGTTCGCCGACACCGCGCTGCTGCGCGACGGCGCCGCCGCCGTCGATTATTTCCATCTGGTCTTGTACTACGAGCGGATGCGCGTCGTGCTGCAGGCCGGCTGCCTGGTGGCGGCGCCGACGGCGCGCTTCGCCGTGCACGGCGACAAGGGCAGCTTCATCAAATTCGGCCTCGACACGCAGGAAGACGCGCTCAAGGCGGGCGAGCGGCCGGGCAATCCCAACTGGGGCCACGATCCGGTGCACGGCGTGCTGTACCTGACCGATCCCGCGCAAGAGAGCCGCCAGCAGGTGCAGATGCTCGACGGCGGCTACCAGCATTACTACCGCGGCATCGCCGACGCCATCCGCCACGGCGCGCCGGCGCCCGTCGCGGCCGAGGACGCGCTGGCGACGATACGCCTGATCGAGGCGGCGCTGCGCAGCGCCGCCGAGGGCCGCGTCGTCGAGCTGTAAAGCAAAAACGGCGCCCTCGATCCGGCTTCAGTCGCGGATTGAGGGCGCCGTTTTTTTACCCGTCTAGGCGGCGATGTAGCGGCCGTGCTTGTGGTTGGTCGCCAGCGACAGGTTGAGCACCACCGCGCCGAGGATGGAGATGCCGATCAGCATGGGCGAGACGATGAAGGCCGAGCACAGCAGGATGGAGCCGTCGAGCACCATCTGCACCACGCCGACGCGCCAGCCGCGCGTTTCCTGCAGGTAGAGCGCGAGCACGCTGAAACCGCCCAGGCTGGCCTTGTGGCGGAACAAGATCAACATCCCCACCCCCATCAGCATGCCGCCGACGACGCCGGCGACGACCGGATGCAGCCATTCGAAGCGCAGCAGCGGCGGCGAGTATTCGGTGAACACGGCCACCAGGGTCAGCGCGACCAGGCTCTTGACGGTGAAGGCCAGGCCCATGCGCTTCCAGGCGAAGACATAGAAGGGCACGTTGATGCCCACCAGCAGCAGGCCGAAGTTGATGCCGCTGGCATAGTGCGAGAGGAAGGCGACGCCGGTGACGCCGCCCGTCAGCAGGCCGGCCTTCTTGTACATGGCGATGCCGAGCGCCACCACCAGGGTGCCGGTCAGCAGCGCCTGGACGTCCTCAAACAGGGAGTGGCCCGTCTCCGCCGTGGCGGGCGGGACGGGGATGATCTGGTCTTCTCGGGCGGACATGGCGATTCTTCAATAACAGAGGGGAAGGTAGCGATTATACGCAACTCCCCGCCCCGCTTCCTCCGCCATAGGGACTAGGCCGTGGGACTAGGCCGTGCTGGCCTGATCCTCGTGGCGCCCCTGCTCCAGGGGCGCGAGCCGGCTTTCCAGCCAGATCAGCAACTTGCAGAAAATCTTGTCGCGATTGAGCTCGTTGAAGTTTTCATGGTAATTATCGGGATAGAAATGGTATTCCAGCAGCTGCGGCGGGATGGTTTTCAGCATCGCCTCGGCGGCGCCCGCATCGGCCAGCTTGTCGTCGCCGGCGACGACGCCGAAGACGGGGAAGCGCCAGGCCGCCAGCGTGCCGCCCAGCGCCGCCTGGGCCGAGGTGAGCGCGGTGGCGAAGCGCACCGTCACCTCGGTGGCGCGGATATGCTCGCGCTCGTCTGCGACGTGGCGCGCCGTGATGGCGCGGTCGTGCGTGAGCATTTCCGTCAGCGAGGCCAGCGGCACCTTCATGGTCGGGAAGGCGCGCGCCAGGAAGCCGGACAGGAGCAACAGCAGCTTCGGCACCTTGATCGCGTTCACGTAGTACGGCGAGGACAGGATGAAACCCTTGATGATGCGTTCGCCGGCGTAGCGGCCCAGTCCCAGGTGGGTGGCGATCAGCGCCCCCATCGAATGACCCATGACGAACACCGGCAGGCCCGGATAGGCGCGCTTGACCCATTCCAGGAACAAGCCGGCGTCGGCCAGGAAGCTCTCGAAACCGGGGATGTCGACGCGCTTCTTGCCGTCGTGGCCGCACATGTCGAAACTGACCGTGGCGATGCCCTTGGCGCGGAAATACAGCGCCGGCGTCACATAATCGCCGGCGTGGGCCATGCCGCCGTGGATCGCCAGGATCACCGCGCGCGGCTGCTCCGGCTGCCAGATATGAATGGTTCGCTCAACGAGGTCACTACACTTGAGCGTGGCTAATTTATCCTCAGAAAATCTCATCGGCCGTCTCCGTATTATATTTATGACACTAATGCCAGCTTAGCCTATTGGCGCCGCCCGCGCTACGGATCACTAAAAATTTCAATGTAAGCGAAGCGGCGGACGATTGCAATCGCCACCCGTCGAGGGCCGCGCCTAATTCGCGCCGCGCGGCCATGCCGGCGCCGGCGCGGCCGGAGCAGACGCGGGAAAATGGCCTTTTCCAGAGCAGAAACAGGCGCCTGCAAGCGACGCGCGCGGGCTGGGCGCAGGCGAAAAAAAACCGGAGCATGCCGGACACCCTCGGCGTCCCGCATGCTCCGGCTCTGCATCAGCGCCGGCTCAGATGCCGTAGCGGCTGCGGTAGGCGGCGACGGCGTCCTTGTACTGCAGCAGTTCCGGGTCGGCGCCGGCGCCGGCCAGGTAGCCGAACAGGTCGTCCAGATTGCCGATCGAGATGACCGGGATGCCGTATTCGCGGCTCACTTCCTGCACCGCCGAACTGGCCGACAATTCGCCGTCCTTGCCCGAGCGCTCCATGCGGTCGAGCGCGATCAGCACGGCGCACGGTTCGGCGCCGGCGGCGCGTATCATGGCCACCGATTCGCGCACCGAGGTGCCGGCCGAGATGACGTCGTCGATGATGACGACCTTGCCCTGCAGCTTGGCGCCGACGATGGTGCCGCCCTCGCCGTGGTCCTTGGCTTCCTTGCGGTTGAAGGCGAACGAGGTGTTGCGGCCCTTGCCGGCCAGCGCCACGGCGGTGGCCGAGGCCAGCGTGATGCCCTTGTAGGCCGGCCCGAACAGCATGTCGAACTCGACGCCGGAGTCGAGCAGGGTCTGGGCGTAGAACTGCGCCACCTGGGCCAGCGTGGCGCCGTCGTGGAACAGGCCGGCGTTGAAGAAGTAAGGCGACTGGCGGCCCGCTTTCGTCGTGAAATCGCCGAAGCGCAGCACGCCCGTCGATACTGAAAACGCGATAAACTGTTGACGTAAATTGTTCACGATGGCCCCATTTATTTAAAGTGCCTGTATTTTAATCCGCGCGCCCCGGCGCGACAATCCATCCCGCCGCTTCGGCCCGCCCTCTTTTCCCCATTACCTATGCCAAAAATCATTTCCGCCAATTTGAACGGCATCCGTTCCGCGTCCAAAAAAGGCTTCTTCACCTGGATGGCGGCGCAATCGGCCGACTTCATCTGCGTCCAGGAGTTGAAGGCGCAATTGCCCGACATGACCCCCGAATTCCTCAATCCGGGCGAATACCACGGCCATTTCCACTACGCCGAGAAGAAGGGTTATTCCGGCACCGGCGTCTACAGCAAGCTGGCGCCGGACGCCGTCCACATCGGCTTCGGCAGCCCGGAATTCGACGCCGAGGGCCGCTATGTGCGCTGCGATTTCGGCAATCTCTCGGTCATTTCCGTGTACTGCCCCTCCGGCTCGTCCTCGCCCGAGCGCCAGGAAGCGAAATTCCGCTTCATGGACCTGTTCCTGCCGCATCTGCAGGCCTTGCGCGCCGAGGGCCGCGAAGTGGTCATCTGCGGCGACTGGAACATCGCCCACCACGAGATCGATTTGAAGAACTGGAAGGGCAACAAGAAGAATTCCGGTTTCCTGCCGGAGGAGCGCGCCTGGCTGACGCGCGTCTTCGACGAGGTCGGCTACGTCGATGTGCACCGCGGCATCGACAAGCGCGAGGAGCAGTACACCTGGTGGAGCAACCGCGGCCAGGCCTGGGCCAAGAACGTCGGATGGCGCATCGACTACCATGTCGCCACGCCCGGCATCGCCGCGCAGGCGCACACGGTGAGCATCTACAAGGAGGAGCGCTTCTCCGACCACGCGCCGCTGACGATCGACTACACCATCTGAACGTCGCGCGCGGCCCTCAGCGCGGCGACAGCGCGCTGAGGGCCGCCGCCGCCGCGTCGATGGCATACACCAGACCCGGCCGCGGCGCCGCTCCCGGCGCGATCGAATGCGAGAAAACCGCGCCGATTTTCTCCAGCGCCCTGCGCGAACGATGGTTTTCCGGCCCCACCTCGAACAGCACCGTGGCGACCCATTCAAAGGCGTGCGCGAGCATCAGCGTCTTCAATTCCCGGTTGATCCCCGTACCCCAATACTCGCGCCCGACGAAGGTGTAGCCTATGCAGACGCTGCCCTCGTCCGGCAGCCAATTGTAGTAGCGCGAGCAGGCGACCAGGCGCCGCGAGGCCTTGTGCACGGCCACGAGCGCGCCGCCGGATGCGAGCGCGGCGTCAAAAAAAACCTTGAACACGTCGCGCTGATGGCGCGTCGGCTGCGGATGCTGCGCCCACAGCAGCGGGTCGCCGGCCACCTCGAACAGGGCCTCGAAGTCTTCCGCGGCGAGCGGGCGCAGCGTCAGCAGCGCGCCGTCCAGCGTCGGCTGCAAAACGTTTTCCGAATGAGGGTTCATGCGATGGCGGGAGCTTTCCAGGGACGGGTTTGCGGCGCGCCGGGCGCGAGGAAACGGCGCGCGGCCGCATGCAATATGGACCTAATACTAACTTGACCGACCGGATTCTACAAGCTTCTGCGGCTCTCGAACTGGCGCGCTTCGCCCGTCAGCGGATCGGTGAAGGAAATCGCCCGCGCCAGCAGTTGCAGGGGCTGCGAGACGTCGTCCTCCTTGCAGGGCAGCGCCAGCGGATAGAAGGCGTCGTTGATGATGGGCACGCCGAGCGCGGCCATGTGCACGCGCAACTGGTGCTTGCGTCCCGTGTGCGGACGCAGCCGGTACAGGGCGGCGTCGCCGCGCCGCTCGATGACGTCGACCAGGGTTTCCGAATTCGGCTCGCCGGGCACTTCCCGCATGCGGAAAAACGGCTCGCCCTCGACCATCCGGCTGCGGTACACGAAGGGGAAGTCGCGCCCGGCCAGCGGCGCGGCCAGCGCCTCGTAGACCTTGGCCACCTCGCGCTTCTGGAACAGCGACTGGTAGGCGCCGCGGCTGTCCTGACGGCTGGAAAAGATCACCACGCCGGCCGTTTCGCGGTCCAGCCGGTGGATCGGGCTCAAGTCGTCCAGCGCCAGCTTTTTCTTCAGCCGCACCAGCAGCGTCTCCTGCAAAAACCGCCCACTCGGTATCATCGGCAGGAAGTGCGGCTTGTCGACGACGACCAGGTGCTCGTCCTGGAAGAGGATCTGCGCCTCGAAGGGAATCGGCGTTTCGCGCTCCAGTTCGCGGTAATAAAAGATCCGCATGCCGCGGCGGAACTGGCTGCCCGGGCGCAGCGTGAGGCCGTCGCCGGTGACGACCTCGCCGCGCGCCATGCGGTCCGCCCAGTCGGCCGCGCTGACCAGCGGAAAGCGCTCGGCGAGGAAGCTGAGCATGTCCGGCCAACTGCCCTCCGGCAACCACAGGTAGCTGGGCGCCACGCCGTCGCGCACCGGCAGCGGCGCCTGCTGTTGCGGCACTTTCGCCATCCTCAGTTGCCCGCCGCGTTGCCGCGGTAAGGCGGCAGTTGCGCCACGCCCACGCCCTTGCTGCGCGCGTACAGCGGCAGCACTTCGGCCATGTGATTGTTCATTTCGTTGATGCGGTCGCTGCCCGAGGGATGGGTGGACAGGAAGGCCGGCGGCGCGCTGCTGTTCAGCGCGCCCATTTTCCGCCACAGCACGACGCCGGCGCGCGGGTCGAAACCGGCGCGCGCCGCCAGGTCGAGACCGACCAGGTCGGCTTCGCGCTCGTCGCCGCGCGAATAGTGCAGGCTCAGGCCCTTGGCCGCCATGTCGGCGACGCCGCCGGTGATGCGCGGATCGACGCCGAAGAAGGCCGCCGCGCCGGCGCCGAGCAGGCGCGTGCCGAGCGCGGTGACGTTCGATTTGGCGGCCTGCTCGCGGCCGTGCTCGCGCAGCGCGTGGGCGATCTCATGCCCCATCACGACGGCCACCTCGTCGTCCGTCAGCTTCAGCGTGCTCAGGATGCCGCTGTAGAAGGCGATGCGCCCGCCCGGCATGCAGAAGGCGTTCACCTGCGCCGAATTGAGCAGGTTGACCTGCCACTTCCACTGCGCGGCGTCGGCGTTCCAGCGCGCCGCGTAGGGGATCAGGCGGCGCGCGATGGCGCGCAGGCGCTGCACCTGCGGATGCGCGGCGGGCAGCAGGGCGCCCTTTTGCTGCGCCTCGCCGAGCAGCGCCGCGTACTGGCTGGCCGCCTGCTGGTCGACCTGGCCCTGGTCCTGCAGATTGCGCCATTTCGACAGCGGCTTGACGGCGATGCCGTCGGTTTCCGTTTGCGGCTGTTGGGCCGGCGCCAGGCCGGCGCAGGCGCTCAGGCTCAACAGGACGACGAGGCGTTTCAGTGTCTTCATTGTTTGGCGTTCCATGGGGCGATTTTAGGCAGCATCATCATGGCGGGAAAGGCCAGGACGAAGCACACGATAAAAAACGTGAACCAGCCGGTTTCGGCGACGATATAGCCGACCGAGGAATTGATGAAGGTGCGCGGCACCGCCGCCAGGCTGGAGAACAGGGCGTATTGCGTGGCCGTGTAGCGCGGGTCGGTGGAGCGCGAGATGAAGGCGACGAAGGCGGCCGCCCCCAGGCCCAGGCTGGCGAAGGCTTCGAAGCCGATGACGGCGCTCAGCAGCGCGGTGTTGGCGCCCACCTGGGCCAGCCAGGCGAAGCCGAGGATGGCGATGGCCTGCAGCGCGCCGAACACCCACAGGCCGCGGTTGATGCCCAGCTTGACCATCCACACGCCGCCGACCACGCCGCCGGCCAGGCTGGCCCAGAAGCCGGTGGTGTTGGCGGCCAGGCCGATCTGCGTCATCGTGAAGCCCAGGTCGAGATAGAATTTGGTGGCCAGCGCGGTGGCCATGCTGTCGCCGATCTTGTACAACAACACGAAGCCGAGTATCCACAGCGCCTGGCGCCAGCCGTCGCGGGCGATGAACTCCTTGAACGGCAGGATGATCGCCTCGCGCATCGTCTTCGGCGGCGCGCCGTAGACGGCCGGCTCCTTGATGAGCAGGGTGCAGAGCAGGCCCGGCAGCATGAAGGCGGCGGTGATCCAGAACACCGGCTGCCACGGCATGCGGTCGGCCAGGATCAGCGACAGCGCGCCCGGCACCATGCCGGCCACCTTGTAGGCGTTGACGATGACGGCCGCGCCCAGGCCCTGTTCGTTGTCGGCGAGGATCTCGCGGCGGTAGGCGTCGATGACGATGTCCTGGCTGGCCGACAGGAAGGCCACGCCGGCGGCGGCGGCGGCGATCAGGCCGACCTGGCTGAGCGGATCGAGCATGCCCATGCAGCCGATGGCGACGAACAGCGCCGCCTGGGTCAGCGCCATCCAGCCGCGGCGCCGCCCCAGCGAGCCGAAGCTGAAGCGGTCCATCAGCGGCGCCCAGAGGAATTTCCAGATGTAGGGGAACTGCACCAGCGCGAACAGGCCCAGCGCCTTGACGTTCAGGCCGGCCTTGGCCAGCCAGGCCTGCAGCAGATACAGCAGGATGAACAGCGGCAGGCCGGAGCTGAAGCCCAGCACCAGAATGGTCAGCATGCGACCGTTCAGATAGGTGCGCCAGGCCGGCGCCGCCGCCAACTGCATCAGTGCACCGCCTTTTTGCGCAGGCGGAACACGGCCAGGCTGCCGCGCAGGCTGGGCAGGAAGGTGACCGGCTTGCCGTCGGCGCCCAGCGCCACGCATTCGAGCACCTCCAGGCCGACCTGGTTGGCCAGCTCCTCGAAGTCGGAAATGGTCGCGCAGCGCAGATTGGGCGTGTCGTACCACTGATACGGCAGCGATTTCGAGACCGGCATGCGGCCGCGCAGCAGCGCCGCGCGGTGCGGCCAGTAGGCGAAGTTGGGGAAGGAGACGATGGCCTCGGCGCCGACGCGCACGATGTCGCGCAGCAGATCCTCGACCTGCTTCATCATCTGCAGCGAGGACAGGCAGAGCACCGTGTCGAAGCTGTTGTCGCCGAAAATGGCCAGGCCCTTCTCCATGTCCTGCTGGATCACGTTGATGCCGCGGCGGGTGCTGGCGAGCACCTTGTCGTCGGCGATCTCGATGCCGTAGCCGCTGCACTGCTTGTCGCTGTGCAGATACTGCAGCATGACGCCGTCGCCGCAGCCGACGTCGAGCACGTGGGCGTTCTGCGGCACCCAGTGGGCGATGAAGGCGAGGTCGGGGCGCAGCGCGCTCAGGTCGTCGAAGGTCATGCGTATTCCTTGTGTTCTTGGGGGGTGCTCGGCGCCGCCGGCGCCGGTCCGGCGCTTTCCTGCCACACCTGTTCATAGTAGGCGCGCACCATGTTCATGTAGCGCGGGTCCTCCAGCAGGAAGGCGTCGTGGCCGTGCGGCGCGTCGATCTCGGCGTAGGTCACCTGGCGCCGGTTGCTCACCAGGGCCTGGACGATTTCGCGGCTGCGCTCGGGCGAGAAGCGCCAGTCGGTCGAGAACGAGGCCAGGAAGAACTTCGCCTCGGTCTTCGCCAGCGCCGCCGCCAGGTCGCCGTCGAAGGCGCGCGCCGGGTCGAAATAATCGAGCGCCTTGGTGATCAGCAGATAGGTGTTGGCGTCGAAGTACTCGGAGAACTTGTCGCCCTGGTAGCGCAGATAGGATTCGATCTCGAAGTCGACGCCGAAGCCGAACTTGTAGTCGCCCGTCTGCGCCGCGTCGCGCAGCTTGCGGCCGAACTTCTCGGCCATGTCGTCGTTCGACAGATAGGTGATGTGGCCGACCATGCGCGCCACGCGCAGGCCGTTCTTCGGCACCACGCCGTGTTCGTAGAAGTCGCCGCCGCGGTAGTCCGGGTCGGACAGGATGGCCTGGCGCGCCACGTCGTTGAAGGCGATGTTCTGCGCCGACAGCTTGGCCGTCGAGGCGATCACCACGCAGTGGCGCAGGCGCGCCGGGAACATGATGCTCCAGGCCAGCGCCTGCATGCCGCCCAGCGAGCCGCCCATGACGGCGGCGAACTGCGCGATGCCGAGGACGTCGGCCAGGCGCGACTGCGCCACCACCCAGTCCTCCACCGTCACCACCGGGAAGCTGGCGCCGTAGGGCTTGCCGGTGGCCGGATTGGTGTGCATCGGCCCGGTCGAGCCGAAGCAGGAGCCGAGGTTGTTGACGCCGATGACGAAGAACTTGTCGGTGTCGAGCGGCTTGCCGGGGCCGACCATATTGTCCCACCAGCCGGTGCTTTTCGGCTGGTCGGCGTATTCGCCGGCCACGTGGTGCGAGGCGTTCAGGGCGTGGCAGACCAGCACGGCGTTGGACTTGGCGGCGTTCAGCGTGCCGTAGGTTTCATACATCAACATGTAGTCAAGCAGCCGGGCGCCGCTTTGCAGCAGCAAGGGTTGCGCGAAATGCATGGTCTGCGGCGTGACGATTCCGATGGATGGCATGTGGTTGTGGGCGTAAAAATGCGGTAAAAGAATGCGCGGCGAAACACGCGGCGGAGCCCGGGCCTGGGTCTCCGCTGGTGGATCTTACATCACCTGTAGTTGCCGGACCGCCTCGGCGATGACATTCGGCTCCATCGAGCGCAAAATCTTGCGCGTTTGCGGCACGATCAGGCCCAGGTCGCTGTTGAGGATCTCCTGCTTGACCGCCAGCAACTGGGCCGGATGCATGGAGAATTCGCGCAGGCCCATGCCCAGCAGCAGGCGCGTCAGCTTGACGTCGCCCGCCATCTCGCCGCACACGGCGACGTCGATGCCGGCCTTCTGGCCGGCCGTGATGGTCATGGCGATCAGTTGCAGCACGGCCGGATGGAGCGGGTTGTACAAATGCGCCACCTCGTAGTCGACCCGGTCGATGGCCAGGGTGTACTGGATCAGGTCGTTGGTGCCGATCGACAGGAAGTCCATGCGCTTGACGAACATCGGCAGCGCCAGCGCGGCGGCCGGGATCTCGATCATCGCGCCGACCTCGACGGCGGCGTCGAACTTGACGGCGGCCTCGCGCAGCTCGGCCTTGGCCTGGGCGATCATCGCCAGCGACTGGTCGCTCTCGAAGGCGTGCGCCAGCATCGGAATGAGGATGCGCACCTTGCCGAAGGCCGAGGCGCGCAGGATGGCGCGCAACTGGCTCAGGAAGATCTGCGGCTCGGCCAGGCAGTAGCGGATCGCGCGCAGGCCCAGCGCCGGGTTGAGCGCCGTGTGGTCGGACTGGTCGAGCGGCTTGTCGGCGCCGATGTCGAGCGTGCGGATGGTCACCGGGCGGCCCTTCATCGACACCACCGTGCGCCGGTAGGCCTCGAACTGTTCGTCCTCGGAGGGGATCTTGTGGCCGCGCCCCATGAACAGGAACTCCGAGCGGAACAGGCCGATGCCGCTGGCGCCGGCCTCCAAGGCCACCGCGCAATCCTCGGGCAGCTCGATGTTGGCCAGCAGCGTGACGGGCGTGCCGCACCTGGTCACGGCCGGGGTCTTCTTCAGCTTGTTGAGCTTCTTGCGCGCGCGCTGCATGGCGCCCTGGCGCTCGCGGTACTGCTCCAGCACCAGCGCGCTGGGATTGGCGATGACGACGCCGGCGTCGCCGTCGATGATCAGCCAGTCATCCTGCTCGATCAGGGCCGAGGCCTGCGACATGCCGACCGCGGCCGGAATGTCCAGGCTGCGCGCGACGATGGCGGTGTGCGAGTTCTGCCCGCCGACGTCGGTGACGAAGCCGATGAAGGAGCGGTCGCGGAACTGCAGCATGTCGGCCGGCGAGATGTCGTGCGCGACGACGATCATCTGCGCCTGGAACTGCTCGTCGCCGCCGGCCTTGCTGAGCGTCTGCTCGCTGCCCAGCAGGACCTTCAGGACGCGCTCGGCGACCTGCTCGATGTCGGCCTTGCGCTCGCGCAGATAGGGATCCTCGATCTCGTCGAACTGCTGCGAGAGCTCGTCGATCTGCGTCAGCAGCGCCCATTCGGCGTTGTAGTGGCGGGCGCGGATGATGTCCAGCGGCGCCTCGGAGATGAGCGGGTCGGAGAGGATCAGCGCGTGCACGTCGATGAAGGCGCCCAGCTCGGTGGGCGCGTCCTTCGGCAGCTCGTTCCACAGCGTCTGCAATTCCTTGTGCACCGCCGCCAGCGCCTGCTGCAGGCGGCTCACCTCGGCCTCCAGATGCTCCTCGGCGACCAGGTAGTGCTTGACGTCGAGCGCGGCCGGCGCCAGCAGGTGGGCCCGGCCGATGGCGATGCCGCGCGAGACGGGAATGCCGTGCAGCGTGAAGGACGCCATCGCGGGTCCGCTCGGGATACGGGTGTGGCTGCGGTCGGACGGCATTACTCGCCTTCGCCAAACCTGTCATGGATCAGCGCGGTGAGCGCGGCTATGCAGGCCTGCTCGTCGCCGCCGTCCGCCTCCAGGGTCACTTTCGCGCCCTTGCCGGCGGCCAGCATCATGACGCCCATGATGGACTTGGCGTTGATGCGCCGGGCGTTGCGGGTGAGCCAGACGTCGCTCTGGAACTTGGCGGCGAGTTGGGTGAATTTGGCCGAGGCGCGCGCGTGCAGCCCCAGCTTGTTGATGATTTCGAGTTCTTGTTGAATCATTTTTATCTTGTCTCAATCTAAGGCGCTACATCAAACCACCGCCGCCGCGCGGCGGCCACTTTTAATTCTCGCCGACGCGGATGCGGTTGTCGACCCGCACGGCGCCGCTCTGCGCGCCGGCCAGGGCCATCTCCACCACCACGTCGAGCGTGTCGCGCCGGTAGGTGATGGCGCGCAGCAGCATCGGCAGGCTGATGCCGGCGATCACCTCGACGCGTCCCTCGTCGTGCAGTTTGTTACAGCAATTGGAGGGCGTGCCGCCCTTCACGTCGGTGATCACCAGCACGCCGGAGCCGTCGTTGAGGCGCACGATGGCTTCCTGCGCCAGCGCCTGCACCTCGGCCATGTCCTGGTCGGCGTTGACGTCGATCGCCTCCAGGCGCTCGGTCGGGCCGCGGAACACGTGCGCGCAGGCGGCCACGAAGGCCTGGCCCAGCGGCGCGTGGGTGAGCAGGAGGATGCCGACCATATCAGGCCGCCGCGCCCCGCTCGAGGGCGTCGATGAACATCGCCGCCACGTCGAAGCCGGTCTGCTGGCGGATCTCCTGGAAACAGGTCGGGCTGGTGACGTTGACCTCGGTGAGGAAATCGCCGATCACGTCCAATCCCACCAGCATCAGGCCGCGCCCGGCCAGTATCGGCCCGAGCGCGTTGGCGATCTCCAGGTCGCGCGCGCTGAGCGGCTGGGCCACGCCGACGCCGCCGGCGGCCAGGTTGCCGCGCACCTCGCCGCCCTGCGGAATGCGCGCCAGCGCGAACGGCACCGGCTTGCCGCCGATGACCAGGATGCGCTTGTCGCCCTTGGCGATGGCCGGAATGAAGCGCTGCGCCATGATGGTGCGCCGGCCGTTGTCCGTCAGCGTCTCGATGATGGCGCCCAGGTTCAGGGCGTCGGACTTGACGCGGAAGATGCCGGCGCCGCCCATGCCGTCGAGCGGCTTGAAGATGACGTCCAGGTGCTTGGCGTGGAAGGCGCGCAGGCGCGTTTCGCTGGACGTCACCAGGGTCGGCGAGGTGAACTCGGAGAACTGCGCGATGGCCAGTTTTTCATTGTTGTCGCGGATCGCCGAGGCCTTGTTGAAGACGCGCGCGCCCTGCTTCTCGGCCAGCTCGAGCAGATAGGTGCCGTACACGTACTCCATGTCGAAGGGCGGATCCTTGCGCTCGACGATGGCGTCGAACTCGTCCAGCCGGACCTCGTGGCGCAGCTCGGCGCGGAACCAGTCGTGCGCGTCGCCGGTCAGCGCGACGCGCGCCACGTTGGCGCTGACCACGCCCTCGTCGAGGGCCATGTCCTTCTGCTCGAAGGCGTAGATCGCATGGCCGCGCCTGTCCGCCTCGACCATCATCGCGTAGGTGGTGTCCTTGTAAGTCTTGAAACCTGCCAGCGGATCGGCAAGGAAAGCGATTTTCATGGTCGAGTCCATTTGAAGTAATGCTTGATTTTAGCCGAGATTGCCACATCGGTGTCCGGGCGGACATGGCAACGGGGGCGCGCGGCGCGGCCGC
>JANXSQ010000130.1 GCA_025356595.1 Janthinobacterium sp. | reverse complement strand
GGCGGCCGCTTCGGGCGCGCTCGGCGCGGGCGCGGGTGCCGCCGCGGCGGGCGCGGGCGCGCTCGAGGCTACGGAGTCGAACAGGGCTTCGAAATCATCCTCGGCCGGAGCGGCCGGGGCCGGGGCCGGAGCAGGTTCCGGCGCGCTCGTGCGTTGCGCGGACACTTCATCGAATAGTGCGTCGAAATCATCAGCGGCGTTGGTCATAGTCCCTGCTTCTCCATAATTTGTAAAATGTGTCGCCTTAACTTTGCGTGTCACAGACTTATATACCAAAAATAATCGCAATATGATGTTTTCTGGCAATACCTCAGCGCTTACGCGAGTGTAGCAGGGCGCCGGCCGATTGTTCAATCTGAAAACGCTGTTTGCGCAGGGAAAGGACGATCCCGGCCGTTTTTTACTCGCGCGGCGGGGTTTCCCACTGTTGTATTTTGAAATACTACCATCGGACGGCGCGGCAAAACACGCCGGCGCCGACAAATGCCGCGCATATTCGCAAAATTGGCGCGGCATTTCACCGCCGAGTTCGCCCCAAGCGGCGACGCACTGCGTCGAAGTTGATTAAGGTCAAATGATTAGTTCAGGAAAATACTTAGAATCACGGCTACAATGAAACCAGGACGCGGCCGCGCCAACGGTCCCCGCCCACCTGATCGAGGAATTGCCATGTACAAGAAGATTCTGATTACGACCGACGGCTCGGCCGTATCCAACATGACGGCCTGCGCCGGTGTCGCCTTCGCCGAACAGATGCACGCCGAGATCCTGGCGCTCTACGTCGCCCCCGAGTACCAGTATCCCGTGTACATCGAGATCATCCCGCCCACCTTCCCCAGCGAGGACGAATACCTGGCGGCGATGAACAAGGCCGGCGCCGACCATCTGCGCGTGATCCAGGAGGCGGCCGCCAAGCGCGGCTTGGCGTGCAGCGGCATCACGGCCTTCTCCGACAGCGCGGCGACGAAGATCGTCGACATGGCCAAGCAGAACGGCTGCGACCTGATCTTCATGGGTTCGCACGGGCGCAGCGGCTGGGGGCAATTGCTGCTCGGCAGCGTCACCAACAAGGTGCTGTCGCATTCGACGCTGCCGGTGCTGGTGCACCGCCTGATCAAGGAGCCCGTCGCCTGAGCGCGCGCGAGGCGCGCGCCGCCCCGCGCAGCGGTGTGCGGTCCAAGAATTAAGAAAATAGCAAAATAGTCATAATATATAGTAGTATATTCCATCCCTGATGCATTCAGTTCAACCTCACGCCCCAGCTCCAATACGGGCGGACATCCCACCATTTCCCCTATGATCCGAATTGTCATTGCCGACGACCACACCATCATGCGCGAAGGCTTGAAGCGCATACTCGACGGCGCCCCCGACATTGATATCGTTGGCGAGGCCATCGATGGCTTCGAGGTGCTCGCCCACGTGCGCCAGGGCGGCTTCGACCTGCTGCTGCTGGACCTGTCGATGCCGGGACGCAGCGGCGTCGACCTGATCCGCCAAATCAAGAGCGAGGCGCCCAAGCTGGCGATCCTGATCCTCACCATGCACGAAGAGGAGCAATACGCCGTGCGCGCCATCCGCGCCGGCGCCCAGGGCTACCTGACCAAGGAGAGCGCCGGCACCCAGCTGGTCGGCGCGATCCGCAAGGTGGCTTCGGGGCGGCCCTACATCAGCGCCGAGGTGGCCGAGCAACTCGTGCTCAACATCATGATGCCCAACGAGAGCCTGCTGCACAAGCAATTGTCGGACCGCGAATTCGAGGTCTTTTCGCTGCTCGTGGCCGGCAAGTCGATCACCGAGATCGCCAACAACCTGCATCTGAGCGTGAAGACGGTGAGCACGCACAAGACCCGCATCATGCAGAAAATGGACATGAGCTCGCTTTCCGAAATGGTCCAGTACGCCGTCGCGCACCGCCTGCTGTCGCCCTTCAAGACCTGAGCCCTCCCCCGGCTTTTCGCCCTTCAAGACCTGAGCCCTTCCCCGGCGCCGCGCTGTAGGAGCAATCCTAACGCGAGCGCGCCATCTCCTACCGTCATATTCAGCGCCCGCTGATATCAATCTAGCATCGTCGTTGGCATACTGAAACCAGTGAATCAAGTTGCTGGCCGGCTATCCCCATCCCCGACGGGCCGTCAGTGGATTGAACAGAACAAGGGCCTGAACGGTCTTATCTGCGGCGGCATTGTGTCGCCGAGCAGTTGCCGCTTCGTCCAATATTCAAACTTCGATGTACCCGTCAACAGGAGATGAGCATGCTGTCCACGCAAACGTCTGAAACCCGCCCCGCCTCCTCGGCGGCCACCGCCTCCACGTCCATGGAAGCGGGCCGCCAGCGGCAGGGGCGCTTGTGGTCGAACCTGAAAGAGGTCTGCGACCTGCTGCACATCAACACCGCCTGCTCGATCGTCGCCGACGAGCTCTTGTTCCAGCACGTGCAGTTCAAGACCGGACAGCGCGTGCACACCATAGGCCAGCCCTTCGACACCCTCTACATCGTCAATTCGGGCTTCCTGAAAACCGTGCTGATCGACGAATTCGGCAACGAACAGGTGCTCAGCTTCCCGATGAAGGGCGACATGCTGGGCGTCGACGGCATCCATTCCAAGCATTACTCGTCGGAGGCCGTGGCCCTGTCGGACTGCGACCTGATCCTGCTGCCGTTCAAGAAACTGACGGCGCTGGGACGCATCCACATCGAGCTGGAAAACGTCATGTACGGCGTCATGAGCCGCGAGCTGGTGCGCGAGCAGGCCATGATCGGCATGCTGGGCGCGCTCAGCGCCGAGGCCCGCGTGGCCCGCTTCCTCGTCTCGCTGGCCGACCGCTTCGCGCAGATGGGTTACTCGAGCAAGCTGTTCAACCTGCGCATGACGCGCCACGAGATCGGCAGCTATCTGGGGCTGACCCTGGAGACGGTCAGCCGCACGCTGTCGGCCTTCAATGAAATCGGCCTCATCAGCGTCGACCAGCGCACCATCGGCATCAAGGACGCCGACGCCCTGAAAACCCTGCGCCGCCTGCCGCCGTCGCGCTCGCGCGCCAAGCAGCTGGCCGCCGCGAAACAGCGCGCCGGCGCCGAGGCGGCCCCGGCGCAACTGCTCGCCGTCATCTGAACCACCCGCATTGACCCCCAGCTTCGGCCCGGCCACAGCGCAAGCTGGAACCGGGCCTCTTTTTACTCGTCGCGCGCCAGCGTGCCGTTGACCACCCGGATCTTCTCGCCGACCCGGTAGCCCGGATCGTTTTGATAGGCCACCGTCTGCGCGCCGCCGTTGGCGTAGCGCACCACCACCTCGACATGCGAGCTCGCGCGTGCGGTGCGTTCGATGTTGCGTCCGGCGTAGGCGCCGCCCAGCGCGCCGGCGATCTCGGCCGCCGTGCGGCCCTTGCCGCCGCCCACCTGGCTGCCCAGCAGGGCGCCGACGACGCCGCCGCCTATGGTACCGAGATAACTGCCGTCGCCATTGACTTCGATCACGTTCACCGCCTCCACCGTCGCGCAATTGGCGCAGACGCGCGGCGGCCGCGGCGCCGGCTGCGCCGCCCTGGCGAGCAGCAGCGGCCCGCGCAGGGTGGCGCTGACGACGCGCCCGTCCTTGCGCAGATTGACGACGACGGCGCTGTCGGCCGAAATGCGGTCGCGGCGCTTGATCGTATAGCTGCCGGCGTACGCGCCGGCGCTCTCCTCCGTCAGGAAGTACACGCCCTTGCTGCCGGCGATGCTCATGTCGGCCTTCGCGCCCGGCGTGCCGCGCAGGCTGAACTGCAGCTCGCTGCCGGGGTTCAGGTCCTCGCCGGGCTGCACCTCGAAGCGCTCGATGCGCAGGGCCGCCGGCGCCGGGCCGCGGTTCGGCTGCGCCGCGTGGTAGCCGACGCCGCGCAGCAGGGATTCGCTGAGCACGGCGCTGCTGACCTCCCGGCCCATGCGCAGATTGGCCGTCACGGGACTGCGCGCGGCGATGCGGTCGCCGTTGCCGATGGTGTACGTGCCCTCGTACAGGCCGGCGTCCACCTCGTCGAGGCGCAGATTGCGCCGCGCGCCGTCGATGCGGATCGTGGCGCTGCCGCCGGGCGTGCCGTACAGACTGAAATTGAGTTCGACGCCGGGCGCCAGGCGCCCCACCTCGTCGACGTTGAAGCCTTCGATGCGCGGCGCGCCGGCGCGGTGGGCCTGCTGCTGCTGCTGCTGCGCGTGGACGGGCGGCGCCAGCGCCGCTCCCAGAGCCAGGCCGAACAGGGGCAAGGCGGCCAGGCGCATGAGGCGCAGCGCGCCCACGTGGGTGGAAATGGTGTCGATGATGTTCTCCTCGCATGGGTGGGCGCCTGGGCGCGGACGGACGGAATGTTCCCGCCGATACAGCCAGCTTACGCCGCGGCAAGGACGCGCATCCGTACGCTGGCGCACATCCGCGCCGCCGCCGCAAAAAAGGGCTTGCATTTTCGGCCACCTTCAACAATAATGCAAATACGAATCATTCTCAACTGCATACAGAAGAAGGTATCCATGCACAGCCACACAGCCAGTTCCAGCGCCGACACGTCCACGCCGCGCGCCCCGTCCGCCGCCGCGTCCACCCAGGCGCCGCGCCGCATCTCCAGCGCCGCCCTGCTGCAGGACGGGCGGGAAATCGAAATCGAACACGCCGGCAAGGTCTACCGCCTGCGCGTGACCCAGTTGAACAAACTGATCCTGACCGCCTGAGCCCGCAGCGGCCTGCCCTTCCCCCCACCCCAGCCAGCCGTTCCGGCCCTCCGCCGGTCGCCAGCCACAGCACCCGAACAGGAGCGTTTGATGGCGATCGACCGTATAGACCCGATATTTCTGTCCCAGAACAACGCCGCGCACCAGCCCGAACTGATGCTCTCGGCCGTCCTGCACCTGATGTCACACTACACCGCGCGCAGCGCCGAGAGCGGCGCCTGCCTGAAGCTGGCCTCGGTCATCGAGCGCCACCTGAAGGCGCTGGCCGGCCTGCCCGATCTGGGGCCGGTGCTGCAGGCGACCTGCCAGCAACTGTCCGAGCAGTGGGCCAGCGTCGTCGAGCGGGCCATGCCGCGCCCGCCGCCGAGAAGCACCTTCCTGAGCCGCATCATGTCCGTCGCCAAGGCCGCCGCGCCGGCCGGCAATCCCAACGCCGGACAGGAGGCACGCCATGTGTGACAAAGATAAACTCCCCCTCATCAGCAATTGCGCCGGCGACGCGCCCGAGGCCGCGGCGCTGAGCTCGCGCCGCCGGCGCATCTGGGAACTCTCGCACACCTGCCACTGCCCGCTGGTCGGCGTCGGCCTGCCGCTGGGCATACTGCGCAAGCTGGTGGGCAAGATGACGGGCGGGCGCGTCATCGCCGACGACTATGAGGTGCACGTCGGCGCCGTCACCGAATGCGGCGCCCGCAACCGCCTGTCGGAGGCGCTGCAAAAGGAATTCGAGCGCCGCTACGCGGCCGTGATCCTGCGCTTCCGCGCCGCCAGGAGCGCCGCCCAGGTGCACGAACTATGGCGGACGGCCGTCGCCGACGGCGACGTCGCCGGCGCCTTCTGGGCCGGCCTGACCCATCCCCGTTGCGAAACCGAGCTGGAGGAGCAGATGTGCCGCGACCTGCACATGATCCAGCACCAGGCCGGCGCCTGCGTGCGCGCCGACATCGGCAAGTTCCGGCAACTGGTGGAGGAGAACGCCGCGCTGAGCCAGGAACTGGCCCGCCTGCAGCAGCGCACGCACAGCCTACTGGCCGAGAAGAGCGCCGAGCTGGAGCGGGCCGACACCCTGCTGATGCAGGCGCGCGCGCAGTGCATCGGCCGCGACAGCGTGATCGACGCGCTGCGCGCCGAACTGGCGCAGTTGCGGGAGTCGATACCGGGGCTGGAGTCGCGCCAGCGCCTGGCGCAGCGCCTCGGCCTGATGGACGAGCGCGAGCGCGAGCTGCGCCAGCAGATCGCCGACTTGAAACTGGCCCAGCCGCGCGCGGCGGAAGCGCCGGCCGCGCCGCCCAAGGCGGCCCAGTCGCCAGCCAGGAAAATACCCATCCGCCTGCTCGACCAGAGCGTGCTGTGCGTGGGCGGACGCAGCGGCAACGTCGCCACCTACCGCGCCCTCATCGAGCGGGTCGGCGCCCAGTTCGCCCACCACGACGGCGGCCTGGAGGACAACGCCAACCTGCTCGACTCGAGCCTGGCGGCGGCCGACCTGGTGATCTGCCAGACCGGCTGCATCAGCCACAGCGCCTACTGGCGCGTCAAGGACTACTGCAAGCGCACCGGCAAGCGCTGCGTCTTCATCGACAATCCCAGCATCTCCAGCCTGGCGCGCGGCCTGCAGGAAGTGAGCGAGGCGCCGCAAGCGCACAAGCTGGAGGCGTAAACCGGCCAGGGCGGGAAGCGGCGCCGCGGCCGCCCGGCCCGCTCCCCTCCCCGCCCTGGCCGGCTCGCCCTTGAAGCCGGATCAGTACACGTCGCGCCGGTAGCGTCCTTCGGCCGCCAGCGCGTCCAGCGCCGCCCGTCCCAATATCTCCTCCAGCGCGGCGTCGACGCCGCCGGCCATGCCGCTCAGGCTGCCGCACACATAGATCGCCGCGCCCTGCTCCACCCACAGGCGCACTTCGTCGGCGTTGCCCAGCAAACGGTCCTGCACATACAGGCGCTGCGCCTGGTCGCGCGAAAACACCAGGTCCAGGCGCGGCAGGACGCCGGCCTCGCGCCAGGCGGCGATATCCTCGCGGTAATGCTCGTCGTGGGCGGCGTTGCGCTCGCCGAAGATCAGCCAGTTGCGCCGCTGCCCGGCCAGCGCCCGGCTCTTCAGATGGCCGCGCAGGCCGGCGATGCCGCTGCCGTTGCCGATCAGGATCAAGGGCCGCGCCGCGTTCTCCTCCAGGCGGAAGCGCCGGTGCGGGCGCAGCCGCAAGGCCACCGGCGCGCCGATGCCGGCCTGCGCCGCCAACCAGCCCGAGGCCAGCCCCAGGCTGCCGTCCGTATGGGCGTGCAGGCGCACCAGCAGGTGCACGCGGCCGTCCCGCGGCAGCGAGGCGATCGAGTACTCGCGCGGCTGGTCCGGATCGGCCGGCGCGGCCACCTGCACCAGATCGCCCGACTCCCAATGCGGCGCGGCGCCGTCCGGCGCCTCCAGTTCAATGTGGTAGACGGGCGCGCCGGCGCTGCCCGGATTGAGCAGGCGGCGCGCCGCCAGGCGCCAGTCGGCGAAGGCCGGCGCGCTCCAGTCGGGCGCGTCGCTGGTGCCGGCCAGATGGCTCAACTGGCGCCGCCAGTGCTCCAGGGCCGGCGCGGCGCTGCGGTCGACTTCGACGCGCGCGAACAAGGACGCCGCGCCCCGCCCGGCCAACCAGGCGTCGAGGGCGCGGCCGAAGCCGCAGAATTGCCCGTAGGCGCGGTCGCCCAGCGCCAGCACGGCGTAGTGCAACTGCCCCAGCGCCAGCGGCGCGGCCATCACCCGGCCCAGGAAGGCGGCCGCGTCGTCGGGCGCGTCGCCCTCGCCGTAGGTGCTGACCACGAAGAGCGCGCGCTCGGCGCGCCGCAGATCCTCGGCCGTCAGCTCGGCCAGCGCGGCCAGGCGCACGTCGATGCCGGCCAGGCGCAGCGTGCGCGCCGTGTGGCCGGCCAGTTCCTCGGCGTTGCCGGTCTGGCTGGCGTAGGCGACGATCCAGGCCGGCGCCGGGCCGGCCGCCGTCAGGCGCGCGGCGCGGCGCCGGCGCCGCCCGCGCAGATAGGGCGCCAGGCAGACGGCGGCGTAACTCAGGGACAGGCCGGCCAACAGGGCCAGGCGGGTGGGATCGGCGGTGAAAATCATTCGTCCAGCATGCTCCGTAAGTGGCTGCTCAGGTGTTCCGTGAGGGCGCCGTCGGCGCCGCGGCGCAGGAAGCGCGCCGCCAGCCCCTGGCGCTCGGCCAGCGCCAGGCCGTCCTCGACGCCCAGCACGGTGAGCACGGTCGACCAGGCGTCGGCCGCCATGCACTCGGCGTGCAGCACCGTCACCGAGGCGAGCTCGTTGGCGATCGGCGCGCCGCTGCGCGGATCGATGGTATGGGAATAGCGCCGCGCGCCGCTGTGGAAGAAGCGCCGGTAGTCGCCCGAGGTGGCCACCGCCAGGCCGTGCAGGGCCAGCGCCATCTCGGCCGGGCCGTCGGCGACGTCGGCCGGCCGCTCCAGCGCCACCCACCACGGCTGGCCGTCCGGCTTCAGGCCGGCGCCGCGCAACTCGCCGCCCACCTCGACCAGATAGTGGTGCAGGCCCCGCGCCTCCAGATGGCGCGCCAGGCAGTCGACGGCGTAACCCTTGGCGACGGCCGACAGGTCGAGCAGCACGCCGCCCGGCTGGCGGGCGCGCCGCGCCACGCTATCGAGCTCGATGCCGTGGCGGCGGGCGTGCGTCAGCAGCGCGGCCACCTCGTCCGGCCGCGGCGCGACGAAACCGTCCTCGTCGCAGCGCCGCGTCGGGCCGAAGCCCCAGCGGTTGACCATCGCGCCGGCGCCCGGATCGTAGGCGCCGGCGCTGGCGCGCGCCACCTGCATGGCGAAGGACAGGACGGTGAAGAACTCCAGCGGCAGGGTGTGCCAGCTGCCGGCCGGGGCGCGGTTGAAGCGCGCCAGGCAGGAGTCCTCGTACCAGTGGCTCATCTGCGCGACGACGAGGTCGAGTTGCCTCTGCAAGCCCTCCTGCAGCGCGGCGCCGCCGCCGACCACGCGCACCGACCAGCTGGTGCCCATGCTCAGGCCGGAAAAATCGTCGATCGCGGCGCCGGCCGGCGCCGGCTGCGGGGAAAAATGGTGTGGCAGGAGTACCCGGCGCATGCTCAGTCTTTTCTCATTGAATAGGGGGGCGGGCGGCGCGTGCCGCCATGCCGCAGCGGCGCGGACGGTTCAACTCGCCGCCGGCGGCGGCGCCGGAACCGGAGCGTTCCGGGCCCGGCGCCGCGCCGCCGCTGGTTGCGGGGACTACTGGGGCAGCACTTCCAGCGTCGCCGAATAGCTCAGGCGGCGCGCCGGCGCGGGCGCCGGCTGGCCGGCCACGGCGGGCGCGGCGGCCGGCCAGTTGCTGCTCAGGTAGTACATGCCCGGCGCCGGCAGCACGAAGCTGATGTCGCCGTTCGCGTCGGTGCTCTGGCGGATCTCGCCCAGCACGCCGCGGTAGCGCACGCCGCCGGCCACCAGGCTGAAGGCCTGGTTGGCGGCCGGCTTGCCGTCGATCAGGAAGCGCCAGGTGGCCTTCTCGCCGGCGCGCAGATCGTTCGGATGCGTCAGCGGCACGAATTCCAGGCCCACGCCGCTCGGCTTGAACACCGCCTCGCTGGTCGTCGTCGCGCTGAAGAAGGTTTCCAGGCGGCTCAGCTGGCGCGTCGCCTTGACGTCCTGGGCGCCGGCCGGAATCTCCTTGGCGAAGGCTTCCTCGCTGCCGCGCCAGCGCTTCATCTCGCCGTTCAGGGTGTAACTGGCCATCACGCTGGGCGTGACGATGGCCGCCTTGTAGGTGCCCGGCTTGGCCAGCCTGACGTCGAAGACGCTGCGCAGGCGGCCGGTGACGGCGTTCTCCGGCTGCACGCGCGCGCCGTCCGGGCCGGTGATCACCAGCGCGTCCAGTTTCAGCGGCTGGTGGTCGATGTCGAACAAGCCCTCCGAAATGGCGGCGTCGACCGTCACCCAGGGATCCTTGGCGTCGACCAGGGAACTCGAGGGCACCATCCAGGGACGGTGCGCCTGCGCTTGCAGGGCCAGGGTGACCAGCGCCAGCGCCAGCAGGGATTTATTGAGTGTCATGGACATGGCGGGCCTTAAGGTTTGAGTTGGACTGCGAGGGCGCCGAGTTCTTCCTTGCCCTTGGCGGCGACGACCGCTGCGGCCTTCGGCGGCCACTGGAAGGGCAGGCGCACCAGCTCGCGTCCGCCGGCCTCGCGGGTCGCCTCGACGACCATCTGGTATTCGCCCGGCGGCAGCTTGTCGAGGGCCGCCCTGGCGCCCGGGAAGCTCAGGGTGTGTTCGCCGGGGGCGCGCGTGGCGCCGCTGACGCCGTCCATCGGCATGGCCAGGTCGCGCCCGCTCTTGCGCCACCACTGGCGCATATCCTTCAACCACTTCGTGCCGGCGTTGTCCTTCTTCTTCACGTCGTACAGCACGGACAGATTGGCCAGCACCTTTTGATCCGGGCTTTCCAGCCACACGGCCACGTAGGGGCGGTGGTATTCGGCCACGTTCAACTGCGGGATCTCCAGCTTGAGGCCCAGATCGGCCGCCATCGCGGAGGCGCTGATCAGCGGGATGCCGAGGGCGATGGAATAGCGTAGTTTCATGGTGTACCTGTCGGTTTAATGGATGAATAGGAGCGCGATCGCGCAGGGCACCAGGATGCCCATGCCGACCATCGGCCAGGTGAAGGGGCGCTTGGCGGCGTGGAATTTCAGGATCAGCAGGCCGGTCAGGCAGAACAGCAAACAGGTGGCGGCGAAGACGTCGATGAACCAGTTCCACGCCACGCCCGTGTTGCGGCCCTTGTGCACGTCGTTCAGCCAGGATATCCAGCCGCGGTCGGTGGCCTCGTACTCGGCGCCGCCGTCCTCCAGGCCGATGCGCACCCAGGCGTCGCCGCCCGCCTTGGGCAGCGGCAGATAGACTTCGTCGCGCGACCATTCGGCGGCGCGGCCGCCGGCCCGCAGCGACCAGGTGTCGCGCAACCAGCGCTCGGCGGCGGCCGGCAGCGCCTCCTTGGCGCCGTCGTGGGCGGCGGCGTAGCGCTGCAGCTCGGCGCGCAGCGGCGCCGGGACGTCCGCCTTCAGGCGCGTCACGGCCGGCTTCGCTTCGATCTGCGCGGCGTGGTTCAGGGTGATGCCGGTGACGCTGAAGAGCAGCATGCCGAGCAGGCACAAGGCCGAACTGATCCAGTGCCACTGGTGCAGATTCTTCAGCCAGACGGCGCGGCTGGCGGCGCGGCCGGCGTCGTGCGCGCCGGCCGGCGCGGGTAAATCGGAATGCTTCAAAGGCGTCTTTCTTCAGGAATGGGGCGGCCCGCGCACGGGCTTCGAGCCGGCCGCCCCATGCGCGAAGGCGGAGCGAGGCTGGCGTCGACAGCAAATGATAATGATTATCATTTATAATGTCAACACCCGCGACGGCGCCCGCCCCGTCCGCCTCCTGCGCTGCGGGCAAAAAAAATCCGGGCCCGCATCCATCGACTGGATGCGGGCCCGGATGCGCGGCGCGGGCTCAGCCGCCCGACTTGTTCTGGCCGCCCTGCTGGTTCTGGTTCTCGGCGCTTTGCCGGCTGCGGGTCCGGTCGGCGCGCCGCACCTCGCCCAATATGCTTTGGTCGTCGCCGGAATCGAAGTCCTGATCGGTATCGACCAGGACGAAGTTCGGCTCGCTGCGCGCGCCGCCCTGCTGCGAGCCGGCCGACGCGCCCTGTTGGTTGTTGGCGCCCTGGCCTTGGCTGTTACCTTGATTCGATGAGTTCATGACACGCTCCTTGGTGGTCTCGATAAACTTGATGGCGGCGAACGCGCCGCAAACCCGGGCGCATCCCGGGTCACGCCCCGCCTCGCCGTCGTAGGACGATAACAGCAGACACTGCAGGAATTTTCCCACACAGATACCGGCGGGCGACTCCTGTCCCCCGCCGGCCTGATGGCGCGGCAAGTCTTGCTTGCCGCGCCCTGGAACGGACCGCGCTAACCGCGCGAACCGCCTTTCTGGCTTTGCCGGTTGGCATCGTTCTTGTGGCTCAGGCCGCCGGCGCGGCGCGCCTCTTCCGAGGTGAATTCGTGCGCCGTGCCCTTCTCATGCGCGGCGCGCCCGCCCTCGCTGGCGATTTCCCTTTGCTGCGCCGGGTCCATCGAGGCGAAACCGCGCTTGCTCGTCGCGCTTTGCCGGGCCGCGCCAGACTTGCCGCCCTGCTTGCTAGCCTGTTTATTATCGCTGTTGGATGTGGCCATGATTATCTCCATTTGTCACGATTTGAGATCACCCAATCACCTTCATCAAACACCATTGGCGTCAATACGAAGCGGACAGGGATATCTCATGGTAGATCCCATCGCGCCGCCGCGGCATAGGAGAAAGACACGCGCGGCTGTAGGACAAGTCCCGCACGGGACGGTCGACCCCGTCCCGGCCGGCTCAGGCGTCCAGACCCTTCATGCCCTCCTCCGTATACCGTGCGCCGGCCGCCACGCCCAGCGGCAGCGCCGCGTCCAGGCGCGCCAGCGCGGCCGCGTCCAGGCGCAGCGCCGCCGCGCCGAGGTTCTCGCGCAGGTAGGCCTCGCGCTTGGTGCCGGGGATGGGGATGATGTCCGCGCCCTGCGCCAGCAACCAGGCCAGCGCCAGTTGCGCCGCCGTGCAGCCCTGCTCGGCCGCGATGGCCCGCACGCTGGCGGCGATGGCGCCGTTGCGCGCCATGTTCTCGGCCGAGAAGCGCGGATTGTGGCGGCGGAAATCCCGCTCCTCCAGCGCGCCGGGCGCCGCCAGCGCGCCCGTCAGGAAGCCCCGCCCCAGCGGGCTGTAGGGGACGAAGGCGGCGCCCACCTCGCGGCAGGCCTGCAGCACGCCCAGTTCCGGATCGCGCGTCCACAGTGAGTACTCGCTCTGCACGGCGGCGATCGGGTGGATCGCGGCGGCGCGGCGCAGCGTCGCCGCCGACACCTCGCTCAGGCCGACGGCGCGGATCTTGCCCTGCTCGACCAGCCGCGCCAGCGCGCCCAGCGACTCCTCCAGCGGCGTCTCCAGGTTCAGGCGGTGCAGATAGTAGAGATCGATGCTCTCCACGCCGAGGCGGCGCAGCGAGGCTTCGCAGGCGGCGCGCAGGTAGGCCGGCGAATTGTCGACGCGCCGCTCGTAACTGCCCGGCGCGCGCACGATGCCGGCCTTGCTGGCCACCAGCGCGCGCCCGCCGGCGCCGCGCAGGAAGCGCCCCAGCAACTCCTCGTTGGCGCCGAAGCCGTAGGCGTCGGCCGTGTCGAACAGCGTCACGCCGGCCTCCAGCGCCGCCGCCAGCGTGGCCTGCGACTGCGCCTCGTCGGTGGCGCCGTAGAATTCCGACATGCCCATGCAGCCCAGCCCGATCGCCGCCACGCCGATGCCGCTGCCGCCCAATATGCGTTGTTCCATGCTGTCGCCCTCCCAGTTAATCAAGTAGAGCGGCCAGTGTAGGCGGGCCGCCGCGCTTGTGGAATGAGCGATTTCGTGATACCTAGATGGTATGAGAAAACTTGATACGCACGGCCTGCAGATGTTCGTCGCCGTGGCCCTGTGCCTGAACTTCCGCCAGGCCGCCCAGCAACTGCACATGACCCAGCCGCCGCTGTCGCGCGCCATCAAGGCGCTCGAGGCGCGCCTCGGCGTGCGCCTGTTCGAGCGCGACACCCGGGGCGTCGCGCTGACGCCGGCCGCCGTGCACCTGCTGCCGCAGGCGCGGCAGATCCTCGCCCTGCTCGACCGCGCCGAGGCGTCCATGGCGGCGGCGCGCGCGCCGGCCGGCCTGCGCCTGGGCCTGACCAGCTCGGTCGAGGCGGGCATGTTCCGCCCCTTCACGGCCGCGCTGGGCGAGGCGCTCGGCGCGGGCGGCCCGGAGCTGACGTTCGCGCCCTCGCCGCGCCTGGTGGCGGCGGTGCGCGCCGGCCGCCTCGACGCGGCCGTCATCGCCCTGCCCTGCCAGAGCTTCGAGCTGGAGCTGGAGGTGCTGGGCCGGCAGGCGCTGATGCTGGCCCTGCCCAGCGGCCACCGCCTGGCGCGCCGGCGCAGCGTCGCCCTGGCCGAGCTGAACGGGGAAGCCGTCTACTGGTTCGAGCGGGCCCGCCAGCCGGCCTTCTTCGACCACTGCCACGCCGTGTTCCGCCGCCACGGCTTCGCCCCGGCCTTCCTGCGCGAACCGCTCGACCACCATGTGCTGCTCAGCGACATCGCCAGCGGCAAGGGCGTGGCCCTGCTGGCCGCCTCCTTCACGGCCCTGCGCCTGAACGGCGTCTGCTACCGCAAGCTGGCGCAGGGCGAGGAACTGGGCCACGGCATCGGCCTCGTCACGGGCGCCGACGGCCACGCCGCGACGGCCGCCCTGCGCCGCCTGGCGCGCGCACACCTGGCGCCGGCCCCGCCGCCGCCGGATCGGCAGGCGGCGCGCGGCGCCGGATCGGCGGCGGCCTTTAAGCGGACTTGACGGCGATGAACTCCCCTTTGCCGACCGGCACCAGGCAACTGGTGTAGCGCGGGTCGGCGTCTATGCCCTCGAGGAAGGCGGCCATCTCGCCGTAGTGCGAGGTGGCGTTGTCGACCACCAGCACGCCGCCCGGGCGCAGCGCGCGCGCGATGTGCGGCCACCAGGCCAGGTACTGGCTGCGCTCGGAGTCGAGGAACACCAGGTCGTAGGCGCCGTCGGGCGTTTCGGCCAGCACGCCGCCGGCCTCCGCCAGCACGGCCTGGACGCTGTCCTGCAGGCCGGCGCGGGCGAAGTTGGCCAGCGCCAGCGCGTGCTTGTCGGCCGCGTATTCGAGCGTGGTGACGCGCCCGCCCAGCGCCCGCGCGGCGCGCGCCAACCACAGCGTCGAGTAGCCGTTCGAGGTGCCGATCTCCAGCACGCGGCGGGCCGCGCCGGCCTGCACCAGCACCGCCAGCAATTGCCCGGTGTCGCGCGTGATGTTGAGCATGCGTTTGGCGCGCGCGTCGTGGCGCGCGTCGTTGGCGGCGCCGAAGTCCTCCAGTTCGGCCAGCAGGTGTTCGATTGCGTCCATGCTCTTCCCTTTCAGTGGTTGAAGTGCTTAAAAATCATTCCTCCAGCGCCACCACCAGCACCAGCGCCGTCTTGAAATCGAGCCGCTCCATGGCGCTGTCGAGGGCGGCGCAATCGGCCGCCGCCAACTGCCGCCGCAGCGCCGGGCGCAGCGCCGCGTACAGCTCGCAAGCGTCCAGGTCCTGGCCGGCCAGCAGGGTGCGCCACTCGGCGATGCGGGCCCCGTCCAGCGCCG
>JANXSQ010000115.1 GCA_025356595.1 Janthinobacterium sp. | reverse complement strand
GGCGCAGCCGGTCCCGCCGGTCCCGCCGGCGCCCCGCGGCCGCGCACCTCGCCCAGTAATTGCGTTTCCAGTTCGCCTACCCGCGTCTGCAAGGCATCGATGCGGCGCAACAGCGTCTGCAGCGTGGGCTGCGCTGCGGCGTCGTCCGGCGTGGCCTGCCCGGCGGCGTAGGCGGCGAGCGGTGTCAAGGACAGGGCCGTCGCGCCCAGAAAATGGGAAAGATTCATGAGGGATCCGAAAAATGATTAAAAGAGGCAACGCCAATCAATGTACGAGCGCGAAAATACCCGCGCATTGATATTGAGCAAAAAAGCTTGGGACGGGGTTTTGCCGGCTTAGCGGCCGCGCAGCATGTTGAGCGCCTGCGTGAAGCCGCTGGCCCCGTACAGCGCGCTGCTCATGGGCAGGATTTGCACTTGCAGTTGCAATTGGTTGAGCACTTGCTGGCGGTCGCCGGCGATGGCGATGTGCTGGCCGATGATGCCGCTGGTGCTGACGTTTTGCATGGCCATACCTGTGGGCATCGTCAGACGCAGGGCGGCGCCGCTGTTGTTGACGTCGACGCGGGCCTGGGCCCCGTTGGCGGCCTGGTAGGCCGCGCTCACTTGGCCGTTGCCGGCCGGATTGGCGAGCGCCCGCGTGCCAATCTCGAGCGTGCCGCGGTTGGCCGCGCCGTTGCCGTTGCCGGCCACCTGGATCAGTTGCGCCACCCCGTTCATGCCGCGCAGGCCGGCGCCGCCGTCGACGAAGCCGCCCGCCGGCTGCGGCGGCGCCGGCGTCGCGGCGCTGCCGCTGGCCCGGGCATCGGTCCAGACCCCGCTCTGGCCCGAGGCCGGCAGGCGCACGGCCAGCGTGGCGCTGGCCTCGAGGCGCTGGCCGTCGGCCGCCTGCCAGGCCGAGTGCAACAACAGATTCATGCCGACGACCTCGCCGGCGATGGTGAACTTGCCGGCCACGGCGGCCATCTGTTCATCGTCGATGGCGCGCACCTCGCCGCACAGACCGCCTTCGGTGCAGACGGTCAGGAAATCGTCGGCGCCGGCGCGGCCGGCCGCCAGCAGCGCCAGCATCCAGGCCAGGCGGGCGATCCGCGGACGCACGGCGCGCATGATTAAAACGCGTCCAGGTTGAGCAGGCCGAAATCCTGTTGCGGCGCCAGCACGGTGGTGGCGATGGCGGCCCGTTGCGCGGCTCCGGCCGGGTGCGCGGCATCCCTCAACAGGGCGTTCTCGGCCTGCAAGCCGGCGCCAACGACGGCGAACACGATGCCGTTCCACGCTTCGATGAATTCATCCAGCAGCACCTGGCGCTGCCCCAGCACCGGGTCGGCCAGGTAGACTATGCCGTCGGCGACCCGTTTGACAACGACGAAGTGCGGATAACCGCGCACCTTCTGCAGCGCGATGACGGGGATTTTCAGGGTCTGCAGGCTGTGCCGGTCGACCTGGTAGCCGCGTCCGCGCAAACCGATGCGCTCGACATACTTCTTGATGTCGAGCAGGGAGAATCCATTCTTGCGCGCCTGCTCGGGATCGGTGTTCTTGAGCATGTCGTCGATGATCTCGGTTTCGCTGACGTTGCGCGCGAACACATAACGCAGGATGGTCGACAGAGCGGCCGCGCCGCAGGTGTAATCGCGCTCCTGGCGCACGACGTGCTGGAAGCGCAGGGCGTACAGCGAGCGCAGCGGCTTGGTCAGCGGCGGCAGGCCGGGCACGCCGAGTCGCACCGGCGCGGTGGCGGCGTCGCTCTCGGCGCGGGCGGCGCCCGCGCCCAGCGTCAGCGCGCCGCACAGTAAATATCGGATCCACATGATGGCCCCGGTGGGAAAAGTGGGAAAAACCCCGTCCGGCCCCGTTGCGGGCGGCGCGGACGGGCCCATCCGCGTTTATTTGGCGGAGGCGATCGACAGGCTGTTGTGCTGCAGGTTGGCCAGGCCGGCGGTCATGTTGAAGCCCAGGTTGCCGGTGCTGCCGATCGAATCGGTGATGATGACCGTATTCGTCGACGGGCTTTCGCCGCGCACCGTCAGGCTGACGTCCTGGTTGTTGGTGCCGGTGGCCTTGGCCATCATGCCGCCGCCGGTGGCGGCGGTGCCGTCGCGCACCGAGATGGCCAGTTGGTTGTCCTGCAGGTTGCCCGAACCGGAGGCGAGGTTGAAGCCGACGTTGCCGTTCGCGCCCATAAGCGAGCTTTCCAGGAGGGCGGTGTTGGTGGCGTTGGGGGTGATGCTCGCGCCCGACGAAGCGGTCTGGGTCGAGAAGGTTTGCGCCGAAGCGAACACGGCGCTGGCATCGCCCAGCGAAGCCATGGCCGCTTCATTGCCTTGCGCATTGCCGACACCGGCGGAAATGTTGATCCCGGCGTTGCCCTGCAGGGCGTTGGCCGAATTCTTCACGTCGACGGGATTCGAACCGGTGACGCTGATGTTCAGGTCGGGGTTCAGGGTTTGGTTATTGTCTGCCGAGGCGCCCGTTTCGGCGGCCACATGGACGACACCGGTGACCACGGCGGTGCCGCTGACCGTAACATCGTTGGTGATGTTGGTGACCTCGGTGATCGTGGCGGTGTTGGAGTCCGCCAGGACGGGGGCGGAGAAGGCGGCGGCGACGGCGGCGGCGATGGCAAATTTAACGAGTTTCATGATGTTTCCTTAATGTGAGTGTTGTATTGGTCGTGCCTGGCCGCGTTTATTTGGCGGAGGCGATCGACAGGCTGTTGTGCTGCAAGTTGGCCAGACCGGCGGTCATGTTGAAGCCCAGATTGCCGGTGCTGCCGATCGAATCGGTGATGATGACCGTGTTCGTCGAGCCGCTGCCAGACGCACTCATGCTGACGTCCTGGTTGTTGGTGCCGGTGGCCTTGGCCATCATGCCGCCGCCGGTGGCGGCGGTGCCGTCGCGCACGGAGATGGCCAGTTGGTTGTCTTGCAGGTTGGCGGCGCCGGAGGCGAGGTTGAAGCCGACGTTGCCGTTCGCGCCCATCAGCGAGCTTTCCAGGAGCGCGGTGTTGGTGGCGTTGGCGGTGATGTTCGCGCCCGTCGAGGCGGTCTGGGTCGAGAAGGTTTGCGCCGAAGCGAACACGGCGCTGGCATCGCCCAGCGAAGCCATGGCCGCTTCGTTGCCTTGGGCATTGCCGACACCAGCGGAAATGTTGATCCCGGCGTTGCCCTGCAGTGCGTTGGCCGAATTCTTCACATCGACGGGATTCGAACCTGGAACGTTAATGACCAGATCGCCGTTCAAGGTTTGGTTGTTGTCGGTCGAGGCACCCGTTTCCGCGGCGACGTGAACGACACCGGTGACCACGGCGGTGCCACTGACCGTGACATCGTTGGTGATGGTGGTAACTTCGGTGATCGTGGCGGTATTGGAGTCGGCCAGGACGGGGGCGGAGAAGGCGGCGGCGACGGCGGTGGCGACGGCAAATTTAACGAATTTCATGATGTTTCCTTAGGATGAGTACTGCATCGGTAAACCGGGGCGTGGCCCCGAACAAGGCTCCCGAAAGACCCGCTTGTGGCCGGTCCTCCGGGCGCGGACTGCGACAACACTTTTATTGCGCCCCGAAACTGATGCTGAGCGCGAAAATATTGGCCGTGCTATTGCCGGAACCGGCCAGTTGATTGACCTGGACGATGCCGTGGGCGCCGACGAAGGCGGTATCGGCGATGGCGGCGATCGGCACGCGCCGCGCCGTCCCGGCGGCGGGCGCCGGCGGCGGCGCGATGCCGGCCACGCCCAACTGCTCGGCCGACAGCTCGCTGACGCTGGCGATGCCGACCAGGACCAGATTGGCTTGCGTGTTGGCGTCGCCGGCGGCCTGGTTCAGCGCCAGCAAGCCGTCGCCGCCGCTGAAGGCGCCCGCGCCGATCTCACTGACCGCCATGCCGCGCGCGCGCTGGTAGGCCGAGGCGCTGCGCTGGCTGCTGGCGGCGCGGAGCGCAAGGGCGCCGTCGGCCATGCCGAACACGGCCAGATTGGTCTGGGCATTGCCGGCGCCGGCGCTCAGGTTCAGAGCCATGACGCCGTCGCCGCGCGAGAGGGCGCCGTCGTCGATCAGGTTGACCGAGCCGCCGGCCACTTGCGCGGCGGCGCCGCCGCAGGCGCACAGCGCGCACCACAGCAGCGGCCATGCGCGGCGGCGCGCGCGGCTCACTTGCCGCCCCGCAGTGCGCCCAAGGCGCCCAGCGCGCCGTTCAGGGGCGCCATGGCGCGCGTCAGCGTGCCGCCCAGCATGGCGCCGGCGCCGGCCAGCGGCGCCATGCCGGCCGCC
>JANXSQ010000092.1 GCA_025356595.1 Janthinobacterium sp. | reverse complement strand
GGCGGCCGGGTCGACCTGCTCGCACGGGCCGTGCGCCTCGGCGCAACCGGCCACGCCGCCGGCGCGGCCGTCGTAGCGCGCCGCCAGCGTGCGCAGCGTGGCGCAGACGGTGGCGACGGGCACGTAGCCGCTGCCCCTGGCCGGGTTGCCGAGGATGCCGCCGACCAGTTGCGCCGGGTCGTAGCCGGCCTGCACGATGGCGTCGTAGTCGCGGCAGTTGGCCAGGCTGCCGAAGCCGCCGTGGAACTGCACGTTGAGCCAGTCGAGGCGCTCGGCCAGCGGGCGCCAGACCAGCCGCGAGACCGGGTCGTAGCCCTGCCGCAGGGCGCGCGCCAGCGGTGCGGCGGTGATCTGGAAGCCGGGCGGAAAGTCGCGCCGCAGGTCGTCGATGAGGCGCTCGACGTCGTCCTGGGCGACCACCTCCTCGATGCCCAGGTCGACGCCGTCGAAGCGGAATTCGCGCAGCAGCGCGCGCCACAGCGGATAGAAGGTTTCGTAGTCCTCGAACAAGGTGGTGTAGGCGGCGCGCGCGCCGCCCAGCACGGCGTGCACCCTGACGCCGGCGCGCTGGGCCTGCTGCATCAGGGCCCAGGTGCGGTCATAGGCCGGGTCGTCCGGTTCCAGGTCGTTCAGGTGGATGTAAGGAAAGCCGCGCCGGAAGCCGCAGTGGAAGGCGGACAGGTTGAGCGCCGTCAGGCTGGGCAGGCAGGCCGGCAGGGACTCCAGCGCCGCCGGGCTGTGCAGATACATGACGACGCGGTTGGCGGGCATAGGATGGCGGTTCTGCATGCACTTCTACTTTGCTTGAAAGTGTAAACGGCGGCGCCGGCGCCGCGGCCGGTCCTCAGAGGCTGGCGAGGAATTGCTGGATGGCCTTGAGGTTGGCGTCGAAGGTCGCCGAGGCCGGCGGCGGCGCGGCGACACCGGCGTCGTCCGGGCGCGGCGCCGCGCCGTGGTCCGCATCGTCCGCCTTGGGCACTGTATCCCCGCTCATCAATATCCTCATCCGCATCCCTCGAAAGCATGGCATCATTATCACGACCGTTGAACTTATACATACAATATCCGTGCCAGCGGAATGCACGGTTTTCCTGGCCGGAACCCGTCATTTTGGTGGAAAACAAGGGAATTTGACATGTCAACAGCGGCCATTTACATGTCCCGGCGCGCCGCGATCGGCGATAATGGCGGCCTGCCGCGGCGCCGCCGCGCCCCCGCAGCAATAGCGCAAACCAGGAGTGCCCTCAGCCGTGAATGACCCGGAAAACACAATGACTTCGGTGCTGGCCTCGCTGTCGCAGGCGTCGGCGCCGCTGCTCGGCCTGACGATACTCTGGCATCCGCTGGCCGAGCGCGTCGGCCAGCAGTTCATCGGCCCGGGCGGCGCCGGCGACGTCGAACTGAGCCGCTTCCTGCCGCTGTTCCGCAAGCTGGGCGGCGAAGGCGCGCCGCTGGGCGAGCGCAGCGTCACGCGCGAGCCCCTGCTGCTGCGCCGCGACGCCGAGGACGGCGTCGCCATCAGCGTGCCGCACAGCCGCATGGTGGTCGAATTGAACGGCGAGGTGATCGCCGCGCGCGCCCACGTGACGCGAGCGCAGATCGAGTCCGGCGCGGTGCTCGCGCTGGGCGGCGCCATCGTGCTGTGCCTGCACTGGATGCGCGCGCTGCCCAAGGCCAACGCCCTGCCCGGCCTGCTGGGCGTGAGCGGCGCGGCGATCCGCATGCGCGACCTGATCCGCCAGGTGGCCGCCACCGACCTGTCCGTGCTGCTGCTGGGCGAGACGGGCACCGGCAAGGAAATCGCCGCCCAGGCGATCCACGCGGCCGGCAAGCGCGCCGGCGCGCCGCTGGTGTCGGTCAACATGGCCGCGCTCAACGAGGCGCTGGCGGCGGCCGACCTGTTCGGCGCCGTGAAGGGCGCCTACACGGGCGCCCAGCAGGCCCGCCAGGGCCTGTTCGCCGAGGCCGCCGACGGCACCCTCTTCCTCGATGAAATCGGCGACACGCCGGCGGCCATCCAGCCGATGCTGCTGCGCGTGCTGGAGAGCGGCGAGTACCGGCCGCTGGGCGCGCGCGTCAACCTGCGCAGCGCGGCGCGGCTGATCGCCGCCACCGACCAGGACCTGGAGACGATGGCCTTCAACCAACCGCTGCTGCGGCGCCTGGAAGCCTTCGTCATCCGCGTGCCGGCGCTGCGCGAGCGGCGCGAGGACATCGGCCTGCTGATCCTGCATTTCCTGCGCGAGTGGGAGACGGCGACGGGCGAGGCGGCGGCGCCGCCGGCGGCGCTGGTGGCGCAGTTGTGCCGCCACGACTGGCCGGGCAACCTCCGCCAACGGGCCCATGTGGTGCGGCGCATCTGCATCGGCCTGCGCGCCGGCGAGGCGCCGGCCTTCGCCGCGCTGGTGCGCGCGGC
>JANXSQ010000065.1 GCA_025356595.1 Janthinobacterium sp. | reverse complement strand
GGTTGGTGCTCGACCTGAAAGCGCAGCGACCCGGACGAAAATTCGACCGGGTCGTTAAAGCGGTGGCACAACGATATCCAGAGAAACGGCTAACCAAGAAAGCTTAACTTAGCGGCATTATGGTCTGTCCCCGGTTTCCGGTTTATTTGGAGAGACTGGCGCGGCGGCGCGGCGACGACTACAATCTATAGCTAGGAGACAACATGAATACCTTGGCGATAACTATATTGGCTGGTGCGACGCTGGCAGGCCTGCCTGTCGGCGCTGACACCGGCGCCGCACCTGTCCCGCTGCGCATCTACGCGCAGGAGAGCATGCCGCCGAAATGGGTCGCCCGCAACGGCCACATGGACGGCGTATGCCCCGACATTCTGGATGCGATCGAGAGGATCGAGCCGCGCCTGCGCTTCGCCGACAACGCCGAGGCCCGTTCGCTGCCGGTGATCGAGCAGGCGCTCGAGAGCGGTCTCGTCGACGCCGCCTGCGCCCTGCTCGACACGCAGCAACGCCGCGACGTCGCGCAGATCGTCGGCCCGCCCCTGTATTCGGTGCGCCATCGCCTGGCCGCCAGCATCGGCGACACGGCAACGCCCGGCAGCTTCGCCGATCTGGTCAAGCTCAAGCCGCTCATCAACACGGCGCGCGGCGCCAGTTACACGCAGCAGTTGCGCGTGCTCGGCTTGCAGGTCGACGACAGCACCGGCGACAATCTGCTCAATCTGCGCAAGGTCGCCGCCGGCCATGGCCGCTTTTTCTATATGAACGAGTTGACCCTGGCCTGGCTCTTGCGCGACGAACAGGTGAAGGGCACGGTGCGGCTGCTGCCGGGCGTGCTGAGGGAGGAACCGATTTATTTCTGGATGAGCAAGAAAACCGATCCGGCCACGGTGGCCATCGTCGACCGCGCCCTCGACCGCCTGCACGCCAGCGGCGAGTTGGCGCGCATCTACAAGCGTTGGCTCAACGGCCGCTGAGCAGGCGCGGCCACGTCCGCGCGATCAGTGCGGCGAGAGCAGTTTCAGTCCCAGGATGCCGAAGACGATCAGCGCGATGCAGGCCAGGCGCGCGGCGCCGGCCGGTTCGCCCAGCACCATGAAGCCGAAAATGGCCGTGCCGACGGTGCCGATGCCGGTCCAGATCGCGTAGGCCGTGCCCAGCGGCAGGGTGCGCAGCGCCAGTCCCAACAGGACGACGCTGCCCAGCATCGAGGCCGCCGTCAGCACCGACGGCACGAGGCGGGTGAAGCCCGCGCTGTATTTGAGGCCGATCGCCCAGCCGATTTCCAGCAGGCCGGCCATAAAAAGAATAAACCAGGTCATATCACTCTCCCGTTGCGGCGGGGTCGTCCCCGCTTGGCCCCGGATGTTGCGGGGTCGTCCCCACAGGAGCAAAAGACGCCAGTGTAGCACCGCCGCCCGACGACCGCTGGGCTCGCCGCGCCGGGACGGCCGCACAGCGCCCCCGGAATGCCCGCGCTCGACGATAATGGATGACAACAATTCATCCCCATCCACTTTGCCTTCCGCAGGAGCATCGATGTTATTCATGGCCCAACTCGTTACCGGACTCGTGCTGTTGCTGCACGTGTATATCGTGCTGCTGGAAACCGTGCTGTTCGACACGCGCGGGCGCCGCGTCTTCGGCCTGACGGCGGAGCGCGCCGCGATCGTCCGCCCCGCCATGTCGAACCAGGGTTGCTACAACGGCTTCCTGGTGGCGGCGCTGGCGCTCGGCTTCCTCCTGCCCGACGCGGCCGTCGCGCACGCCTTCACCGTCTACGGCCTGGCCTGCGTGGCCGTCGCCGGCGTGTGGGGCGCGCTCACCGTCAAGAAAAGCATCCTTTTCATCCAGACCGTGCCGGCGCTGCTGGCCCTGGGTCTGCGCCAGCTGGCCTGATCCGGGCATCCGCCGCGGCGCCTTGCCGCGCGTTCCGGGCGCGCCCTGCAGGCTTTTCATTTATATCGTACTATAGCGATATTGGAATTGAATAATTCCGATATATACATCGTAAAACGACGAACTAAGGTATTTCAGATGGACATAGACGCAATCCACAAGGCCCTGGCCAATCCCGTGCGGCGCCAGATCCTGCAGTGGCTCAAGGAACCCGAGTTGCATTTCGCCGAGCAGGATCATTCCCTGCACCTCGGCGTCTGCGCCGGCCTGCTCGACAAGCGCGTCGGCCTGTCGCAGTCGACCGTCTCGGCGCACTTGGCGACGCTGCAGAAGGCCGGACTGATCACGTCCAAAAAAGTCGGCCAATGGAGTTTTTTTCAGCGCAACGAGGAAACCATCCAGGCCTTTCTCGAACACATGAACAGCGGACTGTAATCACCCTCACCGCGCCCCAGGGCGCACTTCACAAGGAATTATGATGAGCCATTTATTCGATCCCATCACCATCGGTGACCTGCAACTGAAAAACCGCGTCATCATGGCGCCCCTGACCCGCTCCCGCGCCGACGGCCCCGGCCGCGTGCCGAACGCGCTGATGGCGGAATACTACCGCCAGCGCGCCAGCGCCGGCCTGATCCTGACCGAGGCGACGGCCGTCAGCGCCCAGGGCGTCGGTTACGCCGACACGCCGGGCATCTGGTCCGATGAACAGGTCGAGGGCTGGAAGCAGGTCACCGCCGCCGTGCACGCCGAGGGCGGCCGCATCTTCCTGCAACTGTGGCACGTCGGCCGCATCTCCGACCCGATCTTCCTCGACGGCGCCCTGCCGGTGGCGCCCAGCGCCATCGCCGCGCGCGGCCATGTCAGCCTGGTGCGTCCGCAACGCGAGTATGTGACGCCGCGCGCGCTGGACGCGGCGGAATTGCCCGGCATCGTCGCGGCCTTCCGCAAGGGCGCGGAAAACGCAAAGAAGGCCGGCTTCGACGGCGTCGAAATCCACGGCGCGAATGGTTATCTGCTCGATCAGTTCCTGCAGGACAGCACCAACCAGCGCGGCGACAACTACGGCGGCGCGCTGGAAAACCGCGCCCGCCTGATGCTGGAAGTGACCGATGCCTGTATCGAAGTCTGGGGCGCGGCGCGCGTCGGCATGCACCTGGCGCCGCGGCGCGACGCCCACGACATGGGCGATTCCGACCCGCTGGCGACCTTCGGCTACGTCGCGCGCGAACTGGGCAAGCGCGGCATCGCCTTCATCTGCGCCCGCGAAGCCGTCGGCGCGGACCGCCTCGGCCCGCAGTTGAAGAAGGAGTTCGGCGGCGTCTACATCGCCAACGAGAAAATGGACAAGGCCACGGCGGAGCGCGTGCTGGCCTCGGGCGAGGCGGACGCAATCGCCTTCGGACAGTTGTTCATCGCCAACCCCGACCTGCCGCGCCGCCTGCAGACGGACGCGCCGCTGAACGCGCCCAACCCGGCCACGTTCTACCATCCGACGGCCGAAGGCTACACGGACTACCCCGCGCTGGCCTGATCCAGCCGCCGCAACGCCGGCGCAAGGCCGCGCCGCCGCATCGGGCCACGCCCGTCCGGCGGCGCCTCAATGCATCTGCGTGTAATTGACCGGCAACCACAGGTAGCCGGCGCCGCTGGCGCGCACATGGCCCAGGCCGGGAAACGGCAGGTGGACGCCGCCCAGCAGCAAGCCGTCCCGGGCGGCGTTGGCGAACACCTTCTTGCGCTGCACCACGGCGGCCGCGTTGTCGCCGTCCAGATTGACGGTGACGGTCGGATCCTCGAACTGCAGGGCGGCGATATGGATCAGGTCGCCCATCACGAACAGTTTCTGTCCCTTGCTTTCCACCACAAAGCTGCTGTGCCCGCTCGAATGTCCCTTGCTGGAATACGAGCGGATACCCGGCGTCAGCTCGACGTCACCCTCGAAGGGCAGGTATTTTCCCGACTTGAAGTACGGCACCAGCGTGACCATCTTGACGTCCAGCTGGGGCGAGCCGATCGGCGGACGGCTCCAGCAGCAATCCCACTCATGCCAGTTGGCGCGCACCACCGCGTTCGGGAAGGCGGCCAGCTCGCCGGCCAGCAAGCCGCCCACATGGTCGGGGTGCATATGCGTCAGGTACACCTCGTCGACCTGTTCGGGCCGGTAGCCGGAGGCGCGCAGATTCTCCCGCAACTTGCCCAGGCTGGGGCCGTACAACAGGCCGGCGCCGGTGTCGATCAGAATCAGCTTGCTGCCCGTGTTGATCAGGAAGGAATTGAAGGACGTTTCCAGAGGGCTGCTCAGGAAGGATTTGGCCAGCGCCTGCTCGACCCGCGCCGGCGGCACGTTGTTGACGATCGCGCCGACCGGCAAGGCCAGCGTGCCGTCGCTGATGACGGTGAGCTCGAAATCGCCCAGCATGAGGCGGAAAAATCCCGGCGCCGGCGTTTTCGCCATGGGCGCGGCGGCCATGGCCGGCGCGGCGTACAGCGCCGACGCGACGGCGCCGGCGAGCAGGGTGGCGCGGGCCACCGCATACAATCGAAGGGAGCGCATAGTATCCTTATAGGTGTCGCCGGGGCGAAGTCCGCCGGTCGATCAAATAAGGGTAGCAGCTGAAACGCTATCATAAAAGCAATTTATTATAAATATAATAACGAATCGCACAACACGCCCTTACTCTCCCGCCGCCGCGCCGCCGTGCTGGTCCAGCAAGCCCTGCTCGCGGATGAAGGCGATCACCGTGGCCACGCCGTCGCCGCTGCGCAGATTCGTGAACACGAAGGGACGCTCGCCGCGCATCAGCTTGGCGTCCCGCGCCATGACGTCGAGGTTGGCGCCCACGTAGGGCGCCAGATCCGTCTTGTTGATGATCAGCAGGTCGGAGCGGGTGATGCCGGGGCCGCCCTTGCGCGGGATTTTCTCGCCGCCGGCGACGTCGATGACGTAGATGGTCAGGTCCGACAGTTCCGGGCTGAAGGTGGCGGCCAGGTTGTCGCCGCCCGACTCGATCAGGATCAGGTCCAGGTCCGGGAAGTCGGCCTGCATGCGCGCGATCGCCTCCAGGTTGATCGAGGCGTCCTCGCGGATCGCCGTGTGCGGACAGCCGCCCGTCTCCACGCCCATCAGGCGCTCGGCCGGCAGCGCGTCGGCGCGCAGCAGGATCTCCATGTCCTCCTTGGTGTAAATGTCGTTGGTGATGACGGCCATGTCGTAGCGCTCGCGCATGCCCTTGCAGAGCATTTCGCACAGCGCCGTCTTGCCCGAGCCGACCGGCCCGCCTATGCCCACGCGCAGCGGGTTGGAAGTGTGAGTTGTCATATTTTCAGTCCGGTTAAAAAGCAAAAAAATCCTGCGGCGGCCACCTTCAGGCGCGGGCCGCCGCCCGTTCAGGAGCGGTACAGCCGGCTGTATTGCACCTCGTGCTGCATCGACAGCAGCGCCAGTCCCGGCGCCCAATTGCACATGTCCGCGTCGGCCACCGTTTGCGCCGTGATGGCCGCCGCCTCCAGTTCGGCGCGCAGCGACAGCAGCAGGCGCTGTCCCGCCACCTGCCCCAGCGGCACCGATTTGACGCACACCAGCACCTGGTTTTCGGCCCAGGCGAACAGCAGCGCCAGCAGCGCCGCCTCGGGCGGTATTTGCAGCGCGGCGACGGCGCAGGCGTAGGCCATCGGCAGCGCCACTTCCGCCTGCGCCTGCAGCATCTCGAGCGGCGCGCCGTCGGCCACGCCCAGTTCCGCCAGCAGTTTGCTCAGCGAATAACCCATCTGGATGGTCTCGGCGCGGAACTCGGCGCTGTCGCGCGAGGCGATGAAGCGCTCGCTCCACATGGCGACGGCGGCGCCGTCGCGCGCCGCGAAGGCGTGCATCAGGCGCCAGCACACGGCCGCCTCCCAGGGCGCCACCACCTCGCGCAGATGTGCGCCTATCCACTCGCGCGCGCTGGCCGCGTCGCGCACGATGCCGCGCTCCAGCGCCGCCTCCAGCCCCTGCGAATAGCTGTAGGCGCCGATCGGCAGCGCCGGACTGGCGAACTGCAGCAAGTGCAGCAGGGCGGACGCTTGCATCGTCACTGCGGATCGTGCGGACGGTGGATTTTCTGCCGCAGCGGGATAGGCGCCAGCGGATGGTGGCCGGCCTCGTCGTGGTGGCCGTGGCCGCCGCCGTAGGCGCCCGCCTCCGGCTCGAAGGCCGCGTCCTCCTGCGTCACCGTGGCGCGCAAGCCCTCCAGCATCTCCTTGAGCACCGGGTCGCGGCGGATGCGCAGGAAGCCGTCGCCGACCTGCGCCTGGGTGTGCCGGTTGCCGAGGTGGAAAGCGCAGCGCAGCAGCGTGTGCGCGTCGGCGCAGCGCACCAGGTAGGTCGGCTCCATGGCCGCGACCACCCGCACCACGCGCCCCTCGGGGCCGGTGAGCAGGTCGCCGTCGCGCAGCACGGTGCCGCGCACGGTGAACACGGCCACCTCCTCGCCGCTGGACAGGGTGGCGCGCAGGCGGCACTTCTCGCGCTGGTCGTAGGGCAGCAGCAGTTGCGCCTCGACGGCGTCGCTGTGGCTGATTTTGCTATGCAGGGTCAACATCGGAGATCCTTTTCAAAACAAGAAATAACGCTGCGCCAGCGGCAGCGTGACGGCCGCTTCGCAGACCAGCAACTGGCCGTCGGCGCGCACCTCATAGGTTTCCGGGTCCACCTCCATGTGCGGCGTGGCGCCGTTGTGTATCATGTCGCTCTTGCGCAGATGGCGCGTGTTCTTCACCGCGATCAGCGATTTGTTGAGCTTCAGCCGGGCGCCGATGCCGGCGTCGTAGGCCGCCTGCGAGACGAAGGTGAAGGACTTTTTCAGGCCGCCGCCGAAGGCGCCGAACATCATCCGGTAGTGCACCGGCTGCGGCGTCGGGATCGAGGCGTTCGGGTCGCCCATCTGCGCCGCCGCGATCATCCCGCCCTTGAGTATCATCGACGGCTTGACGCCGAAGAAGGCCGGCTTCCACAGCACGATGTCGGCGATCTTGCCCACCTCCAGCGAACCCACCACGTGCGAGACGCCGTGCGTGATGGCCGGATTGATGGTGTACTTGGCGATGTAGCGCTTGGCGCGGAAGTTGTCGTTGCGGGAAGAGTCGGGCGCCAGCGCGCCGCGCTGCACCTTCATCTTGTGCGCCGTCTGCCAGGTGCGCATGATGACCTCGCCCACCCGCCCCATCGCCTGCGAGTCCGACGACATCATCGAGATCGCGCCGATGTCGTGCAGGATGTCCTCGGCGGCGATGGTCTCGCGGCGGATGCGCGACTCGGCGAAGGCCACGTCCTCGGCGATGGCCGGGTCGAGGTGGTGGCAGACCATCAGCATGTCGAGGTGCTCGTCGAGCGTGTTGACGGTGTAGGGCCGGGTCGGATTGGTCGACGAGGGCAGCACATTGGCCTGGCCGACGGCGGCGATGATGTCCGGCGCGTGGCCGCCGCCGGCGCCCTCGGTGTGGAAGGTGTGGATGGTGCGGTCCTTGAAGGCGGCCAGGGTGTGCTCCAGGAAGCCGCCCTCGTTCAGGGTGTCGCTGTGGATCGCCACCTGCACGTCCATCCGCTCGGCCACCGACAGGCAGTTGTCGATCGCCGCCGGGGTGCTGCCCCAGTCCTCGTGCAGTTTCAGGCCGATGGCGCCGGCCAGCACCTGCTCGACCAGCGGCGTCGGCAGGCTGACGTTGCCCTTGCCGAGGAAGCCCAGGTTCATCGGGAAGGCGTCGGCCGCGCCCAGCATGGCGTGCAGATGCCACGGCCCCGGCGTGCAGGTGGTGGCCGCCGTGCCCACGGCCGGGCCGGTGCCGCCGCCTATCATGGTCGTCACGCCGCTCATCAGGGCCTCCTCGATCTGCTGCGGGCAGATGAAATGGATGTGCGTGTCGACGCCGCCGGCGGTGACGATCAGGCCCTCGCCGGCGATGATCTCGGTGGCGCCGCCGATAGCCATCGTCACGTTCGGCTGGATGTCCGGATTGCCGGCCTTGCCGATGGCGGCGATGCAACCGTTCTTCAGGCCGATGTCGGCCTTGACGATGCCCCAGTGGTCGAGGATGACGGCGTTGGTTATGACGGTGTCCATGACGTCGGCGGCGCTGCGCTGCGACTGGCCCATGCCGTCGCGGATCACCTTGCCGCCGCCGAACTTGACCTCTTCGCCGTAGGTGGCGTAGTCATGCTCGATCTCGATGAACAAGGCGGTGTCGGCCAGGCGGATGCGGTCGCCCGTGGTCGGGCCGAACATTTCGGCGTAGGCGCCGCGCGGGATGGTGGCCATCTCAGTCCTTCCCTACCGGGGCCTGCGGCGCCGGGTCCGCCGGCGCGCCCGGCGCCGTGTCCCGCAATTCGCCCATCACGGCGCCGTTGAAGCCGAACACCCTGCGTTCGCCGGCCAGCGCCACCAGCTCCACCGTGCGCCGCTGGCCCGGCTCGAAGCGCACGGCGGTGCCGGCCGTGATGTTCAGGCGCATGCCGTAGGCGCGCCAGCGCTCGAAGGAGAGGGCCGGATTGACCTCGAAAAAATGGAAGTGCGAGCCGACCTGGATCGGCCGGTCGCCTTGGTTGGCCACCACCACCGTGGCCGTCGCCCGGCCCACGTTCAGGCTGATCTCGCCCTCTTCCAACAGGTATTCGCCGGGGATCATGCTGGGCTCCTCAAAAAGCGCTTCGGACGGGGAAAGGCGGGCATCATGGAATCGGGTTATGGACGGTGACGAGCTTGCTGCCGTCGGGGAAGGTGGCCTCCACCTGGATGTCCGGGATCATCTCGGCGATGCCGTCCATGACATCGGCGCGGCTGAGGATCCTGGTGCCGTCCGACATCAGCTCGGCCACCGTGCGCCCGTCCCGCGCGCCCTCCATGATGGCGGCGCTGATCAAAGCCACCGCCTCCGGATAATTCAGCTTCAGGCCGCGCGCCAGGCGCCGCTCGGCCACCAGGCCGGCGGTGAAGATCAGCAGCTTGTCTTTTTCTCTCGGTGTCAGATCCATCGTATGTCCCGTCGGTTCAAGTGTTCCAGATGCGCGGCACAAGGGCCGCGCGCTCCAGCAAAAATGGGCGCAGGCGCTGCCACACGGCCAGCATCACGCGGCGCGCCTGCTCGCTGTCGTCGCCCAGGTAGCGGGCCGACACCACGCCCTTCATGTGCGTCAGGCCGAACTGCCCGCCGGCGCCCTCGCCGGCCTCGCGCAGGCTGGCCAGCGCCGCCGCCGGCAGGGGCTTGCCGACCGCCAGCAGCGAGGCGCAGACGCTGCGGCCGTGCAGGCCCAGGGGACTGCGCGCCATGGCGCCGCCGCCCAGCAGCGCGCCCTGCTCCCACCAGATCAACTGGCCGGCGCGGCGGATCTGCGTCAGTTGCGTCAGCTTGCCGCTGTTGAAGGACTCGCCCGAGGCGCGCCGCCCCAGGCACAGGATCTCGCAGCCGATGTAGGTGGCGTCGGCGGCCAGCGTCACGCTGTGTTCGAGGGCGACGTGGGCCTGGTCGAAGAAGATGCTCTCCTGCGGCAGCCACTCGACGCTGGCGCCGGCGCCGGCGTGCAGATGCACCCGCTGGCGCGAGACGTGGCCGTTGGCCTTGTACCATTTGGCGGCGCCGGGCGAAGTCAGGAAAGCGTGCGCCGCCGCGCCCACCGTGGCCGTGATGGCCAACTGATCGCCGCCCAGCACGCCGCCGGGCGGATGCACGACGATGGCGTGGCAGACGGCGCCGCCCTCCGGATACAGCGCCTTCTGCACGCGCAGGGGGCCGAAGTGGGACCGCTCGACCAGGCGCGTCGTCCCGGCGTCGTCGGCGAAGCCCAGCACCAGGCGCGCGTGGCAGGCGCCGGGACTGGCGGGCGAAACCGGGTGGACGGCGCTATCGGGCATAAGAAACAATCGGGTGTAGGACTCTTAGCTTCTAAGCACAATTTATGCCAGCACTCAAGGGCGCGCATGCGGGCCGGGACGGCGGAATCCGCGCCCTAAAGCGCACCGCCGCACCGATTTGGTGCGGCGGTGCGCACCTCCTCAAGGGGAGGTCACGGGTTGGTGAAGATTTTGCCTTCGTCGAAGAGCAAGGGCGCCTCGGCGTCGACGGTCACGGAAGCCTTGTTGCCGCCCTGGAAGGCGACGACGACGGGCACGGGTCGGCAATCCTCGCGGATGACCGTGACGGCCACCAATTGCCGGCTGGACGCGTCGATGCGCCAGCGCGCCTGGTACTGGTCCGGCAGATGGAAGTCGGGCGGCGGCGGCACCGGAAAACCCTTCGTCACGGACAGGTGGCCGGCGGGGCCATAGATGTCGACGCAAGCCTCGACCCGTTCATTGTTTTCGTCGTTGACGATGTGCAGGGTCGTGTCGCGCAAAAACGGCTCGTTGAGGAAATTGAAATTCAATTCCCAGCCCTTCGTCTGACCGACCTTGGCCACCGCCCAGTCGTAAATGACGACGACGCCTTGCGTCCGATGGTAAGCGACGCTGCGAATCGCATGGTCCAGCGTGGGCGTGAGGCGCCAAACCGTCGGCGTCGGTCGCCACTGGTAGGCCAGCGTCGCGTCGCCCGTCGTGTAGGCCCAGGTGCCGGTGTCGCCGAAGTTGATCAGGCCGCCGCGCGCTTCCATCGTCGTATACGGTTTGCCCGGCTTGTCCGGCATGGCCGGCTTGCCCGACGCATCCTTGGAACTGTCGGGCTCCGCCTGTCCGATACCGCCGTCGAAGGTCAGGGCGTTCTTGAAACGGGTCGCGCGCGTGACCCAGGCGTGGTGGTCCGAATCATACCCCGTGTAATAGCCGCCGCTGATGAGCATCTCCCTGCCCTTCGAGACGAAGGTGAAGGCGTTGTTGTCGGCGTGCGCGTGGTTGGAGCTGCCGAAGCGGCTGGAGCGGAAAAACACGCTGCTGCGGCGCGGGTCGGCGGTGGCGCTGTGCATCGCCACGAGGCCGGCGTCCTCGAACACCCAGGCGCGCGGCAGCACCACGTCGCGCGGCAGCGGCGGGCCCGGCACGCGCAGGGCCAGCAAGAGGTAATGCATGGGCTGCAGCGGAACGGCCTGCGAGACATTACTCGGATCGGCGCGCCAGTACCATTCGTGTTCCGGCTTGCCGGTGACGCTGGCGTACAGGCGATACGCATCACTTGAGTAATTGGCGTAATGCTTGCGCGCTTCCAGGTCGTCGCCGAACTGGCCGCGCAAGGCGGCGGCCGGCGGGGTGAAGGCGATCTGGTTGTCGCCGAAACGCCCGGCCGCCGGCAGCGGCGTCACGTCGACGCCGGCGATCAGTTTCGCCGCCGCCATCATGCGCGCCGAGGACGTCAGCGCATACCAGCCGTAGGCGCCGCCGTTGGCGAAGCCGCCGTCCGCGCTGCCGCCCCAGACGCCCAGCATAGTGATGTAAGTCTCCCAGGAGTTCTCCAGCCAGCGCCGCATCTGTGGGTCGTTCTGGAACTCGGGAAGACCGGCCACGTACATCAGGGCTTCGGTGAAGTAACAGGTGTCCGTGAACAAATGGGGGTCGTAGGGTTTCTGGTCCAGGGTGGCGAATTTCGGTTGGACCTGGCCAAGGCGGTCCACCAAGGAGTCCACGACGATTTTCCGGCTCGCGGCGTCCAGCTTGGCGCCGAACAGGTCGAGCCCGAGCGCCAGCGCCAGATAGACCTCCCGGTTCGCCTGCTCCTGGAAAACCTCGCCGGTGACGCCGCGCGTGTCCCACTTCGCCAGGTTGAGCAGGCGCGCGATGCCGGCCGGCTCAAACTTTTCCGTGTTTTGGAAGCGCCCCGCGTAAGCCAATGTCTCGATGGCTTCGAGTTCGATTCTCGCGTCGTGCATCAGGCCCACCTTCCAGTTGAGGTAGGCCTGCGAATTCGGTGCGGCGGCGGACATGGCGGGCATGAGCGGGAGCTTCAAATCCATCAACTGCTTCGCCCGGTCCGAAAACGCCTTGTAGGCGACGCCGTACTCGCCCGCCTTCGCGTCCCTCACGATTTTGGCGAAGTCGGCGTGGTCGGGCAGCGCGCGCGGACTGGCCTTGTTCGCGACGGTTTGCGCCAGCGCCGCGCCGCTGGGCAAGGCCACGGCGCCGGCGGCGATGACGAAACGCCGCGGCGTGCTGATTTTTTCCTCCAAGTTCGCCTTGGTGTAGCTCACCGTCCACTCGTACGTGCCGCTGCCCAGCTCCTCGCTCGTCAACAACAGACGCGGCACCTTCGTGGCGACCGGACGCAGGGCCGTGGAAACGCCCTCGGCGTCGATTCGGCGCAACTGCAACACCATGTCGATATCGATCTGCTTGTTCGCGTCGCGATGGATATCCCATGGCACCGTCCAGGAAAAAATGGGGGTGGAGAGCGTCGTCGTGGCGCAGTCGGCCGGTTCGACGCGCCGGAAAAGCCATGCCGTATCGTCGATGAAATCGCCTTTCAAACTCGGCGTGCAGAGGGGGAAATTATTTAAGGTCAGGCCAGTGCCGCGGAAGTCCCGCGGCACGCTCTTTGCATCCGGCGCTTGTTCCGACACCTCAGCGCGGGCGGCGCCGCAAGCGAGCAGCGCCAAAGCCAGGGTGCGCGCGATCGGCATTGCGCTATTTGATATCAATTTCATTGTTTCTTCCACTCCTGCAGATACTCATTTTAAAAAGTATTTCGTCAAGAAATACGGAGGATAAGCGCTTGCATATTTTTATCAAAACAATAAAATTATCCACTTTATATCATTGCGGAAATAGTTACCACAACAGACTGTTGCTGTAGCAAACTATTTCTACGGCAGACGGGAACGGCGCGCGACGGTCTTGACGCGTAGTAACCGGGGTTAGCTCAGTCTGTCCCCCGGTTTTTCGGTTTTTCCGCCCTCATCAACTAAGGCAATGTGGCGATGCATACGGGACGCCGGGAACAAGCATGCAGGAGTCGAGCACGGCTTCGGCAAGCACTTTTGGACATGTTATGATGGGTGCATGAGCATCAGGAACGAAGCAAACACGCTGGCGATGCTTCGATGACGCGCTTTGGGGCCCTGCCGAAACAGTCTTGGCGAAACACGTAAAAGCGGCTTGGCGTGGCGCTCGGGTGCTCCCATAATATAATTTATGGAAATGCAATTCGGCGCCAAATTACTGGAGAATTTGATGGCATCTGTCCCGTTTGACACCTTGAAAATGGTGGAGCGCTTCGAGAGTGCGGGGTTTTCGATTGATCAGGCCAAGGTGCAGGCCGCCGTGCTCGCCGAAGTCATCGGCGCGGAGGACGCGAGTATTGCGGATCGTTTTTCGAGCAAGCAAGACGTCACCCTGGAGCTCGGTGCCATCCGCTCCGCTATCCATTCCTTGCACCAAGACATGAAAACCATGAATTCCGACACGAAGGCGGAACTGGTGCGATGGGTGGTGGGTGTCGGCCTGTTGCAAATGGGACTGATCGCCGGACTGGTTCTCAAACTCACCCACTAGCACTTTATTGAACAGTACATTCCATCAAGATCCCCTGCCCGGCAAAAGCAGCCAGCGCAGCGACTATGAAAACGCCGAGCGGCCGCTGGGCGTGATGCCCAAGACCTATCCCGACGGCTTCCGCGTCGACACGCACCGGCACGCGCGCGGCCAGTTGATCTACGCGAGCGCCGGGCTGATGGAGGTCTCCAGCCATGAGGGCCTGTGGCTGGTGCCGCCGCAACACGCGCTGTGGATGCCGGCCGAAGTGGAGCACGCCATGCTGGCGCACGGCCGGGTCAGCCTGGAAACGCTGTACATCCGCGCCGACGCGCCCGGCGCCGCCCTGCCTTCGCAGCCGCGGGTGTTCGCCGTCTCGGCCTTCCTGCGCAGCCTGATTTCGCGCGCCGCCGCCATCCCGCTCGACTACGCCGAGGGCAGCCACGACGCCGCCGTGATGGCGCTGCTGCCGGGCGAGATCGCCGCCATGGGCTGCGTCGCCGGCCTGGAGTTGATGGCGGCGCGCGACAAGCGCCTGGCGCGCGTCTGCCGGGCCATCCTCGCCGCGCCCGGCGACCCGCGCGGACTGGAGGAGTGGGCGGCGTTCGCCGGCGCCTCCAGCCGCACCCTGGCGCGCTTGTTCCAGGGCGAATTCGGCGTCACCCTGACGCTGTGGCGCCAACACGTGCGCATACTGGCCGCCATGCCGCGCCTGGCGGCGGGCGACGCCGTCACCGCCATCGCCTTCGACCTCGGCTACGACACGCCGGGCGCCTTCAGCAAGGTGTTCCGCCGCTTCATGGGTTACCCGCCCAGCAAATCCCCGACCGGGTAGCGCCGCCGGCACTTGTCCGATTCGGCGGCATGTTCGGCGATCGCGGCGCGGCGGCGCCGACCCTCCCTTGCTACGCTTCGCATCAGGCCGGGCGCAGCGTCGCGCCCGCCCACATCGAGGAGCCAGCATGCCGCAAGAACCCGCCACCACCCTTCCCTTCACCCGCCGCGATATCGCCTTCGACGCCGACGGCATCACCCTGCGCGGCTGGCTTTACCGGCCCGCCGGCGGCGCCGACGCGCCCGCGCCCGCGCCCGCCATCGTCATGAGCGGCGGCTACGGCACCAGCAAGGAAATGTTCGTCGACCGCTACGCCGAGAAATTCGCCGCGCGCGGCTACCTCGTCGTGCTCTACGACCAGCGCGGCTTCGGCGCCAGCGACGGCCGGCCGCGCGCGGAGATCGACCCGTGGCGGCAAGTCGAGGACATCCGCCACGCCCTCACCTACGCCTGCGGCCTGGCCGGCGTGGACGCGCAACGCGTCGGCCTGTGGGGCAGCAGCTACAGCGGCGGCCACGCCATCGTCGCCGCCGCCGGCGACCGGCGCGTGCGCTGCGTCGCCGCGCAGGTGCCGACCATCGGCGGCGGCGAGACGGCCCGGCGCCGCGTCGGCGGCGCCGCCGAACGGGAGCTGCTGGCGCGCTTCGCCGCCGACCGCCAGGGCCGCGCGCGG
>JANXSQ010000048.1 GCA_025356595.1 Janthinobacterium sp. | reverse complement strand
GACGCGCAAACGCCGGCGCCGCCGGCCTGGTCCGACGGCGCGGCGGCGAGCCGGCCCGGACTCAGGCCTCGGCTTGCGGCTGCGCCAGGGCTTCGAAGAAGGCGATGACGTCGGCCTGCTCGCGCGTGCGCTTGAACGGCGGCAGGCTTTGCCAGATGCGCTTGCCGTAGGGCTTGGAGATCAGGCGCGGGTCGCAGATCATCAACACGCCGCGGTCGCCCTCGTCGCGGATCAGCCGTCCGGCGCCCTGCTTCAGGTTGATGATGGCTTCCGGCAGCGAGTGGTGCATGAAGCCGTTCTTGCCCTGCTTCTCCATCACTTCGATGCGCGCGGCCAGCACCGGATCGTCCGGCGGCGCGAAGGGCAGCTTGTCGATGATGACCAGGGACAGGGCCTCGCCGCGCACGTCGACGCCCTCCCAGAAACTCTGGCTGCCGATCAGGACGCCGTTGCCGGCGGCGCGGAACTGGTCGAGCAACTCGGTGCGGCCCCGCTCCCCCTGCACGAAGAGGGGGAAATTCAAGCCCCGCTTGGCGAACTCGTCGGTCAGGCGCTCGGCCGCCCGCTTCACGGCGCGCAGCGTCGTGCACAAAAGGAAGGTGCGCCCGCCCGCCGCCTCGATGATGGGCAGCGCGCAGTCGAGCACGGCGTCGGTGTAGCCGATCGAATTCGGCTGCGGCAGGTTCTGCGGCACGTACAGCAAGCCCTGGCGTTCATAGTCGAAGGGGCTGGGCCAGGTGTGCGCCGGCTCGCCCGCCAGACCCATCTGTTCGGAGAAGTGCTTGAAGTCGTTCTTCACCGCCAGCGTCGCCGAGGTGAAGATCCAGCTGCGCGGCACGCCCTCGCGCTGATTGTTGAAGATGGGCGCGATCGACAGCGGCGTCTGGTGCAATTGCAGCGAGCTGGAGAAGGCCTCGACCCAGAACACGGCCTCCTCGCCGGCGGCCACCTTGGCCTTCGGGTCGAACTTCCAGCGCGCCATCTGCTGGGCCAGCTCGACGCCGCGGCTGCGGCACTGCTCCAGCGTCTCGGCCCGCTCCGCCTGGGTCTCCAGCACGGCGACCATGCCGTCGAGCTCGTCCTTGAGGGTTTCCAGCGCCGGGAAGAAGTCCGAGGACGGCGCGATCTGCGCCAGCGACAGGCGCACGATGTCCTGCGGGAAGGTCAGGCGCAGGTCGCGCGCGGCCTTCTCGACCACGGTGACGGTCTTGCCCCAGTCGATGCCGCGGGCGTGCGCCAGCCCCTCGGCCAGCACGTCGCGGCACAGCTCCAGCACCTGCGAGGTCGAGACGGTGTTGCCGAAGAACAGAGTGGCCGTGTCGGGCAGTTGGTGCGCCTCGTCGAAGATGATGGTGTTGGCCGAGGGCAGCAGTTCGGCCACGCCGGTGTCCTTCAGCGCCACGTCGGCGAAGAACAGATGGTGGTTGACGACGACGATGTCGGCCTGCTGGGCCTCCTTGCGCGCCTTCATCACGAAGCAATCCTGGTAGTACTGGCATTCCGCGCCCATGCAGGTGTCGCGCGTCGACGTCACCAGGTTCCAGATCAGGGCGTTCTCCGGCACCTTGGTCAGCTCGGCCTTGTCGCCCGAGCTGGTCATCTTGATGAAGCGGGAGATTTCGCGCAGGTGGCCGACGTCGTCGCGCGAGGTCATGCGGCCGTTCTGCAGGGTGCGCTCGAGGTGGTAGTGGCAGACGTAGTTCGAGCGCCCCTTGAGCAGGGCCACCGAGACGGGCGCCTGCAGGGCGGCGCGCACGGTCGGTATGTCGCGCAGGAACAACTGGTCCTGCAAGTTCTTCGTGCCGGTCGAGACGATGGTCTTGCCGCCCCACAGCAGGGCCGGCACCAGGTAGGCGAAGGTCTTGCCCGTGCCGGTGCCGGCCTCGGCGATCAGCGTGGACTGGCCGTCGATGGCGGCGGCGATGGCCTTGGCCATCTCGGTTTGCGAGCGCCGCGGGCGGTAGCTGCCGACGGCCGGGCCGAGCGGACCGCCGGCGCCGAACAGGCGTTCGATGTCGGCGTCGTGCTTGCCCGCGATGGCGCCGGGAACGGCGGCGGAGTCGGGCGCGGCGCTGGCGCCGGCCGCGCTGGAGGGCAGAATCAATTGTTCGGTCAAAATATACTTTGGTGGGGCGGGACGCTACTGGCGCCGGTCAGGCCGGAACATCGGGCACTAATTGCATTTTCAACAGGGTGATATAGTCTTTCAGCTGCAGTTTGCGCTTCTTCAGTCGGCGCAACTGCAACTCGTCGTGGTGGCCATCGAGTATCAGCAATTCGATGACGGCGTCCAGGTCGCGATGTTCGACATCGAGTTCCACCAGGCGCCGCTGTATTTCCTGTGCATCGGTCATGTGTCGCATTCTCTGTGCTTGATACCTATCGTTCCGGGAGGGGTGGACAGGGACGCGTGGCCAAAGTTTCGTCCCATCAACAACCTTTGCTTGCAACAAAACAGCTTACAGGCGATAGTTTAATCTACGCCGACGCCGCCGCCAACCTGCATTCTAGCAAGAGGCGGCGGCGCGCCTCCCCGCGCGGTCAATCCGGAGCGAAGTTCCCTATGAGCGGATACAAAATCGAAGCGGGCACCGGCCAGCACATCGCCGGCCGGCCACAGCAGAACGACCGCTGCGCCCTGTACGCCGGCGCGCGCGCGCCCGGCCATGTGCTGGCCGTGCTGGCCGAGGGCACGCAGGGCGGCGCGGGCGCCGCCGAGCAGGTGCTGCACACCTGCAAGCAACTCTTCGACACCTTCAGCGCCGACGCCGACAGCGGCGCCGAGCGGGTCGCCGCCCTGCTGCGCGAGATCATCGCCGAGGCGCACGCGATCATCAAGATGACGCCGCCCGGCGCCGGCGGCGGCGCGCGCGCCGCGCTGGCCCTGCTGGTGCTGACGCCGCGCGGCCAGGCCGTCTGGGCCCAGGTCGGCGCGCCCCGCCTGTACCGCTTCAGCGGCGCCGCCTGCGCCCTGCGCAGCGACGACGGCGCCTATCTGCGCCAATTGCTGGCCGAGGGCGTGCCGGAACAGGCGGCGCGCGCGCACCGCCAGTCGGCGCCGCTCAACAACGCGCTGGGCAACGACTGCCGGGAACCTTTCGTCACGTCCGGCCAGTACGACGGCCTGCGCGCCGGCGACGCCTTCCTGCTCGCCTCGGACGGCCTGTGGCCGTATTTCAGCGACGCCGAACTGGCCGCCGTGGTGGCCCGGGAAACGCCGCGCGCGGGCGCCGAAAGGCTGATCAACAAGGCCCTGGAACGGGCCGCCGGCAAGGGCGACAATTGCACGCTGGCGATCCTGAAACTGCTGGCGCGCCCGGCCTGAGAGACTGAGCCGGCGCGCGCCGCGCCGCTACTTCTTGGCGGCCGCCGCCGCGTCCTCGCGCGCCTTGGCGGCCGCCTTGGCGTCCTTTTCGGCCTGCTTGTCGAGCACGCGCTGCTGGCGCTGCGCCGACTCGCGCTGACGCGCCGCGAAGGCGGCCACGTTGGCGGCCCGCTGGCCGGCCTCGGCGCTGTCGCGCTCGGCCTGCTTTTTCGCCTTCGCCTCATAGTCGGCCTGGCGCTGCGCCGTGCTCTTGCCGACCGCCGGCGCCACCGCCGCGTAGGGCTGCGGCAAATGCTTGGGCGGCGCCGCCGCGCGCGTGGCGGCCAGCGCCTGGGCCGACTGCTGCGTCTCGGCCAGCGCCGCGTCGCGCTGGGCGACGGCGGTCGCGCGCTTGAAGTGGTTGGCCTCGCCCTCGATGCCGCGCAACTCCACCAGCACCGCGCGGCGCTCGTCCTTGGCCTTGTCCAGGCAGCGGTTGACGAAGAACTGCGTATAGCAAATCCCCTCGCGGTAGGCGAAGCGGGCCTCGGCGGCGGCGCGCCGCTTGGCCACGTCGGCCAGCTTGGCGTCGGCCTGCTCGAGCGAATGGGTGGGCGGCACGATCGGCGCGCCGATCACGGCCTGGCCCAGTTCCTGCGCGCCGGCCGGCAGCGCGGCGCAGCCCAGCGCCAGTCCCAGCGCCAGGGTAGAGAGATACTTTGCCATCATCATTGCGTCCTTTTTCAGCATCAGGCGAGCGCGTCGGCGGCGCCGCGTTGCTCTTTTTCCATGTATTCGCGCGACTGCATCTCGACGATGCGCGAGACGGTGCGGTGAAATTCGTTCGACAGCATGCCGTTCGTGTACAACTGCTCCGGCGCCACCTCGGCCGACATCAGCAGCTTCACGCCCTGGTCGTAGAAGACGTCGATGAGCCAGGTGAAGCGGCGCGCCTCGGACGACATCCCGGCCGACATGGCCGGAATCGAGGACAATATCACGGTATGGAAGCGGCTGGCGATTTCCAGGTAATCGTTCTGCGAGCGGGGTCCACCGCACAGGGTGGCGAAGTCGAACCAGATCAGGCCGCCGGCGCGGCGCAGGCAGTGGATTTCGCGGGCCTCGATGCGGATGCGCGGGTCCTCGTCGGCCGTCTCGGCCACGTTGGCGTAGGCGTGGCGCAGGGACGCGTCGGCCGCCGCGCCCAGCGGCGTGTAGTAGGACTCGACCTGCTCGAGCGCGCGGCCGCGGTAGTCGACGCCGGCGTCGACGTTGATCACGTCCAGCTTCGCCTTCAGCAGCGCGATGGTGGGCAGCATGCGGTCGCGGTGCAGGCCGTCCGGATACAGCAGGTCCGGATCGTAGTTGGAGGTCATGATGAAGGAGACGCCGTTCTCGAACAGCGCCCCCAACAGGTTGTACAGGATCATCGCGTCGGCGATGTCGGAGACGTGGAATTCGTCGAAACAGATCAGGCGGTACTTCTTGGCGATGCGCTTGGCCACCTCGTCGAGGGGATTGGCGACACCCTTCATCTCGTCGAGCTGGCGGTGCACGCTGCGCATGAATTCGTGGAAGTGCAGGCGCGTCTTGCGCACCAGCGGCACGACCGAATAGAAACTGTCCATCAGGAAGGACTTGCCGCGCCCCACCCCGCCCCACATGTAGACGCCGCGCGGCACCTCGGGACGGTTGATCAGGCGCTTCAGGCTGCTCGAACGGCGCGCCTTGTAGACGGCCCATTCCTCATACGCGCGCTGCAGGCGGTCGACGGCGCGGCGCTGCGCCGGGTCGGCCTTGAAATCGCGCTGCTGCAACGCGTGCTGATAAAACTCTTCGACGTTCATGGGTTTCGTTTCGACGTACAACGGGCCGCCCGGCGTTTGCGCGCCGGCCGGCCCGTGGGGGTGGAACTTTCTTAGAAGTTCAAGGTGCGCTTGTCAACGGCCAGCGCCGCTTCCTTGGTCGCTTCCGACAGGGACGGATGGGCGTGGCAGATGCGCGCGATGTCTTCGGCCGAGGCCTTGAACTCCATCGCCACGACGGCTTCGGAGATCAGCTCGGAAGCCATCGGACCGACGATGTGCACGCCGAGGATCTCGTCCGTGACGGCGTCGGCCAGGAACTTGACCATGCCCGAGGTGTCGCCCAGCGCGCGCGCGCGGCCGTTCGCCATGAAGGGGAAGGTACCCGCCTTGTAGGCCACGCCGGCCGCCTTCAACTGCTGCTCGGTCTGACCGACCCAGGCGATTTCCGGCGAGGTGTAGATGACCCAGGGAATGGTGTTGAAGTTGGTGTGGCCGTGCTGGCCGGCGATGCGCTCGGCCACCGCGACACCCTCCTCCTCCGCCTTGTGCGCCAGCATCGGGCCGCGCACCACGTCGCCCACCGCCCAGACGTTGGGCAGATTGGTCTTGCAATCGCCGTCGACGGCGATGAAGCCGCGTTCGTCGAGTTGCAGGCCGGCCTTGTCGGCGCCCAGGCCGTTGGTGTTCGGCGTGCGGCCGATCGAGATGATCAGCTTGTCGAAGACGGCCTTCTGCGCTTCGCCCTTGGCGTCGAGGTATTCAACGGTGACGTTTTTCTTGCCCGGCGTGATGGTGCCGATCTTGCAACCAAGATTGATCGACAGGCCCTGCTTGGCGAAAAGCTTGGCCGCCTCCTTGGCGATCTGCTCGTCGACGGCGCCGAGGAAGACCGGCAGGCCTTCCAGCACCGTCACTTCGGCGCCCAGGCGGCGCCAGACGCTGCCCATTTCCAGGCCGATCACGCCGGCGCCGATCACGCCCAGCTTGGCCGGCACGGCTTCGATCGCCAGCGCGCCCGTGTTCGACAGGATCAGTTTCTCGTCGAACGGGGAACCCGGCAGTTCGCGCGCGTTCGAGCCGGTGGCGACGATGACGTGCTTGGCGCTGATCGCCTCGCTCGTCGGGCCGCTCACGGTGAGCGGATAACCGGCCGCCGTGGCGGCGCCGGCGAAGGCGGCGCGACCATGGAAGAAGGTGATCTTGTTTTTCTTGAACAGGTAGAGGATGCCGTCGTTGTTTTGCTTGACGACGGTGTCCTTGCGCTTGAGCATCTGGCCCAGGTTCAGCTTCAGGCCGGAGACGTCGATGCCGTGCTCGGCGAAACTGTGGCCGGCGTGCTCGTAGTGCTCGGACGATTGCAACAGCGCCTTCGAGGGGATGCAGCCGACGTTGGTGCAGGTGCCGCCCAAAGCCGGGCCGCCCTTGGCGTTGACCGCCTCATCGACGCAGGCCACCGAGAAACCCAGTTGCGCGGCGCGGATGGCGGCGATGTAGCCGCCGGGACCGGCGCCGATGACGACGACGTCAAATTGTTTTGTAGTGCTCATTGTCTAATTCCCAATCTCATCTTCTGGAACAAAAATCCACAATAAAATATAGATCGCCAGGCCGAAGCCGAAGGTCAGCGTGAACAGCGCGAAGACCAGGCGCCAGATCCAGGACTCCATGCCGGAGACCTTGCCCAGGCCGCCGCAGACGCCGCCTATCCAGCGGTCGCTGCGCGAGCGGCGCAGGCGCCTGAACTCCTGCACCAGATCGCCGCCCGGCGCGCCGGAAGGCTTGCCCAGATCGACGCCGCCCAGCAGCTTCGCCTTGGCCTGCGCGAACTCCGCGTCGGACAGGGCGCCGGCCTGGTGCAACTCGTGCAAACGCTTGATTTCTTCAGAGACGATCATGCTGATCCTTTAAAAAACGGCGGCGGGCCGGCGCCCCGGAGCATTCGATCCGGGGCGCCGGGGCGCGCGCGGCGCAAGGCCGCGCGGCGTGGCGATCGTGCGGCGATTACAGGTCCAGCAGCAGGCGCGCCGGATCTTCCAGCGCTTCCTTCATGGCCACCAGGCCCAGGACGGCTTCGCGGCCGTCGATGATGCGGTGATCGTAGGACATGGCCAGATAGTTCATCGGGCGCACCACCACTTGGCCGTTTTCGACCACGGCGCGGTCCTTGGTCGCGTGCACGCCCAGGATGGCCGATTGCGGCGGGTTGATGATCGGGGTCGACAGCATGGAGCCGAAGGTGCCGCCGTTCGAGATCGAGAAGGTGCCGCCGGTCAGGTCGTCCAGCGTCAGCTTGCCTTCCTTCGCCTTGTTGCCGAATTCACCGATTTTTTTCTCGATGTCGGCGATCGACAATTGGTCGGCGTTGCGGATGATCGGCACGACCAGGCCGCGCGGCGAACCGACGGCGATGCCGATGTCGAAGTAGCCGTGGTAGACGATGTCGTTGCCGTCGACCGAAGCGTTGATGACCGGGTATTTCTTCAGCGCGGCGACGGCGGCCTTGACGAAGAAGGACATGAAGCCCAGCTTGACGCCGTGCTCTTTCTCGAACTTGTCCTTGTACTTGTTGCGCAGGTCGAT
>JANXSQ010000044.1 GCA_025356595.1 Janthinobacterium sp. | reverse complement strand
GCCCGCCCTACAACCCTATTCCGCGCCCCTGTCCTATGTCGACGTCTATATGGACGACTTCTTGGGTCTGGCGCAAGGCCACCCTGGCCGCAGGGAACGGGTGCGCTCCACCATTTTCCGATCCATCGATGATGTCCTTCGACCAAACTACCCCTCAGACTTGCAACACAGACGGGAGCCCATCTCCCTCAGCAAACTAGCCAAAGGTGATGCAAAGTGGGCGACGCGAAAAATCCTCCTCGGTTGGATTGTCGACACAGTGGTATTGAACTCCCCGACCACCGCCGACTACGACTTTTCGAAATATTGGAGACCCTCCTACAGCGCCCACGTGTCACACTCAAGGACTGGCATAAATCCCTTGGAGAACTGCGCAGCATGATTCTGGCCTTACCCGGCGGACGCGGTTTCTTCAGCACACTGCAGACCGGCTTCCGGCAATCAGAGAAAAACCGCATCCGCATCACTCAGCCAATGCGAGACGCAGTCTCGGATCTTCACCACCTTGCACTCGACCTCGGCTCGCGTCCAACACGCTTGGGCGAAATTGTTCCGGACCTCCCCGTGGCCATCGGCGCTGCAGATGCCAGTGGACACGGCATGGGGGGAGTTTGGCTATCACCAGATCCCGCGTTTCCACCGCTCGCGTGGCGCCATACTTTTCCTTCTCCCATTCAAGCTGCCCTTGTCTCCACGTCCAACCCTCACGGCGCAATCTCCAACTCGGACCTAGAACTGGCAGGACAAATTGCCCATTTAGACGTCCTTGTACAGCACAGCGACTGCCGCGAACGGACCCTCAGCACTCTCACTGACAACATCTCAGCGCGCAGTTGGCAGCGCAAGGGCTCTACCACTACGCTCGGCCCCGCCGCCTACCTTCTGCGCCTACAAGCACTCCACCAACGCCATCACCGTTACCTCAACCAACCCGATTATATCCCAGGGCCGGCTAATGCCATGGCAGACGACGCCTCGCGCCTCTGGCATCTTTCTGACACCGCTTTCCTTGCTCATCTTAATCTCACTTACCCTCAGCACGTACCTTGGAAGCTGTGCACCATGCGGCCCGCGATGCATTTCGCGCTGACCACAGCATTGCAATGCAAGCGTTCCGAGCCGGCACTGTTCCTGCACGCGCCCGCTCCAAAGACAACACCTGGCTTCGATGGTGCGACTATTGTGAAGAGCTGGGAGTCGATCCCATGCTCGACGATGTGGTCGACTCGATCCCTTACCTCCAAGTCTTTGCCGCACGCTGGAGAACTGGACAAATCGCGCCCCTCGGTGAACCTGTCCGCTCTCGCACAGTGGAGAACGCCCTACGTGCCATCGGCCAGACGATGGCCAGCGTGGGGGCCGAGGACCGCCGCCTCAACACTCGCGGCAACATCGAATATCGCCTCCAACAGCAGCTCAAAGGCTACAAACGGATTGACCCGCCGCCCGACCGTGTCAAACCAATTCCGTTCCAACTCGTAAACCAAGTCAACCTCGTTGCAAACCTCTGCAATGACCCCATGTCCCTGGCAGCAGCCGACCTTGCAACTCTCGGTTTCTTCTTCCTGCTCCGGCCTGGCGAACATACTCATCCACCAACCACCGCGGCCAACCAACCTTTCCGCCTTATGGACGTCACATTTCGATATGGCAACCAGAACCTCCCAGCCGACACCGCCAACATCGACCAGCTTACGTTTGCCACTTTCGCAACCCTCACGTTTACTACACAGAAGAATGCTGTCCGCAACGAAATCGTCGGTCATGCACGCAGCGGCCACTCCACTACCTGTCCAGTCGCGGCCCTTATACGACGCACCTTGCACCTCCGCGCTCACAATGCCTCACCTACAACCACACTGTGCACGGTCTATGCCCTGTCCAGCACCTCCACAACATATGTTACTTCGACCATCCTCACTGCCACCTTGCGCAGCGCTCTTGCAGCTCTTCCCGACCTTGGCATCCTCCCTCGTCACATTTCAGCTCGTGCCCTTCGGGCGGGAGGGGCCATGGCACTCCTCTGTGGCCAAGTCGACTCCAACATTATCAAACTTGTCGGTCGCTGGCGCTCCGACGAAATGCTTCGCTACCTACATTTACAGGCTTACCCGCTCATGATGCATCTCGCACCCTCAATGGTCCGTGGCGGCCAATTTCACATGCTGTCACATCAACCCCTGCCTCCAGCCGTGCTGCCTCTCCTCTTTGCCGCCGCTGAAGCCGACCAGCAGCCCACCTTGTAACCCTTAACACACACACTCAAAAAAAAATAAAAAATCCCGACCTCGCTTTCCTCGCTCCCACCCAGTGGATCTGTGATCCTGGGCCCGGCACACTCGCAGTTTTCCTACTCCTTACCTATTGGGCTAAAAGGTTAAGGTTGTGTGTGGGCTGGCGTGAATCTAGTACAACGCCTCAGCCCATTTCACATACAACCCCCCTTTATCAGACCGTTAGTCTATCCAACGAACCCGGAAGAGAGTAGACCGAAGCAATAGCCTAAGT
>JANXSQ010000029.1 GCA_025356595.1 Janthinobacterium sp. | reverse complement strand
CGAACTTTGCCTAACATTTCCATGGTGATCACCTATTAATTCTCCCGCCTAATGATTAGGCAGGAGTAGTAGAACACCTGGGTCAGTTTTCGGTCGGCGCGAGGCCTATAGGTGGGTCAATTTTCGGTCGGCGCCAACAGCGGGCCAGCCTGAGCATGGGCGCCTCGCCCCTGACGACTTTTTTCCGCATCACCCTGCCGGTGATCGCGCCGGGACTGATCTCGGGCGCGCTGTTCGCCTTCGCCACCTCCTTCGACGAAGTGGTGATCACGCTGTTCCTGGCCGGTCCCGGCCAGGCCACGCTGCCGCGGCAGATGTTCACCGGCATCCGCGAGAACATCAGCCCGACCATCGCCGCGCTGGCCACCATCCTGATCGTCTTTTCCACCTGCCTGCTGCTGGCGCTGGAATGGCTGCGCGGACGCAACAAGGCGGCCGCGCGCATCTAGTTTCTTTGCTTTCTCATGCCCGCCGCGCCGGGAACGGCGCGGGCCAGTTCCACTTTTCCGGAGAATCCCATGCTACAACTGAAAGACCCCGGCCTGCTGCGCCAGCAATGCTATGTCGGCGGCGAGTGGCTCGACGCCGACAACGGCGCACGCACCGAAGTGAAGAACCCGGCGACCGGCGCAACGATGGGCAGCATCCCGACCATGGGCGCGGCCGAGACGCGCCGCGCCATCGCCGCCGCCAACGCGGCCTGGCCGGCCTGGCGCAGGAAGAGCGCCAAGGAGCGCGCCGCCGTGCTGCGCAAATGGAACGACCTGATGCTGGAGAACGCCGACGACCTGGCCCTGATCATGACCGCCGAGCAGGGCAAGCCGCTGGCCGAGGCGAAGGGTGAAATCGCCTACGCGGCCTCCTTCATCGAATGGTTCGCCGAGGAGGGCAAGCGCATCTACGGCGACACCATGCCCTCGCCGTGGCCGGACCGGCGCATCATCGTCACCAAGGAGCCGATCGGCGTGTGCGCCGCCATCACGCCGTGGAACTTCCCCGCCGCGATGATCACCCGCAAGGTCGGCCCGGCCCTGGCGGCCGGCTGCCCGATGGTGGTCAAGCCGGCCGAGCTGACGCCGTTCTCGGCGCTGGCGCTGGCCGTGCTGGCCGAGCGCGCCGGCGTGCCGCCCGGCGTCTTCAGCGTCGTCACCGGCGACTCGCGCGCCATCGGCGCCGAGATGTGCGCCAATCCGACCGTGCGTAAGCTGAGCTTCACCGGCTCGACCGGCGTGGGCCGCATCCTGATGCAGCAGTGCGCGCCGACCATCAAGAAGCTGTCGCTGGAACTGGGCGGCAACGCGCCCTTCATCGTCTTCGACGACGCCGACCTGGACGCCGCCGTCGAGGGCGCGATGGCCTCGAAATACCGCAACGCCGGACAGACCTGCGTGTGCGCCAACCGCCTCTACGTGCAGGACGGCGTGTACGAGGCCTTCGCCGCGAAACTGGTGGCGGCGGTGGCCAAATTGAAGGTCGGCGACGGCCAGGAAGCCGGCGTCACGCAGGGCCCGCTGATCGAGGAGAAGGCCGTCCTCAAGGTCGAGCAGCACATCGCCGACGCGCTGGCCAAGGGCGGGCGCCTGCTGGCCGGCGGCAAGCGCCACGCGCTCGGCCACAGCTTCTTCGAGCCCACCGTCGTCGCCGACGTCACGGCCAACATGCTGGTGGCGCGCGAGGAAACCTTCGGCCCGCTGGCGCCGCTGTTCCGCTTCTCCACCGACGCGCAGGTGCTGGCGCTGGCCAACGACACCGAGTTCGGCCTGGCGGCCTACTTCTACTCGCGCGACATCGGCCGCATCTGGCGCGTCGCCGAGGGGCTGGAAAGCGGCATGGTGGGGGTCAATTCCGGCCTGATCTCGAACGAGATCGCGCCCTTCGGCGGCGTCAAGCAATCGGGCCTGGGCCGCGAAGGCTCGAAGTACGGCATCGAGGATTACCTGGTCGTGAAATACATCTGCATGGGCGGGATTTAAGCGCCGCCCGACCGCCGGCGCCGCGCCAAGCAGGGGCGAAGAACTGGCGGCCCAAGTCCCCCTGCGGCACACAAGTCCGCTCACGCCCGGCGCAAACCGGCGCGTAGCGGACTTGAGTATGACTGCGTGGAATTTGCCGCGGCTACGGCTGCGGACGCCTTCGACGCCTGGTTTACTATTCGAAAAATACTTGCGCCTTCAACACGGCGTTTTTTTCAACGCTGATCGTGCACAGCCGAGCCACCTCAACGGGCATAGTCGAACCCTTCATTAAATCAACGAGCTGGTTAACTTTTTCGTTTGAGAAGGACGGTACCAGCTTGCGCACATCTTCGGCTGTGGCGTCTCCTCGAACTACCTGCGGCGCGCATTGCAGTACAACACTCTGACTATTGTAGTTTGCGTTAATTCCAGGCGCTGTCTGATCGTCAATCCCTTGCAATACAAGCTTCCCATTGAACTTCAGACTGTATTTATCGGAAGAGAAACTCCCTTGAGCGATGCACAACTCAGCCTTTACGGACTCATCACTAATTTTTACCTGCGCTGACTTACATTCCATTTTCTTAGGTGTTGCGTTAATGGAAATTAATTCCACATCGGCAGCGAAACAAAAACCATTCATGGAAATAGCTGCAAAAAATCCGAATAATTTCAAAGTGGTTTTCATGTATTTCCCGTAATAAAAAATTAGCCCCAACACGGCTTGGCAGTTTTAAAAATCGAAAACATTTTAGCAAATTTTTCCGTTGCTGAGAGGCAAATCTTTTCAATCTTCGCCACGGCTTTCGCTGCAGGATTCACGGCCACAGAAACTCGTCCCAATGCCTTGTAGGCACTCACGCTGGCGCTGAGCATGGAATGACGACAAATGATTTTTCCACTCCCTTGCATAACAAGCTCGGCACCTCCAATTCTGATCCAGGCTGGTGCGCATGGCGCACATTTTCAAACGTCCGTGCACTGAAACGATCCGCCGCTTGCCTCGATCCACCTCCTTACAATCAAATGTGTTTTGATAGCTGATCACTCGAAGCCGCGGATCGGCTTGTCGTCGAAGCTGGGCAGTTGCCAGTGGAAGCGCAGCGCCAGGAAGCGGAACAGGAAGCCGGCGCCGATCGACGTCAGTTGCGCCACCGAGGGCTCCACGTGGAGGTGCAACTGGCCGACGTACAGCGCGCCGGTGAACAGGGCCACGGTGGCGTAGACCTCGCGTTGCAGCACCAGCGGAATCTCGTTGCACAGCACGTCGCGCAGCAGGCCGCCGAAGACGCCGGTGATGACGCCGGCCAGCACGACGATGGCCGGATGCATGCCGGTGGCCATGGCGATGTCGCAGCCGATGACGCAGAACGCCACCAGCCCCAGGCCGTCGACCAGCAAAAACACCGTGCGCAGATGGTGCAGGTGGCGCGCCACGACGGCCGTGACGATGGCCGCGCCGATGGTGAACAGAAGGTATTCCGGATGGGCGATCCAGCCCAGCGGATAGTGCCCCAGCAGCACGTCGCGTATCGTGCCGCCGCCCAGCGCGGTGACGGTGCCTATCATGCAGATGCCGAACAAGTCCATGCCGCGGCGCATGCCCATGATGGCGCCGGACATGGCTTCGGCGATGATGGCGATCAGGTATATGGTGTGTAACAACATCGGTTTACTCTTCAGTCGAAAATAGTTTCAATATGCGTTCGCGCTCCAGCGCTTCGCCGTCCGGCTTGCCGTTCGGCTCGCCGTACGGCTCCGCCACGGCGGCGCCGGCGCATTTCAGCTCGCTCTGGATGAAGGCGTTGCCGTCCTCCAGGCAGTCGCCCTGCAGGTATTCGGCGTAGACGAAGTCGCCGTCGGCCACGGCCAGCCCGTCCGGCTCGGCGCGCGCCAGCTCAGGCCGGTCGTTCAGCGCCACCTGCATGTAGTTGCTCCAGATCGGCAGCGCCAGCGTGCCGCCGGTGCCCGAGCCCATGCTTTTCGGCTGGTCGTAGCCCAGCCACACCACCGACACCACGCCCGAGGAGTAGCCGGCGAACCAGGCGTCGTAGGCGTCGTTCGAGGTGCCGGTCTTGCCGGCCGTGTCGGCCCGTCCCAGCACCCTGGCGCCGCGTCCGGTGCCGCCCGCGACGACGTCGCGCAGCATGCTGTCCATCAAGTAGGCGTTGCGCGCCGAGATGATGCGCGGCCGCGCCTCACTGGCCGGCGCGGCGGCGTACAGCACGGCGCCATGACGGTCGCGGATTTCCTTGATCAGCTTCGGCGCCAGGCGGTAGCCGCCGTTGGCGAAGGCGCCGTAGGATTGCGCCAATTGCAGCGGCGTCACGGCGCCGGCGCCCAGCGCCAGCGGCAGCGAGGCCGGATTGCGCCCCGCCTCGAAGCCGAAACGGGTGGCGAATCGCTGCACATAGCCGGCGCCGGCGGCCTGCATCAGGCTGACGGCGACGATGTTCTTCGAGCGCATCAGGCCGCGCCGCACGGTGATGAAGCCCTCGTAGTTGTTCGCATAGTTGCGCGGGCGCCAGGCGCGCGCGCCCGTTTCGCTCGGCTGCAGCAGGCGCTGGGTGTCGTCGACGTAGGTGCCGGGGAAGTAGCCCTTTTCCAGCGCGGCCGAATACACGAAGGGCTTGAAGCTGGAGCCGGGCTGGCGGTAGGCCTGCATGGCGTGGTTGTAGTGGTTGCGCGTGAAGTCGAAGCCGCCGGCGACGGCCAGGATGTCGCCGCTGGCCGCGTCCAGCGAGACCAGGGCGCCCTCCATTTCCGGCAACTGGCCCAGCATCCAGCCCTGCTCCTGGTCCTGGTAGGCGCGCACCACGGAGCCGACGCCGATGGCGCGCTTGCCCTTGGCGGGCAGCTTGGCCCAGCCGGCGGCGATGCGCGGGTCGACCCGCCCGATGCGGATGGCGGCACCGTCGCGCAGCACCGCCTCGAGATGTAGCGGCGTGACGGCGCTGACCACGGCGGCGCGCAATTCGGCGCTGTCCGGGTAGGGCACCAGCAGCTTGCCGGCGCGCCCGGCCAGATCGCCGGCCGGCAGCGCCAGCGCCGCCTCCGGGCCGCGATAGCCGCGCCGGCCCTGCGCGGCCATCAGGCCGGAGCGCAGGTATTTGTCGGCCGCCACCTGGGCGTCCATGCGTATCGTCGTCGTCACGTCCAGGCCCGCCGTGTAGGCGATCTCCGGATAGCTCAGCAGCACCAGCTGGCGCGCCTCCTCGACGGCGTAGGCGGCCGCGCGCACCGAGGGGTGGCGGCTGGAGCTGAGCAGCAGTTTTTCCGTCACGGCCTTGTCGTAGGCCGGCTGGGTGAGATAACCAAGGGCCAGCATGCGCTGCAGGATGTACTGTTGGCGCAGTTGCGCGCGCTGCGGATTGGCGACCGGGTTGTAGGCCGAGGGCGCCTTCGGCAGGCCGGCCAGCATGGCCGCCTCGGCGACGCTGAGCTGATCGAGGGTCTTGTCGAAGTAGATGCTGGCGGCGGCCGAAAAGCCGTAGGAGCGCTCGCCCAGGTAGATCTGGTTCATGTACAGCTCGAGCAGCTTGTCCTTGCCGTAGTGGCGCTCCAGCTTGTACGAGAGGAGGATTTCGGTCAGCTTGCGTTGCAGGGTTTTATCGCGCGTCAGGAAGAAGTCGCGCGCCACCTGCATGGTGATCGTGCTGGCGCCCTGGACGTGGTGGCCGCTGACGATGTTGGCCAGCGTGGCGCGCAGCAGGCCGGTGAAGTCGACCGCGCCGTGCTCGTAGAAGCGGGCGTCCTCGATGGCCAGCAGGGCCTGGCGCATGCGCGGCGGAATCCGCGCCAGCGGCACGAATTCGCGCCGCTCCTCGCCGTACTCGGCCAGCAAGTCGCCGTCGGCCGAGTAGATGCGCAGCGGCAGCGCCGGGCGGTATTGCGCCAGGCTGTCGACGGCGGGCAGATTGCGCCAGGTGCGCTCGGCCCAGTAGGTCAGCGCCAGCGCCGTGGCCAGCGTCAGGCCCAGACCCAGGCCCAGCGCGAATTTCAGATTGCGGGCCAGCTTCGATTGCGGCGTGTGCTTCGGTGCGGTTGGCATAGCGCCCCTTCCATCATTGCACCCGGGGCGCAACAGCGGCGCGTCCGGGCGGTTTCAAAGACCTATTGTGCACCGCACAAACCACATCATTATGAAAATTAAGTATTATTTGGGAATGCTAAATATTTCTTATCCAAGATCCGCGCGATGAACCTGAATCCGAAACACACCGAAGCCTTCCGCGCCGTCATCGAAACGGGCAGCTTCGAGCAGGCCGCCGCGCAACTGCATCTGAGCTCGCCGGCCATCTCGCAGCGCGTGCGCGCGCTCGAAAGCATGCTGGGCAACGCGCTGATCGTGCGCAGCCGGCCGGCCCGCGCGACCCGCGTCGGCCAGCGCCTGCTGCAGTACCTGAAGCGCGCCAAGCTGCTGGAGACGGACCTGGTGGCGGAACTGGCGGTGCAGAAGGACGCGCCGCTGACGCTGGTGCTGGCCCTCAACGCCGACTCGGTCGGCACCTGGTTCTTCCCGGCCCTGTCGGAGGTGCTGATCCGCGAGCGCGTGCTGCTCGACCTGACCGTGGAGGACCAGGACCACACCTACGCGCTGCTGGAATCGGGCATGGCGATCGGCTGCATCAGCTCCGAGCCGAAGCCGATGCGCGGCTGCACCGCCGAGCCGCTGGGCGTGATGCGCTACTGGCTGGTGGCGAGCGAGGACTTCCGCGCGCGCTGGTTCCCGCAGGGCCTGACGCGCAAGGCGGCGCGCACCGCGCCGGTGGTGGCCTACACGCGCAAGGACATGCTGCAATCGTCCTTCCTGCAGGATAAACTGGGTCTGCCGGAGGGCGCCTATCCCTGCCAGTACGTGCCCGGCGCGACCTCGCACTTCAACGCGATCCGCTACGGCCTGGGCTACGGCATGGTGCCGGAACTGCTGCTCAACGCCGACGCCCGGATCGAGGACATGGTGATGCTGGCGCCGACCCGGCCGGCCGACGTGGCGCTGTACTGGCACACCTGGAAGGTGCAGTCGCCGCGCATGGAGCAACTGTCGCGGCAGATCGTCGCGGCCGCGCGCGGCATGCTGAAATAGACGGCGCGGCGCGCGCCTCGGCCGGGCGGGGCCGCCGCTCAGCGGCCGCCGGAGACTTCGATGAAGCTGCCCGTGGTGTAGGAGGCCTGCTCCGACAACAACCACAGCACGGCCCGGGCCACCTCGGCCGCTTCTCCACCGCGCCCCATCGGCACGGACGCCCGCAGACGCTCGACGCGGTCCGCTTCGCCGCCGCTGGCGTGCATATCCGTGCGGATCAGGCCGGGACGCACGCCGTTGACGCGGATGCCCTCCCCCGCCACCTCCTTCGACAAACCCGTCGTCAGCGCGTCCACGGCGGCCTTGGACGCGGCGTAGTCGACATACTCGCCCGGCGAACCGAGCACGGCGGCGCGCGAGGAGAGGTTGACGATGGCGCCGCCCTTGCCGCCGTGGCGGGTCGACATGCGCCGCACCGCCTCGCGCGCGCACAGGAAACTGCCCGTGACGTTGGTCGCCAGGATGCGGTTGATGCGCGCGGCGTCCATCTGCTCGACGCGCATCTGGGTGGCCAGGATGGCGGCGTTGTTGACCAGCGCGTGCAGGCGTCCGCAGCGCGCGTCGATCTGCGCGAACATCTCCAGCACCTGCGCTTCGCTGGAGACGTCGGCCTGCAGCGCCAGCGCCGTCCCGCCGGCGCCCTCGATGGCGGCGACCACCCCGGCGGCGGCCGCCGCGTCGCGCACATAGTTGACGCACACCGCGTAACCCTGCTCGGCCGCCAGCAAGGCGCAGGCGGCGCCGATGCCGCGTCCGCCGCCCGTCACCAGTATCCATTTCTCATGCATAGCGATCTCCCCCGGCTGCGATTGCCAAAGCGGAAAGAATAGCATTACTATCTGAACTCGTCCCCAGCGGCCGGATTCGCCGCGCCGCCCTGAACAAGGAAAACCATGTATCGTCTCTACTACGTTCCCGGCAACGCCAACCTCGCGCCGCACATCCTGCTGGAAGAACTCGGCGCGGCGCACGAACTGGTGCTGGTCGACCGCGAGCACAACGAGCACAAAGGCGCCGACTACCTGAAGCTCAATCCGAGCGGACGCATCCCCGTTCTGCTGGACGGCGAACTGGCGCTGTCCGAGGCGGCGGCGATCTGCCTGCACCTGGCCGACCGCCATCCCGAAGCCGCGCTGGCTCCGCCGCTGGGCACGCCGGAGCGGGCCGAATTCTACAAATGGCTGATGTACATGACCAACACCGTGCAGGCCGAAATCCTCAACTATTTCTATCCCGAACGCCTGAGCGAGGACGCGGCCGGCGCGGCGGCCGTCAAGCGCCAGGCCGAGGCGCGCGTCGGCGCGATGCTCGACCTGATCGAGGCCGCCTTGGCCGGCAACGCCGACGCCGGGCGCGGCCCCTACCTGCTGGGCACCGCCTACACGGCGCTCGATCCCTACCTGCTGATGCTGGCGCGCTGGACCCGCGGCTTCGCCCATCCGGCGCGGGCGCGCCCGCATCTGGGCGCGTATCTCGAGCGTATCATCGCCCGTCCGGCCGTGCGGCGCGCGTTCGCGGCGGAAGGCTTGGCAGCGCCCTGGTTCTAGCCGACGCCCCGCCACCTCTGAGCGTCGATGGCCGCCGCGCCGCGCCATGCCTTGATGCGCGGCGCGCATCCTACCCGGCGGCAGGCGCGGCCCGCTTCCCTCTGCAAAAAAAATTACTCCATAGGAATGTTAAAATTATGAAAGATTATTTTTAAAACCCTATCCTGGAGTCAAGTCTTGCGTAAATTAGTCAACCTTCTGGTCTGTGTCCTTGCTTCGCTCAGTTGCGCCGTCGGACAGGCACAGGCGCCCGCGGCGGAACTGCGGCAGGCATCGGAGAATTTCGTCAAAGCCCTGGACTTGGGCAGCGACTGGCCGGCAATGATAGAGAGCGCCGCCGCCTCGGGAGCGGAAAATGTGCGAACCGGCGCCCTGGAGGCCATCAACGACAACCAGACGATGACGGCCGCGCAGCGCGAAAAAGCCCGCCAGATCGTGCCGCAGCTCGCGGCGGAAATGGCTGCGGAAATCACCGTTTTCCAGAAGAGCATCGATCTCCCCCGCCTGGTCAGGGAGATGATGGAGGCGAGCTACCAAAAATACTACGACGCCCAAGAGATCCAGGCGATGGCGGACTTCTACGCCAGTCCGGCGGTGCGGAAAAACCGCGCCGTCGAGGCCGAAATCGCGGCGGAAAACCAGCGCACCGGCGAGGATGCGCGCGCGCTGCGCCAGCGCTACGAGGCGAAATTCACGCCTCAGGAAAAGCAGGTCCTGGCCGACTACGCGGCGTCGCCGACGGCGAAAAAGCAGCGCAGCGTGGACGCCCAGGTCAACGCCGCCATCTTCACCTTCCTGAACGAGCGTGTCATGTCGGAGGTCGGTAAAATCACCGAGCGCTACGCCAGGATTCTCGCCGATCGGATCAAGCAGGAACAGTAAAACGGGCGGCGGCGCGGCGACGCCCCGGCGCCGCCGTCCTCAGCGCTGCATGCCCCAGCGCCGCAGCGTCAGCCGTTCCAGGGTGCGGAAGCCGAGGTTCTCCACCAGCAGGCCGATCACGATCACCGTGGCCAGCCCGGCGAAGACCTTGTCGGTGTACAGCTCGTTGCGGTTCTGGAAGATGTACCAACCCAGCCCGCCCTCGCCCGACGAGGTGGTGCCGAACACCAGTTCGGCCGCGATCAGGGTGCGCCAGGCGAAGGCCCAGCCTATCTTCAGCCCCGAGACGATGGCCGGCAGCGCGCCCGGCACGAGGATCTGCAGCACCAGGCGCAGGCCGCTCAGGCCGTAGTTGCGCCCGGCCATGCGCAGCGTCTCCGGCACGCCCTGGAAGCCGGCGTAGGTGTTCAGCGCCAGCGGCCACAGCACCGAATGCATGAGGATGAAGACCAGGCTGCCCTTGCCCAGCCCGAACCACAGCAAGGCCAGCGGCAGCAGGGCGATGGCCGGCAGCGGATTGAACATCGAGGTCAGCGTTTCCAGCAGGTCGCGGCCGAAGCGGCTCGACACGGCCAGCGCGGTCAGCGCGAAGGCGGCGCCGATGCCGGCCAGGTAGCCCTGCAGCAGCACGCCCAGCGAGACCCGCACGCGGGCCGGCAATTCGCCGCTGGCCATGCCGTCGAGGAAGGCGCGCGCCGTTTGCAGGAAGCTCGGCAGCAGCAAGTCATTGTTCTGCCAGCGCGCCGCCGCCTCCCAAGCCAGGGCCAGCAGGAGCAGGATCAGGCCCTTGCGCACAAAGCCCTGTTGCCACAACAAGGCTCCCGGGGGCAGCGGCTTTTCCGGCGCCACTTGTCCGGCCGGCGCCGGCGCGAACTCATATTCCTGCCGGATGGGCGGATCGAGCAGCGGGTTCATCAAATGGCCATCCGGTAGAGTTGCCCGCCCTGCGCCGGGGCCGGGGCCGGCGCGGCGGCCGCGTCGAACAGCAGGCCGTGGATGCGCCGCGCGGCCGCCTGGAACTCGGCGCCGCCGGCGCTGTGCAGGCCGAACTGGTGGCTATTGAGCTCGGCGCGCACGCGGCCCGGATGCGGCGACAGCAGCAGGATGCGGTTGCCCACCACCAGCGCCTCCTCGATCGAATGGGTGACGAAGAGCAGCGTGAAGCGCAGCTCTTCCCACAGGCGGCCCAACTCCTCCTGCATCTTGCGGCGCGTCAGCGCGTCCAGCGCGGCGAAGGGTTCGTCCATCAGCAACACCGCCGGCTGCATCGCCAGCGCGCGGGCGATCGCCACGCGCTGTTTCATGCCGCCCGACAGGGTGTGCGGGTGGGCGTCCTCGAATCCCTCCAGGCCGACCTTGGCGATCCAGTGCAGCGCCCGCTCGCGCGCCGCGCGGCGGCCCAGGCTGCGCGTGGCCAGCAACGGAAACATGACGTTTTCCAGCACCGTCTTCCAGGGCGGCAGTTGGTCGAATTCCTGGAAAACGACGATGCGGTCCGGCCCCGGCCGCGTCACGCCGCGGCCATCGAGTTCGATGCTGCCCGATTGCGGCGCGATGAAGCCGGCGACCGCCTTGAGCAGCGAGGATTTGCCGCAGCCGGACGGCCCCAGCAGCACGAAGCGGTCGCCGCGGTGGACGTCGAAACTGACCTCGTGGGTGGCGCGCACGGTGCGCGCGGCGCCGCGGTACTCCAGGCTGACCTTGCTCACCCGCAGCAGGGGCGCGGCCGGCTGCGGCGGGCGCAGCGCTTGCAGTTTCGGTATCCGCATGGCTCAGCTCCCCTCGGTGATGGCGGGGTCCTCGAAGAAGTATTCGCGCCAGTTGGCCGGCTGTTTCTTCAGCACGCCGATGCGGTGCAGGAACTGCGCCATGCCATAGGTGTTCTGCGGCCCCACCTTGAATTCGACTTGCGGATTCTTGATGATCTTCAGCAGCAGATTGCGGTCGACGCCGCTCTTGCTGACGCGCAGATAGATGTCGGCCGCCGCCTCCGGATTGTTGCTGGCGAACTGGGCCGCCTCCACCAGCGCGGCGGTGAAGGCGCGGTAGGTTTTCGGATTCTCGTTGCGGAATTTCTCAGTCGCGTACAGCAGGGTCGACGAACTGGGCCCGCCCTGCACCTCGTAGGAATTGAGGATGATGTGGGCGTTCGGATTACGCGCCAATTCCTGCTCCTGGTAGGGCGAATTGCCGAAGTGGCCGGAAATCTCCGTGCCGCCGGCGATCAGCGCCGCCGCCGCGTCCGGATGCGGCAGGCTCTGGGTCAGGCGGTCGTAGCGGCCGTATTCCTTCTCGCCCCACTGCTTGGCCACGGCCATCTGCAGGATGCGCGACTGCACCGACACCGACACGGCCGGCACGGCGATGCGGTCCTTGTCCGTCAGGTCGACCAGGCTCTTCACCTTCGGATTCGTGCTCACCAGATAGTAGGGAAAATTGCCCAGCGAGGCGACGCCCTTCACGTTCTGCTTGCCCGCCGTGCGGTCCCACATGGTCAGCAGCGGCCCCAGGCCGGCGCTGGCGATGTCGATCGAGCCCGACAGCAGGGCGTCGTTGATGGCCGGCCCGCCCGACAGCTTGATCCATTCCACCGCGATGTCGACGCCGGCGCGCTTGCCGTACTTTTCGATCAGCTTCTGCTCCTGGGCGATGTTGAGCAGCATGTAGGTGACGCCGTGCTGCTCGGAGATGCGGATGCGCCCTTCGGCCCGGGCCGGCGCGGCCAGGGCGCCGCACAGCAGGGCCAGGACGGCGGCGAGGACGCGGGTCGGGCGGGATGGAAACACAGTCATGGACACTCCGTAAGTGAAATGGATCGGGATCAGAAGGGCGCGTCGCCCTCGATGGTGGTGCGGTACAGCTTGCGGCGCTGGTCGGCCGGGCAGCCGCTGGCCAGGTGCATCAGCGAGCGGTTGTCCCAGAACACCAGGTCGCGCGGCTGCCAGCGGTGGCGGTAGATATGTTCGGGCTTGACGCTGTGGGCGAACAACTCGGCCAGCAGGGCGCGGCTTTCATCGTCCGGCATGCCGACGATGCGCGTCGTGAAATGCTCGCTGACGAAGAGCGCGCGGCGCCCCGTTTCCGGATGCACGCGCACCACCGGATGGGTGACCGGGCGCACCTCAATCCACCCAAGTTAAGGAAATTATGTGCGATTAAATCATTTATTATCAATATTATTAAATATATACTTGACATTGTATTAAAAGCGCGGCCGTCAGTGTGGATTTTTACTCCCGCTGCCTGCCATGTCCGTTCTGACC
>JANXSQ010000027.1 GCA_025356595.1 Janthinobacterium sp. | reverse complement strand
GGTCAGAACGGACATGGCAGGCAGCGGGAGTAAAAATCCACACTGACGGCCGCGCTTTTAATACAATGTCAAGTATATATTTAATAATATTGATAATAAATGATTTAATCGCACATAATTTCCTTAACTTGGGTGGATTGGAGTGCTGAAGCTCGATAACAAGCCCGCTTGGGAGCTTCACATCCGCAATGTGCATTTCCCCGATATCGTCTCTACCCGGCACCTCATGCAAGCTGACTGGGAAGTGTTTCTTCCAACCTCGATGCCATGGTCCCTCGTTTTCCCACCAAGGGTCGCAAACGCGTTGTCCTTGATGAGCCCAGTGCCAAGCAATTTTCTCTCCACATTTAGCTAGCATCGGACGTGAGCATAGCTGGCATGTGCCAACAGCACCAGGCGTGGGTTCTAATCAAATCCCGTCTACCAAAGCGATTTGCATCAAAAAAACCTCCACCTTGACCACCACGTCGACATCGAAGACCAACCACAGGCTCAGTGTCACATCCACAAATGGACATCAACCCTTAAATTGAATTCCGCACACATACTCGGCCAAATCTTGGGTGTTGCCGTAGGCGATGGCTTACTTCACGCACGACTCGATGAATGAGCGCCGGTTTTGAGTCAGACCGAAATAAACTGATGTTCCGATTATGAGTGCCGCGCCGATTATCGCCATTGGGATCGCCCAAGCGTCGGCAGCAATGAGCTTTGTTTTCATTTTCGCATTATACCGACCACTATGCAGCTTTGCCATTCAGGCACCTTGGTTCCGCTTCCAACTCTACGATGGGCACGCCCGCCGATGCCACTGACCATGACGACAACGAGGGCTGGCAGCAGCAGCTTACGGCGGCGGAACGCATTGGCAGTTCGGTATGGCAAGCTAGCTCATGAAATTACGACGAGTGAATGTTGCCGAAAAAAGCAATGAGCAACGGCGATCCCCGCGTAGCGCCCAATTAAGATCAAAAGACCTTCATTGGACGTTGCCTCGCAAGCAGGGCGATGGTCGTGAGAAACGGTATTTATCTCAAGTACTAATCCAGCGTCTCCACTCAAAAACTGAATCAGATTTCCTTACGATAGGTGAATTAGGCCAACATCGGGTATTGCAGGGTGAATTGTAATCCGGCAGATTGCATGCTCGATATGTCCCGGTGGATATCCAACTAGCCTCAAACATCCCGCGCCGGGTAGCCGGTGATGTCGGCGATGTCGCGGTACAGCGGTTGCAGGCGCGCGTACATTTTCATGTAGACGCGGCGGTACAACTGTTCGTAGATCTTGCTGTGCTGCGGGTCCGGCTGGAACACCCGGCCCGGCCGAGTCATGCCGCGCACCGCCGCCGCGAAGTCCGGATACAGGCCCAGACCGACGGCGGCGTCGATGGCCGCCCCCAGCGCCGAGCTTTCGTAGACGTGGGCGCGCGCCGCCGGCAGGCCGAAGATGTCGGCCGTCAGCTGCATCGCCGCGTCGCTCTGCGAGCCGCCGCCGGCGATGCGTAGCTCCGTGATGGCGATGCCGCTGCGCTTTTCGATGCGCTCCTTGCCTTCGCGCAGGGCGTAGGCCAGCCCCTCCAGGATCGCCCGGTACATGTGCGCGCGCGTGTGCACGTCGCCGAAGCCGATGATGGCGCCCTTCGCCTCCGGCCCCGGCACCTTGATGCCGGGACTCCAGTAGGGTTGCAGCATCAGCCCCATCGAACCGGGCGGCACCGCCTCGACCAGGCGGTCGAACAGCGCTTCCGGCGCCGCTCCGCCGGCCGAGGCGGCGGCCCGTTCGCGGTCGCCGAACTGCTCCTTGAACCAGTTCACCATCCAGTAGCCGCGGAAGATCTGCACCTCCGTGCTGTAACTGCCCGGGATGGCCGCCGCGTAGGGCGGAATGTAGGGCGTCACTTCGATGTACTTCTTGTTCGTCGTGTTGATGGTCGCCGTGGTGCCGTAGCTGAGGCAGGCGATGTGCGGCTCCAGGCAGCCGGCGCCGATCACCTCGCAGGCCTTGTCGGCGGCGGCGGCCACCAGCGGCGTGCCCTGCGGGATGCCGGTCGCCTCGGCCGCCGCCGCGTCGATGACGCCGATCACGGTGCCCGGCGCCACCAGTTCCGGCAGCATGTCGGGACGCAGCGCCAGCGCCTGCCATTTCCAGTCGCGCCGCCCGGCCCAGGCGTGGCGCTTGTAGTCGAAGGGGATGTAGGCCACCTGCGAGCCGGTCGAGTCGACGAAGCGCCCGCACAGGCGGTAGTTCAGATAGCCCGACAGCAGCAGAAATTTCTCGGTGCGCTGCCAGATCATCGGCTGGTGCGCGGCGATCCAGTTGATCTCCGCCTCGCGCCGGAAGTAGTTGATGGTGCCTTCGACGCGCGCCAGCTTGAAGGCGGCGCGCCACCAGCGGCTCAGCGGCGGCACTTGTTCGCTGTTGCGCTGGTCGAGCCAGGTGATGGCCGGGCGCAGCGGCAGGCCGTCCTTGTCGAGGTTGATCACGGTGCCGCGCTGGGTCGTCACGGCGACGCCGGCCACGGCCGTCTTGGGAATCGCCGTGCCGGCCCACAGTTGCTGGCAGGCCTGGCAGACGGCTTGCCAATAGCCTTCCGCGTCGTGCTCGGCCCAGCCGGGATGGTCGGAGAAGTACGGCTCCAGGTAGACCTGCGCCTTGGCCGCGATATTGCCCTGCAGGTCGAAGAGCAGCGCGCGCACGCTTTGCGTGCCGTTGTCGATGGAGAGGATGTATTGTTCAGTCATGGCGATCTCCCGCCGCGCCGGCATCCGGCGCCGGCAGGCTGTAATGGCTTTGCCACAGCGCCAGGTAGGCCGCCTGTTCGGCGTCCCAGCGGGCGTCGTCCCAGCCCAGTTCCGGCTGGCAGATGGCGCGCACGCGGGGCAGGATGTCGAGGCCGCCGCCGCGCAGTTGCAGGCCGATGCGGGTGCGCCGCAGCAGTAAATCCTCCAGCCGCTGCACGGCTTCGCAGCGGGCCGCCCAGCGCAGTTGCGCCCACAGGGTTTCGGTGCCGGCGATGCTTGCCAGTTCGCCGGGACCGGCCGCCGCCAGCAGCAGCGCCGCCTGCGCGCCGTAGCGCCCCAGCAGGCGGCGCTTCTGCGCCTCGTTCAGCGCCCGCCCCGGCAGGGGCGGCACGGGGCGGAAAATCGGCAGGGGCAGCAGGCTGTCGCGCCAGCCCGGCAGCAGCGGCGCGGCGCGCTTCAAAGCATCGAGGGCGATGACGCGGAAGGTGGTCAGCTTGCCGCCGGTGACCGTCAGCAGGCCGTCCTCCAACCACAGCGCGTGCTCGCGCCCCTCCTTCGAGGGATCGGCCGCGCCGCTGTCGATCACCGGACGCACGCCGGCGTAGGTGGCGATGACGTCGGCCTCGCCCAGCTCCAGTTGCGGGAACTGGACGCGCAGCGCCAGCATCAGGTAGTCGACTTCGGCGCGCGTGATGGCCGCCTCCAGCTTCATGTCGGCGCGGTGGTCGATGTCGGTGGTGCCGACCAGGGTCACGCCCTCCCACGGATAGGCGAAGACGGGCCGCCCGTCGCTCGGGTGCATCAGGCTGACGGCCTGTGCCAGCGGCAGGCGCCAGGCCGGCAGCACCAGGTGGCTGCCGCGCAGCGGGCGCAGTTTCGCGCCCGCGCCGACCTGTCCGCGCAAGCCGTCGGCCCAGGCGCCGGTGGCGCTGATGACGACCTTCGCGCGCACCGCGTGGCTGGCGCCGTCCACGCCGTCCAGCAGCGTCGCGCCGCGCACCTGGCCGTCCTCGCGCAGCAGGGTCTGGACGGCCATGTAGTTGACGGCCACGCCGCCGTATTCCTGCGCCTGGCGCAGCACGCGCAGCACCAGGCGCGCGTCGTCGGTCTTGGCGTCGGTGTAGCACATGCCGCCTTCCAGACCCTCGCGCGCGACGTTCGGCGCCAGCATGGCGAAGTCCTCGGCCTTGAAGTAATGACGGGCGCGCTGGCCCGCCATGCGGTCGTAGATGGCCAGGCCGAGCAGGAAGACGCGCCGCCCCGGCTTGCGGCCGGTGTAGTCGCCGAAGGCGAAGCCTTGCGGCTCGACCAGGCCGGCCGCTTCGCGCAGCAGGTGCTGGCGCTCGCGCACCGATTCCAGCGTCAGGCCGAATTTGCCCTCCTTCAGGTAGCGCAGGCCGCCGTGCACCAGTTTCGAGGAGCGGCTCGAGGTGCCCCAGGCGAAGTCGCGCTGTTCGACCAGCAGCGCCTTCAGGCCGCGCCGCGCCGCCTCCAGCAGGATGCCGGCGCCGGTGATGCCGCCGCCGACGACGACGATGTCCCAGTCGCGCGCGAAGAGTTCGGGCAGCGCCGCGCGCCCGCCGGCCCGCCAGTGGCCGCTCACGCCGCGCCGCCTTCTTCGGGCAGCAATGTACCGGGATTCATCAGCGCCTGCGGATCGAAGTGGCGCAGCATGGCGCGCATGGCGCCGATGCCCAGCGCGCCCTTCTCCGCCTCCAGGTAGGGCGCGTGGTCGCTGCCCACGCCGTGCTGGTGGCTGATGGTGCCGCCGTTGTCGACGATGGCCCGGCTGACGGCGCCCTTGAGCAGGCGCCAGCGCGCCATGTCCTCCTCGAAATTGCCGGCCAGCCGGTAGACGAAGGTGGTGTAGACGCTGGCGCCCTGCGCGTACAGGTGCGACAGGTGGGTATAGGCGTGTACCCGCTCATGCTGGCTGTCCAGCGCCATGATGGCGGCCCCCTCCAGCGCCGCCATCATGGCGCCGACGCGCGGCCAGTCGACCGCCGTCTCCACCGTGTCGATGACGTAACCATGCTCCCAGGCGGCGTTGCGCAGGTAGACATTGCGGAAGCGGTTCTGCTTCCATTTCGCGCCCATGCTCTTGCCGACGTGGACGCCGCGCTGGCGCCGGGTGATCGCCAGCGCGCTTTTCAGCGTCGCGGCGGCGGTCGCCCTGTCCCCGCTGACGCCCAGCATCAACATGCATTTCTCGCCCTTGCAGCCGCGCCAGGACAGATAGCTTTCCAGCGCGCCGATCAGCTTCTTGTGGCCGGCCAGGGTCAGCATGGTCAGCGTTTCGAGCTGGTTCGACAGGCGCAGCATGGACAGCGGCAGCTTGGCCTGGGCCAGTTCGCGCACCGCCGTTTCGGCCGCCGCCCAGTCGGGGAAGAAGACGGCGTGGAAGGCTTCGTAGTCGGGCAGTTTGCTGACCCGCACGGTGGCTTCGGTGAGCACGCCGAGGCGGCCCTCGGAACCGAGCACCATCTCGCGCAGATCGGTGCCGGCGGCCGAGGCCGGGAAGGTCGGGATGGTCAGGGTGCCGACCGGGCTTTCCAGGCTGCCGCCGGCGAAGACTTGCTCGATGCGGCCGTAGCGCAGCGATTGCTGGCCGGAGGAGCGCGTGACGATCCAGCCGCCCAGGGTCGAGTATTCGAACGATTGCGGGAAGTGGCCCAGGGTGTAGCCGTGGGCGCGCAGTTGCGCCTCCAGGTCGGGACCGAAGACGCCGGCGCCGAAGGTGGCCAGTTGCGCCTGTGTGTCCAGATTCGTCATGGCGCGCAGGCGCGTCAGGTTCATCGACAGCACCGGGCGCGCGCCCGCCGCCACGCTCAGGTGGCCGGCCACGCTGGTGCCGCCGCCGTGCGGGATGACGCTGACGTCGTGGCGGGCCGCGTAGTCGAGCAGCTCGCGCACCTGTTCGGCGCTGTCCGGGAAGGCCACGCCGTCCGGCACGGCGCCGACCCGGCCGTAGCGCAGCTTGAACCAGTCCGGCAGGCTTTGCCCCAGCGCGTTGTGCAGGCGCAGCTCCGGGCTGGCGTCGATCAGGCGGTGCGGCGCCAGGCGCGACGGGCCGATCGCCGCGCAGGCCTGCGCCAGGCTGGCGTCGGCGATCGGCCTGCCGGCGCCGACGCGCGCGCCCAGGAAGGCCAGGGCCTCGTCGTTCAGCGCAAATTCGATGGCGTCATCGCCCCAGCCGTTCCAGCGTCTCATCTGTTTTCCCTCGTTGTGGAGCGCCGGCCGCCCTTGTTATACTGGGGCGCGCCGGAGCCTAAGGCTGCAGAGTAAGCCACAACCCCCCAGGAGTATTGTGTAACTATGACAATCGCATTGTTCGATTATGCCAAGGCGCCCGCGACCGGCGCCGGCCGCGTGGCCGGCTCCTATCTGCAGCCGCTGCTGGAGGCGGCCGCCGCGCGCGGCGTCACGGCGGCGCAACTGGCGCGCGCCGCCGGCCTGGCCGAGAACGCGCTGGCGCCGCTGCCCGAGGCGCTGGCCGCCGACGACTATGTGCGCCTGCTGGAGATCGGCGCGGCGCTGGCCGGCGACGCCCATTTCGGCCTGCACGTGGGCGAGCGCGTGAAGCTGGGCACCTACAGCGTCTACGGCCTGATCCTGCTGAGCTGCCGCGACTTCGGCCAGGTCTTCGAGCAAACCCTGCGCTACGAACAACTGGCGCACGACCTGGGCCGCTCCACGCTCCGCGTCGAGGACGGCGTGGCCCGCTACGGCTGGCACAGCCACTATCCCTCCGGCCAGCGCCATCTGGTCGACAGCGTCTTCGCCGGCATACGCGTGTTCGGCAACTGGATGGCCGGCGCCGCGCTGCCGCCGGGCGACTACGCCTTCACCCACGCCGGCGGCGCCGGCCTGGACGAGGAGTATGTGCGCGTGCTGGGCGCCCTGCCGCGTTTCGGCGCGCCCGCCAACCTGGCCAGCTTCCCCGCGCAATTGCTGGACTGGCCGGTGCCGAACGCCGACGTCAGCCTGTATCCGGTGCTGCAGCAGCACGCCGAACAATTGCTCAGCAAGCGCGCCCGGGCCGGCGGCGGCATCCAGGCGCTGGTGCACGCGGCCATCATGCGCAGGCTGACCCAGGGCCAGGTGCGCCTGCCGCCGATCGCCGAGGAACTGGGCCTGTCGCCGCGCACCCTGCAGCGCAAGCTCAGCGAGGCCGGCGCCAGCTTCCAGCAGGTGCTCGACCAGGCGCGCTACGCCCTGGCCAAGGATTGCCTGCGCCAGCCCGCCCTGAGCCTGGTCGACATCGCCTTCCTGCTCGGCTACCAGGAACAGAGCGCCTTCCACCACGCCTTCAAGGAATGGGCCGGCGTGAATCCCGGCGCCTACCGCGAGCGGTGGCGCCGCAACGGCGCCGCCGAGATGTAAGCAGATGTAAACGACAGCCCGCCAAGCGCCCCGCCGGCCATAACTGCTTACACTTTCGCCGCGCCGCGCGGCCGTTCTGGCTGTAGCATGGCGATATTGCACTTTAGAAAAAAAAGGAAACCAGACATGAACACCAACCGCACCCGCAGCCTCAGCGCCCTGCTCCTGATCGCCACCGCCGCCCTGGGCGGTTGCGCCAGCACCTATCAACAACCGTCCGGCAGCTATCAACAGCAACAGTCCAACCAAGTGTACGAGCAACAACGCCAGCCCGTCTACCAGCAGCCGGCGCGCCAGAGCCACGGCAGTTACGGCGCGATTGATTCGATCCAGGTCATCCGCGGCAACAACGGCGGCGGCAGCAGCGGCGCCGGCGCCGTGGTCGGCGGCCTGGCCGGCGGCTTGCTGGGTAACCAGGTCGGCGGCGGCAGCGGCCGCACGGCGGCCACCGTCCTGGGCGCCCTGGGCGGCGCACTGGTCGGCAACAACGTCGAGCAGAACCGCACCGCGCCGGCGCCCGACAGCTACCGCATCCATGTGCGCCTCGACAACGGCGACGGCGTCACCGTGGTTCAGGACAACCTCGAAGGCTTGCGCATGGGCAGCCGCGTGCGCGTCGCCAACGGCCGCGCCTACAACGACTAAGCGCGACGCCGGCGACCGCGCAGCGGCATCGAGGCCGGATGCGCACCCTTGCTTGCGCTTCGCCAAAGAACTTCCCCTCCCAAAAGGACACCCGCGCGGTGTCCTTTTTTAGTTTGTGGCGCCGGCGTCGCTTTGTTCGCCAGCGCACAGACCTTGCCATCCTCGATAGCTATTCTCATAACATCGACCACCCGGAGGAATCATGAAAAACACATTCGCCATCAGCGTATTGCTCACCGCCGTGATGGCTCTGGGTGGATGCGCGACCGAGCAGCAGCAGCCCGCATCAGGCGGCTATAACAACGGCGCCACGACCAGCAACTACGGCCGCATCGAATCGATCCGCGCCCTGCCGGCGCACAGCGGCAGCAGCGGCGCCGGCGCCGTCGTCGGCGGCCTGCTCGGCGCCGTGCTGGGCAACCAGGTCGGCGGCGGCAGCGGCCGCACCGTGGCCACCGTGGCCGGCGCCGTCGGCGGCGCCGTGGTCGGCAACAACGTCGAACGCAACCGCGATGCCCAGGCCGCCGAGCGCTACGAGATCCGCGTGCGCCTCGACAACGGCGACAGCAGCACCGTCGTGCAGGACAACGTCAACAATCTGCACGACGGCGACCGGGTCCGCCTGGTCGACGGCCACGCCTATCGTTACTAATCAGGGGAAGGAAACGAGCATGAAAAACAAAGACGCCTATATCGCGGAAATGAAATCGCAACTCGACGCGCTGAACGCCACCATGCACGAACTGGAAGCCAAGGTGGCGCTCGCCCAAGCCGACATGCGCGCAAAATATGAAGAGGAAGTGGCCAAGCTGCGCCACCAGTCGACGCTGGCGCAGGCCAAGCTCGATGAACTGCGCGCCAGCAGCGAGGCGTCCTGGACGACGCTGGTGGCCGGCACCGAAAAAGTGCGCGACGCCTTCGTCCATTCTTTTCATTATCTGAAATCGCAATTATAAAACGGGCGGCGACGCCGTCTTTTCCACCATTGTCTTATCCAACATTTATTAGGAGTACCCCATGGGCACCATTTTATTGATCATCCTCATCCTGTTCCTCGTCGGCGCCCTGCCGGCCTGGCCGCACAGCCGCAACTGGGGCTACGGACCGAGCGGCCTGACCGGCCTGATCGTCGTCATCCTGATCATCATGCTGCTCACCGGACGCCTGTAACACCAGCGCAAAGTCCGAAAGCCGGTGCCGGACCCGCGGGTTCCGCCACCGGCTTTGCGCCATTGTGTTTTCTCAATCCTGCGGCCGGCGCCCCCGCCGTGCGCCGCGCCCCCTGGAGTGCGCACCATGACCGAAGATGAAGTCCGCCGCAACGCCTTCGCGATGCCGATCAATAGCCCGGCCTTTCCGCCCGGCCCCTACCGTTTCGTCGACCGCGAGTTTCTCGTCATCAGCTACCGCAGCGATCCGGACGCGCTGCGCGCCCTGATCCCCGCGCCGCTGCAACTGCTCGAACCCGTGGTCAAGTTCGAGTTCATCAACATGCCCGATTCGACCGGCTTCGGCCACTACTGCGAAGCGGGCCAGGTCATTCCGGTCAGCCTGGACGGCGTGGCCGGCAGCTATGTGCTGAGCATGTACCTGAACGACCACCCGCCCATCGCCGGCGGGCGCGAACTGTGGGGTTTCCCGAAGAAACTGGGCGAGCCCGAATTGCGCGTCCACAAGGACACCCTGGTCGGCACGCTCGACTACAGCGACTTCCGCGTCGCCACCGGCACCATGGGCTTCAAGCACCACCGCCTCGACTGCGCCGCCGTCAAGACCTCGCTGGAGATGCCGTCGTTCTTATTGAAGATCATCCCCCACGTCGACGGCAGCGCGCGCATCTGCGAACTGGTGCAATATAGCCTGTGCGACATCACGGTCAAGGGCGCCTGGTCCGGTCCCGGCGCGCTCGACCTGAACCCGCACGCGCTGGCGCCGGTGGCGCAATTGCCGGTGCTGGAAATCCTCTCCGCCGTACACATCCTGGCCGACCTGACTCTGCCGCTGGGCAAGGTCGTGCACGACTACCTGACCCCCGCACCCGAAAGGAATTGACATGCAACTCAAAGATAAAGTCGCCCTCATCACCGGCGCCGCCAGCGGCATCGGCAAGGAAATGGCCCTCGAGTACGCCCGCCAGGGCGCCCGGGTCGTCATCGCCGACCTGGCGCTGGAGGCGGCCGGCGTGACCGCCAAGGAAATCGGCGACGCCGGCGGGCAAGCCTTCGCCGTCGCCATGGACGTCACCGACGAGGCCCAGGTCGAAGCCGGCGTGGCCGCCGCCGTGGCCAAGTTCGGCGGCATCGACATCCTCATCAGCAACGCCGGCATCCAGATCATCAGCCCCGTCGTCGACTTCCGCTTCGCCGACTGGAAGAAGATGCTGGCGATCCACCTCGACGGCGCCTTCCTGACCACCCGCGCCTGCATGCGCGAGATGATCAAGGGCGGCAAGGGCGGCGCCATCATCTACATGGGCTCGGTCCACTCGCACGAGGGTTCGCCCTTCAAGAGCGCCTACGTGGCGGCCAAGCACGGCCTGCTGGGCCTGGCCAAGGTGGTCGCCAAGGAGGGCGCCAAGGACCATATCCGCGCCAACGTCATCTGCCCCGGTTTCGTGCGCACGCCGCTGGTCGACAAGCAGATTCCCGAGCAGGCCGCGCAACTGCACATCAGCGAGGAGGAGGTCATCAAGAACGTCATGCTCAAGGAGACCATCGACGGCGAATTCACCACCACCCAGGACGTGGCGAACACGGCCATCTGGCTGGCCGCCTTCCCCTCCACGGCCCTGAGCGGACAGTCCATCGTCGTCAGCCACGGCTGGCATATGCAGTAAGACGCCGTGCGGCGGCGCAGCATTTAATACCGCTGAAATGCCCGTGCAATACCACCACAATACCGGTCCACAGGGGCCGGTATTTTTTTGCCCGACCGCCCGAACGGCCCAGTTCGCCAGAGTGTGCGAATAAGCCTCATTGTTGCGTTGCGGCACTTGAAATAACTGGTTTATTGATTGATCTCAACTATAATTATTTCACGCGACACTCGTCCGCAATACATCAATGCCCAGCGCTGCGATGGTGTTTTATTTCGCCGGTATGGTTTTCACTGCACTGGATTTTCTCGCCCCCCAACACGCCTTGTTGAAAGGAAACCGAGAGCATGTTCTCTTCACTTCGTACCCGGCTTATCGCCATCTGCATCTCCATCGTCGTCTTCGCCATGTTGGCCCTGACGGTGACCAACTTCTTCACCACCCGCAGCCGCACCATCGAGTCGCTCGACGCGCAGATGCAGCAACTGTCGCAGGTGCACGCGGCCGGCATCGCCGAGTGGGTGCGCGGCAAGAGCATGATCGTCGCCGCGCTGAAAGTGGCGGCCGACCTGCCCGACCCGATCCCCTTCATCGCCGAGGCCAAGGTGGCCGGCGCCTTCGACGACGCCTACATCGGCTACCCGGACAAGAAAATGCTGGCGCTGCACGAGATGCCGCCGAACTACGATCCGACCCAGCGCCCCTGGTACGTGAAGGCCAACCAGGTCGGCGGCCCCATCCTGACGGCGCCGTACGTCGACGCCACCACCGGCAAGCTGGTCGTCACCTTCGCCGAGCCCTTCGGCCCGAAAGGCAGCGCCACCGCGATCGCCGGCGTCGACGTCATGATCGACAACGTGGTGCGCACCGTCGTCGCCATCAAGCCGACGCCGAACAGCTTCGCCTTCCTGGTCGACAGCACGGGCGCCATCATCGCCCACCCGGACGCCAAGCTGACGCTGAAGCCGGTCGGCGATTTCGACGCCGCCCTGAACATCGCCAAGCTGACCCAGATCGAAACCGACAAGGGTTCCGACAGCGTCAAGCTGCTGGGCCGCGACGGCCTGCTGCACGTCGCCAAAGTGGCCGGCACCGACTGGTACCTGGTGATCGTGCTCGACAAGGCCGAAGCCACCCAGGCGCTCAGCGCGATGCTGTGGAATTCGGCCCTGATGGCCGGCCTGCTGACGCTGGGCGCCGGCTTCCTGCTGACCGTCCTGGTGGCCGCCGCGCTGCAGCGCCTGGCCCTGATCCGCGACGCGCTGGAGGACATCTCCTCCGGCGAGGGCGACATGACCAAGCGCCTCAACGCCCACGGCAGCGACGAACTGGCGCAGATTGCCAACGCCTTCAACCACTTCGTCGACAAGATCTCCCACGTCCTGCTCGACATCCGCAGCACCAGCGACGCCGTGAAAGTCTCGTCGGCCGAGATCGCCGCCGGCAACGCCGACCTGTCGGCGCGCACCGAGTCGCAGGCCAGCTCGCTGGAAGAAACCTCCAGCTCGATGGAGGAACTCACCTCCACCGTGCGGCAGAACGCCGACAACGCCAAGCAGGCCAACCAACTGGCGCTGTCCGCCTCCAGCGTGGCCAGCAAGGGCGGCGCCGTGGTGTCGCAGGTGGTCGCGACGATGGGCTCGATCAAGGAAAGCTCGAACCGCATCGCCGACATCATCGGCGTCATCGACGGCATCGCCTTCCAGACCAACATCCTGGCCCTGAACGCGGCCGTCGAAGCGGCCCGCGCCGGCGAACAGGGACGCGGCTTCGCCGTCGTCGCCTCGGAAGTGCGCAACCTGGCGCAGCGCTCCGCCGCCGCCGCCAAGGAAATCAAGTCGCTCATCGTCGACTCCGGCGAGAAGGTCGACGCCGGCGGCAAGCTGGTCGACGAGGCCGGCCACACCATGGGCGAGATCGTGCAATCGATCCAGCGCGTGGCCGACATCATGAGCGACATCACCGCCGCCACGCAGGAGCAGAGCGCCGGCATCGAGGAGGTCAACACCGCCATCACGCACATGGACGAGATGACGCAGCAGAACTCGGCCCTGGTCGAGGAATCGGCCGCCGCCGCCGAAAGCCTGAAGGACATGGCGGTGCGCCTGACCCAGGCCGTGGGCGGCTTCAAGCTGGCCGAAAACGGCGCCACCGCCGTCATGGCGACGCGCGGCAGCGCCCCGGCGCCGCGTCCGGCCGCCGCGCCGAAAGCCCCCGCCGCCAAGATCGCCCACGCCGCCCACAAGCCGGCCGCCGCGGCGCCGCGCAAGGCGCCGGCCGCCTCCGCCGACGAGTGGGAAGAGTTCTAAAGCGCCCCCGGCATGAAAAAAGGACACTTCGGTGTCCTTTTTTTTTCCACGCGAAATTCCGCCGCCCGGAGAAAACCGCCCCGGGCCGGCGCGCCTCAATAGCTGTTCAAGGCTTTGGCGAACTTGATCAACCACAGGCGGCTGGGCCGCTCGCGGTCGTCGCCGCGGGCCACGCGGATGCTGTTGGCGGCGTCGCAACCGAGGGCGGCGCTGCTGACGATGACGCCGGCGGCGTCGACCGTGCACTTGGTGACGTCGGCGCCCTCCACCGCCACGCCGGCCGGCGTGAACACCTTGGTCTTCATGCCGAAGTCGTTATCGTTCGACAGCGCCAGCGTGCTGGCGTCGACCAGGGTCAGGCCCTCGGCCTTCTCGGCCGTCCAGCCGATGCCGTTCAAGTCCAGCAGCAGGGTTTTCTTCAGCGTCGTCACGCCCGCCCAGCTGGCGCCGTTGACGGGCGCGCCGCTCATGCTGCTCTTCTCCAGATCGGAGCTGGCGGCGTTGAAGGCGGCGCCGCCGATGTCGGTCGCCGCGCCCACTTCCACCAGCATCAGCTTGTTGAACACCTTGCCCGACGGCGCCGCGCCCTGCTCGATGACGATGAACTTGCCGCCGCCCAGCGCCACCATGTCGCCCAGCTTGGCGTTGCCGGTGCGCCCGTCCTGATAGTCGGCGCCGTCCAGCGGATAGGCGTACATCTTGCTGGTCGTGCCGCTGACCGGGTCGAAGGCGATCCAGCGCGTGAAGCGGGCGAAGCGCTCGATCTGTTCGCTGCTCTTGGTCGGCGCGTACAGCGCCTTGCCGTCGCTGAGCGGGCTTTGCAGGAAGGCGTGCAGGGTGTCGCTGGCGCTGTCCAGTGCCATGCCCTCGATGCCGCGGTTGGCGCGGCGCTTGGCGAAGATCGCCGGCAAGCCCTGGCCCGGCGCGTACCTGGCCTGGATCACGCCCGTGGCCGGGTCGAGCTTGACGATGAAGGGGCCGTATTCGTCGGACACCCACAGCACATTGCGCTTCTTGTCGACGGCGATGGCCTCGGCGTCGATGCCGCCGGCGTTGTAGACGGCCTTCCCGGCGGCGTCGAACTGCATCTTGTCGAACACCGGCACCTCGGCCGAGTTGCCAAGCGCGCCGGGCGGCAAGGGCAGTCCGGAGGCCTTCACGGCGGCCGTCACGCGGATCGGCAGCGAGGCGCCCAGCACGGCGCCGTCCTTGCCGACGGTGATGACGCCGAAGGACGGCGCGAAACTCGGCGAGGGGAAGATTTTACTGCCGCTGACGCCCTTGCCGCTCGGGTCGGGCACGTTCGGGCCGTCGCCGTTCGGACCGCGGTCGGTCAGGCCGTAGAACTCCAGGTCGCCGTTGGCGGCGATGCCCTTGAAGGCCAGGCCGGAGCCGTAGGACGGCAGGAAACCGTTGGGGAATTCCTCCTTGATTTTGGCGTTGCCGCCCTCGTAGGGAACGTACAGGGAGGGCGCCGCGCGCACCTGGTAACGCAGCACGGTGACGCCGACGCTGCCCAGCGCGCCCTTCTGCTCGACGCTCTCGGCGTAGGGCGCGCCGAGCCGGCTGGCCAGGGTGTCCTCGAAGTGTTCGCGGGCCAGCGCGCGGTGTTCGTCGTCGGCGCCGCGACTGGCGTATTTGCCGCCCAGCGCCGTCAGTTGCGCGCCCAGGGCGGCGTGGAAGGCGGCCGGCGCGACGCCGAAGTCGAGGCTCTTGCCGGCCAGCGCGCTCTTCACCTCGGCGCTGATGCGGATGCCGTTGCCCGGGTCGTTGTCCTCGTCCAGCAGTTGCAGCGCCAGCAGTCGGTTCAGCACCTTGTCGCTCTTGATGTCGGTGCTGGCGGCCAGCTCCAGCGGCGTCGCGCTGGTGCCGCAGGGGGCGCCGCCGAGCGCCACGCCGCCGATGCTGAAGGCCACCGTGTCGCCCGGCGCGCAGACGAATTCACCCTTCGCGTTGGTGCTGGCGCGGGCGGCGCTGCCGGCCACGTAGTCCAGGCCTTCGACGGCGCTGTCGAGGAAGACGCCGGTGACGGCGGGCGCCTGCGCCGGCGCCGCCGGCTGCGTGTTACTCCCACCGCAGGCGCTCAGCGCCAGGCTGGCGGCGAGCGTGCTCAGAGTCAATCTCGGGTGCTGCTTCATGCGGGCGTCCTCGTTTTTAGCTTCGTTTTTGGGAAGCGCAAACGATACCGGGGCCGTGTGACCGGCGTGTGACATGCGCGCCGCCGCCCCCGCCTAAGCGTGCTGCAGCGCGCGCACCTCGTCGAGTCCGGCCATCCGGCGCGCCAGTTCGGCGGCGCCGGCCGCGTCGCCCCGCCCCAGCGCCAGCTCGAGGGCGCGCGCCAGTTCGGTCACGCGCGGGTAGCCGAAGGAGCCCGCCGAGCCCTTCAGCGTGTGCGCCTGCGCGGCCGCCTCGGCCCAGTCGGCCGCGTCTATGCGCTCCAGCAGTTGCGCCAGGCGCGGCGCCAGGCTGGCCTCGAAGTCGCGCTTGATGTCCTGGTAGCCGTCCAACGCCTCGATGTCGAACGGCGCCTCGCCGCCGTCGCCCTGCGCCAGCAGCTCGTCGAGGCAGTGCGCCAGCAGGCCGAAGTCGATCGGCTTGCCGACGCAGCGGGTGCAGCCGGCCTGCAGGTAGCGCGCCACGTCTTCGGCCATCACGTTCGCCGTCAGCGCCACGATGGGCGCCGCGCATCCGGCCGCGCGCAGGATGCCGGTGGCGCCTATGCCGTCGAGGAGCGGCATCTGCACGTCCATCAGGATCAGGTCGAAATGCTCGGCCAGCGCCAGCTCGACCGCCTCGGCGCCGTTTTCGACGACGCTGTAGTCCAGGCCCAGGCGCGCCAGGAAGGCGCCAATCAGCTTGCGGTTGTCGGGGCCGTCCTCGGCCAGCAGGACGCGCCCGCGCAGGCTCCGCGCGGGCGCCCGGTCGGCGCGGTCCGGCTCCGGCGCGCCGTCGAGCCAGGCGGCGCCGGCGGCCACGGCGGCGCGGATCTCGACCTCGAAGCGCGAGCCCTTGCCCGGCGCGCTGCTCACGCTGACCTTGCCGCCCATTTTTCCGGCCAATTGCTGCACCAGGTGCAGGCCCAGGCCGGTGCCGCCGTATTTGCGCGCGATGCTGTTGTCGGCCTGGGCGAAGGGCTGGAACAGCATCGCCATCTGCCGCGCCGAGATGCCGATGCCGCTGTCGCTGACGCTGCAGCGCAGCAGGCCGCCGGCGCGCTCGTAGGACAGCTCCAGGCGCACCTTGCCCAGCTCGGTGAACTTGATGGCGTTGCTGCACAGGTTGAAGAGGATCTGCTTCCAGCGCGTCGGGTCGCCCATCACCATGGCCGGCATCGGATAGACGATCTCGACCTCGAAGTCCAGGCCCTTGCTGTGCGCCTGGGCGCGCATCATCGCCTCGAGGCGGCGCAGCCGTTCGATGGGCGAGAAGGCCACCCGCTCCAGCGTCAGGCGCCCCGCCTCGACCTTCGAGAGGTCGAGGATGTCGTTGATGATGTGCAGCAGGTGCTGGCCGTTGCGCACGATGATCTGCCCGGCGTCGGCGCGCAGCGCGCCGTCGGCGCGCAGCGCGCCGTCGGCGCCGCCGTCGAGCAGCTCGGCGAAGCCGATGATGGCCGTCAGCGGGGTGCGGATCTCATGGCTCATCATGGCCAGGAACTCCGACTTGGCGCGGTTGGCCGCCTCGGCCTGCTCCTTCGCCCCCTCCAGTTGCCGGCGCACCCGGTCGACGGTGGCCAGGGAGCGGAACAGCATGAAGAACAGGAAGACGGCGAACAGGCTGACCACGCCGGCGGTGCGCAGGACGGTGGCGCGGTAGGCGACGTGCGGCGCCAGCACGTCGCCCACCGCCTCGCCGAGCACGAAGTGCAGGCCGAACTCCGGCAGGCTGTAATAGCCGTAGATGCGCTCGATGCCGTCCACCGAGGCGCGCTGGCGGAAGTTGCCCGACACGGCGGCGCCCGGCTCCAGGAAAACGCGCTGCTTGAGCAGCAGGCCGTAACTGCTTTCCTTGGCGGGGAAGCGCGACATGATTTCGCCGCTGCCGCGCACCACGCTGACGACGCTGTCCTTGCCCAGGCGCAGTTGGCGGGCGAAACGGCCGAACAGCTCGGGACTCACCGAGACCACCAGCACGCCGTCGAAACGGCCCTCGCGCAGGATGGGGCGGGTGAACTGGATGCTCCACTTTCCGGAAATTTTGCCCTTGATGGGGCGGCTGATGAAGAGCCGGTCGGCGTCGCCGGCCTGCTGGTGGACGCGGAAATGCTCGCGTCCCGACAGGTCGGTGCGGTCGCCCGGCGCGGCCAGGTTGGAAAACGCCAGCAGGCCGGCGCGGTCGATCACCGCCACCTGGAAGGTGATGTCGTCGATGTTCTCCTGGCGCCGCTTGACCAGCTCGGAAAAGGCGCGCCAGTCGCCGCGCCACTGGCCGCGCGTGTCGAGCAGGATCTCGTTGATGCGCTTGGCGGTCGAGCGGGCGTACTCGGCGAACACCTGGGCCTGCACGGCGGTGCGCACCTCGGCCTCGCGCAGGGCGCTTTGCTCGCTGCGCTGGAGCTCGTACCAGGTGGTGCTCCAGATCAGCCCCAGGCCGGCGACGACGATCAGCGCCACCTGCACGCGCAGCAGCAGCGTGGAGCGGCGCTGCGGGCGCAGCAGCGGCTCCAGCAAGGCCTTCAGCGCCCTCATCGCCGCCTCCTCACGCGCCGAAGCGGCCGTCCGCCTGGCGCCGGAACTCCTTCGGCGTCACCCCCTTCACCTGCAGGAAGCGGCGGTTGAAATTGGCGACGTTGTGGAAACCGACGTCGTAGCAGACGTTGGTGACGTACTGGTCCGTGTTCATCAGCAACTGGCAGGCCTTGTTGATGCGGATGCGGCTGACGAAGTCGGTGAAGCTGTTGCCCGTGGTCTTGCGGAAGAAGCGCGAGAATTTGCTCAGCGACATGCCCAACTGCTCGGCCAGCGCCTCCGCCGAAAGCGGCTCGCGGTAGTTCTCCGTGATGTAGTTGAGCACCGCGTTGACCTTGGCCAGGGTCGCGTCGTCGTCGTAGGAGCGCATCGTCGCGTTCGACAGCAGGCGGTAGTTGCTGCTGCGCGCCAGCTCGCTCATGAACTGCAGGAAGTGGGCGAAGCGCTCGGCGCCGCGGCTGGCGCGGATGCGCAGGAAATGCGCCTCGGCGCCGGCGGCGGCGAGGAATTCGATGCCGTAGGTGGAGCGCTCGAGCAGCGGCAGCAGCTCGCGCAGCTCGGGGATGGACTTCGCCGCCTGCTCCAGCGGCTCGTGGGCGAACTGCAGGATCATGTCGCGCAGCAGCACGCCCTCCTCCGGCACGCGGTTGGAAATCCAGTTGTGCGGCAGGCGCGGCCCCGTCAGCACCAGGTGGCCGGGCGAGAACTCGCCGATGTAGTCGCCGACGAAGAGCTTGCCGCTGGTCGAGACGATCAGGTGCAACTCGTATTCGTCGTGGCAATGCCAGCGCACCCGCGGGCTGGGGTAGCCGTGCTCGATGTAGTTGACGATGCCGTCGTAGTTCTCGCGCTCCACCTCGGGCGGCTTGGGGTGCGAGCGGTGCGCCTCGGCGCTGCGTATCTGCGGCAAAATATCCATGATGATGTCCTGTGTGGCCGGCAAGATCCACTGTGGGCCAATTCAGGAAAAAAAGCGAGCGCTTCCGGCCCGCCCCGCCCGGGCGGCGGGGTTCGGCGTGCGAACGGGCAACGGCGGACCCTAAAACAAGGGCCGCAACTGCCGGTACAGGGCCTGGTAGCGCTCGAAACGGGGCAACAGCGCGGCCTGCCAGTCCGGCTCCGGTTCGATCAGCTCGATCACGGCCGGCGCGGCGCAGACCTCGGCGACGCCGCGCCCCGGCTCGGCGGCCAGCAGGGCGAGGCGGGCCGCGCCCAGCGCCGCGCCCACCTCGGCGCCGGCGCACAGGCGCAGCGGCAGATCGAGCGCGCTGGCCAGCAGGCGCGCCCAATAGCGGCTGCGGCTGCCGCCGCCGACCAGGGCCGGCGCGCGCGGCACCCCGCCGGCCG
>JANXSQ010000020.1 GCA_025356595.1 Janthinobacterium sp. | reverse complement strand
GGTCAGAACGGACATGGCAGGCAGCGGGAGTAAAAATCCACACTGGCGGCCGCGCTTTTAATACAATGTCAAGTATATATTTAATAATATTGATAATAAATAATTTAATCGCACATAATTTCCTTAACTTGGGTGGATTGGACCGCGCCCCCCGCACGCGCCAAATCCTCCTCCCGCGCCTACTTCGTAACGACCAGCAACTGGCGTTTTCCCTGGCTGTAGGTGAACAAGGTCAAGGTGCCCTGCTGCATGTCGCCCTTGGCGTCGAAGACGATCTCGCCGGTCACGCCCTTGTGGTGGATTTTCGCCAGCTCGGGCAGGTATTTGTCCGTCTGCCAGGAGCCGGCTTTCTGCATCGCGTCGGCCATGGTCATCACGGCGTCGTAGGCGTACGGCGCGTAGGTCTGCACCTCGATGCCGTATTTCTTCTTGTAGACCTCCTTGAAGTCATCCAGCCCCTTCCTGCCGACATCCTCCACGCCGCCCGCCTCGGCGCAAATGACCTGGCCGTTCGCCATCGCGTCGCCGGCCAGCGCCGCCAGGCCCTCCGAGCAAATCCCGTCGCCGCCCATGAACGGCACATTGATGCCGAGTTGCTTCATCTGGCGCAGCATCGGCCCGGCGACGGCGTCCATGCCGCCGAAGAACACCAGGTCGGGCTTCTTCGCCTTGATCGCCGTCAGGATGGCGTTGAAGTCGGTCGCCTTGTCGGTGGTGAACTGGGTCGCGACCACCTTCACGCCGGCGCCCTTGGCGCTCTTGCCGAATTCATCGGCCACGCCCTGTCCGTAGGCCGTGCGGTCGTCGATGATGGCGACGCTTTTCACCTTCAGGACAGCGGCCGCGTAGCGCCCCAGCGCGCCGCCCAGTTGGCCGTCGTTGGCGACCACGCGGAAGGCCGTGTTGAACGCTTGCTGGGTGTATTTCGGGTTGGTGGCGGCCGGCGAAATTTGCGGAATGCCGGCGTCGAAATAGATCTTCGAGGCCGGGATGGTGGTACCGGAGTTCAGATGGCCGATGACGCCGCTGACCTTTGCGTCGACCAGCTTCTGCGCCACGGCGGTGCCCTGCTTCGGGTCGCCGCCGTCGTCCTCCGTCAACAGGGCGAATTTGACCTTCTTGCCGCCGATGCTGGGACCTTTCGCGTTCAGTTCGTCGATCGCCATGCGCGCGCCGTTCTGCAAGTCCTTGCCCAGATGGGCGATCGGGCCGGTGTTCGGGCCGACCTGGCCGATCTTCACCAGCTCCTGCCCTTGGGCGCCCGCGCACGCCATCGATACGGCGGCGGCCAGCGGGATGATTGTATTTTTTTTCACAACAGTCTCCTAAGTAAAAAAACAAGGCACAACAACACTCATCTGCCCGCCTCGGCGGACAGGCTGAATTCCTCCCGATACGCCGGATTTCAGGCCGCGACGCGGCTGGCGTCCGCGCTCGCCGCCGCCCGGGCCGGTCGGCCGGCGACAAACTGGTACAAGTCCTTGGGGTCGCGCGGCGCCGGGATCAGGCCGATGCGCGTGCCGACATCGGCCGCCTCGGCCACCTCGCGCAGGTAGCGCAGAGCGGAAAAATCCTCCAAGGCGAAACCGACCGAATCGAACACCGTGACCTGCGCGCTGCTTTCCCGCCCCGCCACCTGGCCCGCCAGCACGCGCCACAGTTCCACCACCGGGAAGTCCGCCGGCAGTTGCTGGATGTCGCCCTCGACGCGCGTCTGCGGCTCGAACTCGACGATCACCCGCGCCGCCCTCAGGATGTCGGCGTGCAGCTCGGTCTTGCCGGGACAGTCGCCGCCGACGCCGTTGATATGCATGCCCGGCTCGATCATGTCGGGCGTCAGGATGGTGGCGTAGTTCTTGTCGGCGGTGACGGTGGTGACGATGTCGGCGCCGCGCACGGCCTCGCGCACGGAGGCCGCCCGGATCACGCTCAGGCCCTCGACCTGGGCCATGTTGCGGACAAACTTCTCGGTCGCCGCCGGGTCGATATCGAACACGCGGATTTCCCGGATACCCAGCATGGCCTTGAACGCCAGCGCCTGGAACTCGCTTTGCGCGCCGTTGCCGATCAGCGCCATCGAGCGCGAGTCCGGCCGCGCCAGCACGCTCGCCGCCAGCGCCGAGGTGGCCGCCGTGCGCAAGGCGGTGGTGATGGTGAATTCGCTGAGCAGCACGGGATAGCCGGTTTCCACCTCGGCCAGCACGCCGAAGGCCATCACCGTCAGCATGTTCCGCTGGGTGTTCTTCGGATGCCCGTTGACGTACTTGAAGCCGTACAGCTGCCGGTCCGCGGCCGGCATCAGCTCGATCACGCCGTCCGGAAAATGGTTCGCCACCCGCGCCGATTTATCAAACTCGTCCCAGCGCAGATAGTCGGCGCGGATGTAGCGCGCCAGTTCGCTCATGAAGGTCTCGGCGCCGGTGGCCGCCACGAGACGCTGAATGTCGTTTACATCGATGTATCTGGTCATGTCATTCTCCTTGGTTGTCTTGCAAAAATCGGGGACGGAGCGCTCAACGGCAGCCCTCGTAGCCCTGCAGCACATTGACGGCGTTGACGCCGATGTCGTCGACCATGTAGCCGCCCTCCATGACGAACAGGGTCGGCCGGCCCACGCCGGCGAGCATTTCGCCGATGCGCAGGTAGTCGTCGCTTTCCAGCTTGAACTGGCTGATCGGATCGTCCTTGAAGGTGTCCACGCCGAGCGAGACGACGATGGCGTCCGGCGCGTAGGCGGCCAGCCTGGCGCAGGCGTCGGCCAGCGCGCCGCCGTAGGTATCCCAGGCGGTGCCGTGCGGCAGCGGATAGTTGTGGTTGAAGCCGGTTCCGGCGCCGCCGCCGCGCTCGTCGGCGCGGCCGAGGAAATACGGATAGGAATTTTTCGGATCGCCGTGCAGGGACACGAACAGGACGTCGGCGCGCTCGTAAAAGATGCTTTGCGTGCCATTGCCGTGGTGGTAGTCGACATCGATCACGGCCACCCGCTGCGCGCCTTGGCGGATGAAGCCCTGCGCGGCAATCGCGGCGTTGTTCAGGTAACAGTAGCCGCCCATGTATTCGGCGGCGGCGTGGTGGCCCGGCGGGCGGCACAGGGCGAACGCGCTGGGCGCGCCGTCCGCCATCGCCCGCACGCCGGTCAGCGCCAGATTGGCGCTGCTGCGCACCGCCTCCCAGGTGCCGGCGGTGATCGGCACGCCGGCGTCCATCGCGTAGAAGCCGAGCTTGCCGTCGATATGCTCGGGCTCGATGTCGGCGCGCAAATCGCGCACCGGCCAGATCAGCGGCAGGGCGTCGTGCGTGCGCCCGACGGCAAGCCAGTCGGCCCACGCGTTCTCGAGGAAACGGATGTACCTCGGACTGTGCACCGGACTGTACAAGGACGATGGAAAGTCGCTTGGCCCGACCACGGCGCCCAGCCCGACGGCGCGGATGCGCGCCAGCACGGTGTCGGCCCGCCGCGGCATTTCGACGCTGGGCTTGAGGACACCATCCTTGAGTTCGGTGCCATGGTGGAGGCGGTGCTTGTCGCTATAGATGGTCAACATGGTTGTTCGCAGGGGAGTAGAGGTGCGAATAGTATGCCGCCGGGCGAATGGAATTACTGTGCCTTATAGACCCGCGAAAGTAGTGATTTTGTGTTCAATAGACTCAATTAATTAACCAATACAGCATGAACTGACTCAATACTGGAATTCGGAGCGCGCCACTGGAAACGCCGACGGCTGATGCCGTTGAGCGCGGCGCAGAAATGCTCCGTCCTCGCGCCGCTTAGCGCTCTGGGTGGCTGCTGATATGGTGCAGGGCAATGTCGACGCGGCGGCGCGGTCGTCACGGTGTGCCGGCGCGCCCTGCTTTGCCCTAGAATGGGGGCATGTGGATAAATGGAGCCGCCTGATGTCGATCAGCCCCCAACAACTCGAATTATTGATGCAGGAAGTGGAGCTGGCCGACCCGATCGACTTCGCCGACCTGCCCTTCAACGACCAGGAATTGCGCGGCCTCATCGCCAACCACCTGTGCGAGATGGCCGACGCGATGGAGAACTTCACGGCCGAGGACAAGAACCTGGCGCTGCTGGCCGTGGCCGCCAAGCTGGTGCTGGAAAACCTCGTGCTACACGTGCAACTGCTGCGCCAGCACGGCTTGCCGCTGAGCGACAGCGTCGAGGCCCTGCTGCAGCGCCTGCGCGGCGGCGCCTAGTGTCCTGAATCACAGATTCGTTGAATAAATATGACGAGAATCGCCCCGATACTGCGTCGCACATGCGCGCAAGGCCTCGGCCTTGTTGTGCTTTGCTCTTTGTCTCAGGTCGATTTCGTCACATTGATTGCTCAACGAACTTGTGATTCAGGACACTAGGACGGTGCGCGACACGATACAATTTACATCAAATAAAATAGAAAATTGACTCATATCAATTTCATTGTTATAGTTCCCTGCGGAAATAATTTTCCCTGGGGCGGACAACGATGCCCGCCACGCCCGCCGCGCCGCCGGCTTTCCCCTATCGTTGCTGGAGACCTAACCGATGAAAACCCTATTCACCCGACTGATGACGGCGCTGTTCGCCCTGAGCCTGGCCGGCGCCGCCCTGGCCCAGGAAAAAAAAGGCACGGCCGATGAAGCCGTGGCGATGGTCAAAAAGGCCGGCGCCTTCCTGAAGGAAAACGGCCAGGAAAAAGCCATCGCCGCCATCAACAATCCGAAAGGCCAGTTCGTCAAAGGCGATCTCTACGTCTTCATGCTGCGCACCAACGGCGACGGCCTGTCCCTGGCGCACGGCCAGAACGCCAAGATCGTCGGCAAGAACATGCTGGAACTGCACTCGGCCGAGGGCGTGTACTTCGTCAAGGACTTCATCAAGGTCGCCAACAGCCCGGCCGGCAAGGGTTGGGTCAACTACAAGTGGCCAAACTCGACCACCGGCGCCATCGAAGACAAATCGACCTATGTCGAACGCTTCGGCGACGTCTTCCTCGGCGTCGGCATCTACAAGTAAGCCGGCCGCAGCCGAAAAAAAAGAGCTCCGCCGGTGTCGCGGGGCTCTTTTTTTGTGCCGGCGGCGCCGCGCTAGCCAACAGCTTCAAAAAGCATCAGCAGCGCCTGGCCCGCTACCATCGCCGCATGAGCCGCAAGGTCAAGTTCAGCAGCAACTGGAGGAAGGCGAAGGCCAAAGTTCAAAGGATTCACGCCGCCATCGCCAACGCCCGCAAAGACTTCTTGCACAAAACCACAACGATGATCAGGCTCGCCGCCCGCGCACACCACGCGCTCGTCCGCATTGAGGATTTGCGGGTGAGGAACATGTCCATGTCCTCCAAAGGCACGGCCCTACAGCACGGCAAGATGGTGCGCCAGAAGTCCGGCCTGAACCGTTCCATTCTCGACCAGGGCTGGGGCGAATTCAGGCGGCAGCTTGGCTACAAGGTGTCGTGGAACGGCGGCATGCTGCTGGCCGTGCCGCCGCACCACACCAGTCAGACGTGCCCGCGCTGCGGCCATGCATCGAAAGGCAACCGGCGGACTCGGGCGACATTCCTGTGCGTCGATTGTGGCTATGAAAATCACGCCGACGTGGTCGGCGCGATCAACGTTTTAGAGCGGGGATACCACTTGTTAGCCTGTGGAGAGTCGGCGCAATCAGGCTGCTCGACGAAGCAGGAACCCGCCGAAGCGGCTACCCAAATTATCGCGTAGCGCCGTAGGAATCCCCTTCCTTCAGGGAGGGGAGGATGTCAACGCCGTCAGGAACGGCGCCGCGCGCCGCCCACGGCCAGGCGCAGATCGCTGTCGGCCACGGCGACGCAGGGCAGGATGTCGCCGGCGCGCTTTTCGTCGGCGCTCAGGCCGGGCCAGTCGATGCGGTAATGCACGCTGCCCTCGAGCATGCGGCACAGGCAAGTGCGGCAGGTGCCGTTGCGGCAGGAACTGGGCAGGCGGATGCCGGCCGCCTCGGCCGCCTGCAGCACGGAGACCTCGGCGCCGGCCTCGAAGCTCCAGTCCTGCGGCGCCAGCGTGACGGTGAAGGGCGCGCTCACGGCGTCGCCCTCAGCAGCGCGGCCAGGCGGCGCGCGCCGAAACGCGCCTGCGCCAGCGTCAGCGCGCTGTAGCCGACGATGACGGCCGGCTCCGGCCGCGCCGCGCGGCTGAAGGCGCGCAGCCCCTCCAGCGCCAGCCCGCAACCGGCCGCCGCCGCGCAGAAGGCCGCCTCGTCGCAGCCGTCCGGCAACCACAGCACGAAATGGAAGCCGGCCTGTTGTCCCGAGATGGCATAGCGGCCGGGAGCGTCCTCGGCCAGCACCGCCAGCACCGCGTCGCGCCGCTCCTGATAGGCGCGCCGCGCCAGACGCAGGTGGCGCAGGAAGCCGCCCTCGGCCATGAAGCCGGACAAGGCCAGTTGCTCCATGATGCCGACCGGACGGCCGCCGGCCTGCCAGGTGGCCAGCACGGCCTCGCGCAGCGCGGCCGGCACGACGACGAAACCGACGCGCAGGCCGGCGAACAGGGTCTTGTTGAAACTGCCGCAGTAAATCACCCGGTCATACTGGTCGAGCGACTTCAGGGCCGCCAGCGGCGCGCTGTGATAATTGAATTCGCTGTCGTAGTCATCCTCGACGATCCAGGCGCCGCTGGCGCTGGCCCAGTCCAGCAAGGCCAGGCGGCGCGTGACCGACATCGTCACCCCCAGCGGCGCCTGGTGGGCCGGCGTCACGTAGACCAGGCGCGCATCGGCGTGGCCGGCCAGGGCGGCGCAATCGATGCCCTCGGCGTCCACCGGCACGGCGGCGACGACGGCGCCGGCCAGCTCGCAGATGCGGCGCGCCGACTGGTAGCCGGGGTCCTCCAGGCAAACCTTGTCGCCCGCCTTGAGGACGCTGCGCGCCACCAGGTCGAGACCGTGGCGGATGCCGCTGGTGACGATGATGGCGTCGGCCCCGCAGCGCAGGCCGCGATACTTGGCCAGATAGTCGGCGATGTGCGCGCGCAGCGCCGGCAGGCCGCCCGGATGCGGCGTCGAGAGGAGCTCGGCGGAGGCGCCGGCCAGCGCCCGCGTCAGCTGGCGCGACCAGTCGGCCATCGGCAACAGCGCGGCGTCGGCCATGCGCGCGACGAAGGGCACGCCGCTGCGCGCCCCCGGCGGCGGCGCGGCCGGAGCGGCGGGCGCGGGCGCG
>JANXSQ010000017.1 GCA_025356595.1 Janthinobacterium sp. | reverse complement strand
CGGCGCGGCCGAAGAAGGTCGCCGCCGCCGCCGGCGGCGACGACTGGGAAGAGTTTTAAGCGTCGTCCGCCGGCCCGGGCCGGCGGCGCGCTCATCGTTTGCATTCAATACAATAATGGGGAAAACCATGTCTAAAAATATGTCTTATGCGGCCGTGCTGGCCAGCCTGCTGATGTCGATCTCGTGCGCCGCCTCGGCCGCCGAGGTGCCGGCCAGTTTCGATGCGAAAAACTGCAAGGCCGACTATCCGAAGGCGTCCTTGATGAATGAGGAGCAGGGCACGGTATCGATGATGTTCCTGGTCAGCGCCGACGGCAGCGTGCTCGAATCGAAGCTGGAGAAAACCAGCGGCTTCAAGAACCTGGACAAGGCGGCGCTCAAGGCCCTGAGCGCCTGCAAGTTCAAGCCGGGCAGCAAGGACGGCAAGCCGGAGCAGAGCTGGACCAAGGTCGACTACGCCTGGAAACTGGACTAATCCCGCCCGCCCGCCGGCCGCCCCTCGGCGGGCGCCGGCGCGCGCCCGGCGCATGCGCGGGCGCGTATCCGCCGCGCCGATCGCGGCGGAGCTTTTCCCCGGCCGGCGCGCCAGCCCCGGCCTTTCTCGGCCCGTTCCCTGTCGTGCCACCCTCAGTCCGACTATCTGTTACCCTCGGACTATTCCCACCCCGTCCCAGCCGTATCCGTGAAGTGAGCCGCCATGATGAATAGAACTGTCGCCCTGGCCGTGGGCGCGCTCGGCGCCTGCGCGCTGTCGGCCTGCGCCGTCTTTCCCGATCAGTACGATCCCGTGAAGGAGCAGCAGTATGTATCGGTCATCAACAGCCTGACCTGGACCAATCCGCTCACCGGCAAGCGCGACGGCCTGCGCTCGGCCTGGCCGATGCGCACGCTGCAGGGGCAGACGGAGGTGTTTCCGCTGGCCCAAGTCAAGGAATGCCCGGCGGCCGGCGCGCCCTGCGCCTGGGGCGTGCTGAGCGCCAGCCGCAGCGTGGCGCGGGCCGGCTATGTGCAGGGCGGCGTGAAGCTCGATCTGCAACTGGCCCTGGCCCTCGAGCGGCGCCAGGAAATGCGCCAGGACAGTTTCAGCACGGCGCTGACGATACCCGCCGACGTCGCCGCGCTGCATTGGCGCAAGGATGAGCGGCGCGCCCTCACGCTGCCATACGGCAAGGTCGAGCGCATCGAGTTCGAGCATGGCCTGCGTTTCGAGGTCTGCGCGCTGCGCTACGACGCGGCCGGGCAGCCCCTCGACAGCTGCGCCATCCCGTATATTTAAGCCCTTAATGTAGCCTTGTGGCGGCGAGTGTAACAAGCTGTAAATGTACGGCGCGCAAGATGAAAAATTCTTATAGTGTCAGTGATGAGGATAGGAGAATTATCATGAAAAGTCTGCTCGCTGTCGTTTCACTCGCCGCGCTGGGCGGTTGTGCCGTGGTGCCGGCGCCGGCGTATTACAGCGCCGCGCCGCAATCCTACGATCCGTATCAGTGGCATACGGTGTCGGCGGAGCCGGTGTACCGATCCGACCCGGAGTACGCCTACGCGCCGCAGCGCGTGTATGTGCCGGCGCCCGTGTACGCGCCGCAGCCGTATTTCTATACCCCGCCGGTGAGCATCGGCCTCGACTTCATGTTCGGCGGCTGGTATGGCGGCCGCCATGGTGGACGCGGTCACTACCGCGGCCGCCGCTAGAGCGGCGCGCCGGCCGGCCTGAGGCGGCGCCGCCTATTTCAGCTTCCACAGCGTGATCGGATGTTCCGGCGCCGTGTCGGCCACGTTCGAGCGTTCCAGCCAGAGGCCCAGGCGCTCCGGCGATTTCAGATTGATGCCCATGCCGTCGATGATGCCGACCTGTTCGAGCATCTTCGCGTCGATCTTCGCCTTCGACACGGTGGGCGCGCCCATCACCATGCGCTCGTACGCCTTGCGCGCCTTGTGCTCCCACAGATGCAGGCTGCTGTCGTCGAAGCGGTTGGCTTCGAAATACACCGTCAGCGTGCCGTCCAGATTGCCGAAGCCGACGATGCCGGCGCCCTTGCGGATGGTGGTGGTGTTTTCCAGATCGAATTGCTGGGTCGGCACGAAGACGCCGGCGCGGCCGTCGATGTCGGGGCGGCCCACCGGCGTGTCCTTGCCGTAGGAACTCATTTCGGTGACGCGTTTTTCTTCAGACATGTGATTCCTTGGCGGCGCTTCGCGGCGGGCGGCAGAGTCTCTGCCGGCTCCGGCAAGGCCGGTCATCCTGTTCAATGATGGGGGGAGGGAGTGGTGGCGGTTTTCCGCCCGGTTCTTCGCTATGCCGCACTGCATCGGGTGGCAGCGCGACCAGTCATTGTAGTCCTAATTTAATTCTATCGTGCAACATTCAACGCGCTTTTCCCGTATTTCCCCGGCCTCGCCCGGACGGCGCCAGGGAAGATTTTTATGCGGGCGCGCGGCGCGCGGCGGTAGAATTGAATGCCGCGTCCGGCCCCTCGCCGGCGCGGCGGGGGCGGGTGCTCCGCAGGAGGATGTGAATGGCCGTGTCGCGCAAACTGCTGTGTTGCCTGTTCTTGTTGTGCTGCGGCGCCGCCCGGGCGGGCGACAGCGTGACCCTGTACTACAACGAGCGTCCGCCGTATCTGATCGGCGCGCCGGACGGCACCGTTTCGGGCTTGACGGCCAGCGTCGCGGCGCAGGCCTTCAAGGCGGCCGGCATCGACGCGCACTGGCAGCGCATGCCCTACAACCGCCAGGTGGAATCGCTGCGCGAGGGCGGCGCGCGCTGCATGGTGGGCACGTTCAAGACACCCGAGCGCGAGCGCCACGCGCGCTTTTCCAAGCCCATCTATCGCGACCTGCCGACCATCGGCCTGATGCGCGGCGGGGTCGCGTCCGGCGGCCGCCTGTCGCTGCAGCGCGTGCTGGCCACGCCGGACCTGCGCGTGCTGGTCAAGGAAAACTACTCCTATGGCCGCGACATCGACGCGGCCCTGGCCAGGATACACGGCGGCGTCGTCGTGACCACCGCCGAGAACGTGAACATGCTCGCCATGCTGTACGGGCAGCGCGCCGACCTGATGTTCATCGGCGAAGAGGAGTTCCAGTACCTGATGCGCCAGTCCACCTACGCCGAGAAGGACTTCAGCCTGCTGCGCTTCGCCGACCTGCCCAAGGGCGAGGCGCGGCATATCATGTGCAGCATGGACGTGCCGGAGGCGTGGATGCGCCGGCTCGACCGCGAAATCCATTTCGAGTGAGGCGGCCGGCCATGCAAAATGCCGCGCGGCTCGACGCGGCGCGGCATGCGGGGGAGGGCGTGTGCGGCGTTTGCGCGGCTTGCTTGCGCTCCAGTCGCTGCCCTTGCATGAAGAATGGATGGTCGGCGCTGACTTGATGGGGGGCGCAAGATTGCCGGCTGACGCACATCCGCAGTCGCATCGATCAAGCCGGATTGCGCAGCACAGACATGGGGGGTGAAATAGCGAGCGGACAAGAAAAAAGGATTACAAGCCGAAGCGTGTAATCCTTTAATTTTGCTGCAAATTCTGTGGGGTGACTGATGGGGCTCGAACCCACGACAACAGGAATCACAATCCTGGACTCTACCAACTGAGCTACAGCCACCACTGAACTACCGTTTGTCTTAGTGTTTCCTAGACAGGTGCCGAATTATACAAAGTCCTGCGCCAATGTGCAAATCTAAATGCAGGCTTTTTTAATCTTTCCGAATCGGCTGCGCCAGAGGCACTTCCTCGACCTCCGGATGCAGGCCGAGCAGGCCGGCGAAGGCGGCCGCCAGGGCGGGCGCGCCGGCGCTGGTGCAGGCGCGCAGGCTCGGCGCGGCGTCGTCCGCGCGCAGCAGCCCGGCGGCGGCGAGCAGGCGCGCCAGTTGCCGCGCCACCGCGTCGCCGGTGTCGACCAGGGCGACCGGCGCCGCCGCGTCGGCCGCCAGCAGGCGTTCGATGGCGCCCAGCACGAAGGGGTAGTGGGTGCAGCCCAGCACCAGGGTGTCGATGCCCTGTTCCAGCAGCGGCCCGACGTAGCGGCGCAGCATGGCGTCGACGGCCGGCGTGTCGAGTTCGCCCCGTTCGATCAGCTCGACCAGGCCGGGGCAGCCCTGCAGCAGGAATTGCGCGCCGCTGGCGGCGCTGATCTGCTCGCGCAGGCGCAGGAATTTGTCGCCGGCCAGGGTGACCTCGGTGGCGATGACGCCGACCTTGCCGTTGCGGCTCAGGGCGGCGGCCGGCTTCAGGCCCGGTTCGACGCCGACCAGGGGCAGTTGCGGGTAGCGCGCGCGCAGCGCCTTGATGGCGGCCACGGTGGCGGTGTTGCAGGCCACCACGATGGCCTTCGCGCCGCGCCCCAGCAGGTAGTCGGCGATGGCCAGGGTGCGTTCGATCAGCACCGCCTCGGACTTGCCGCCGTAGGGCGCGCAGGCCGTGTCGGCGAAATAGATCAGCTCTTCGCGCGGCAGTTGCGCGCGGATGTGGCGCAGCACCGACAGGCCGCCGACGCCGGAGTCGAAGACGCCGATCGGCGCCTCGGCCGGATGGGAATGGGGGGGATGGGGAATCATGCGTGTCTTCGCAAATGAGCAGGCCCCGCCGCGCGGGCGGAGGGGCCTGGTCGGGTAACGGTGAACGGCGGCTTAGGCGACGCTGACCGGGATCTGGCCGACGCTGCTCAGCGTGGCGATCTTGGCCTGCCATTCCTTCGGACCGGTGTTGTGCACCGAGGTGCCGGTCGAGTCGACGGCCACCGTGACCGGCATGTCGACGACGTCGAATTCATAGATCGCCTCCATGCCCAGGTCGTGGAAGCCGACCACCTTGGCCGTCTTGATGGCTTTCGACACCAGGTAGGCGGCGCCGCCCACGGCCATCAGGTAGGCCGACTTGTGGCGCTGGATCGATTCGATCGCCACCGGGCCGCGCTCGGCCTTGCCGATCATCGCGATCAGGCCGGTTTTTTCCAGCATCATGTCGGTGAAGCCGTCCATGCGCGTGGCCGTGGTCGGGCCGGCCGGGCCGACGGCTTCGTCGCGCACCGGATCGACCGGGCCGACGTAGTAGATGACGCGGTTGGCGAAGTCCACCGGCAGGCTCTCGCCCTTGGCCAGCATGTCCTGGATTCGCTTGTGCGCGGCGTCGCGGCCGGTCAGCATCTTGCCGTTCAGGAGCAGGGTCTGGCCCGGCTTCCAGGCCGCCACTTCGGCCTTGCTCAAAGTGTCGAGGTTGACGCGCTGCGATTTCTCCGTGTCCGGGGTCCAGTGCACGTCGGGCCAGGAGGACAGCAGCGGCGGTTCGATGTAGCTGGCGCCGGAGCCGTCGAGGACGAAGTGGGCGTGGCGCGTCGCGGCGCAGTTCGGGATCATCGCCACCGGCTTCGAGGCGGCGTGCGTCGGGTGCATCATGATCTTCACGTCGAGCACCGTGGTCAGGCCGCCCAGGCCCTGCGCGCCTATGCCCAGCGCGTTGATCTTGTCGCACAATTCGATGCGCAGCTCTTCGGTCTTGTTCTGCGGGCCGCGCTGCTTCAGGTCGAACATGTCGATGTCGTCCATCAGCACTTCCTTGGCCATCAGCATGGCCTTCTCGGCGGTGCCGCCGATGCCGATGCCCAGCATGCCCGGCGGGCACCAGCCGGCGCCCATCTGCGGCACCGTCTTCATGACCCAGTCGACCAGCGAGTCGGACGGATTGAGCATGACGAACTTGGATTTGTTCTCCGAGCCGCCGCCCTTGGCCGCCACCTTGACGTCGACGGTGTTGCCGGCGACCAGTTCCATGTGCACCACGGCCGGCGTGTTGTCCTTGGTGTTCTTGCGCTCGAAATGCGGGTCGGCGACGATCGAGGCGCGCAGCTTGTTGTCCTCGAAATTGTAGGCCCGGCGCACGCCCTCGTTGACGGCGTCGGTGACGGTGCCGCTGAAGCCCTCGAAGCGCACGCCCATGCCGATCTTCAGGAAGACGTTGACGATGCCGGTGTCCTGGCAGATCGGCCGCTTGCCCTCGGCGCACATGCGCGAATTGGTCAGGATCTGCGCGATCGCATCCTTCGCCGCCGGGCTCTGTTCGGCCGTGTAGGCGCGCGCCAGGTGTTCAATGTAATCGGCCGGGTGGTAGTAGCTGATGTATTGCAGGGCGGCGGCGACGGATTCGATCAGGTCTTCTTGCTTTATGATGGTCATGGTGTTCTCGCTGTGGGAAGTCGGAATTAATGGGGCTTGGATTCGTTTTGCGTGCCGACCATGATGCGGTCGGTGTAGGCGATGGCCAGCGCGGAAAGCAGGAAGACCACATGGATCACGGTCTGGGCGATCAGCACCTGGTTCGTGTAGGCCCCGGCGTTGATGAAGGTCTTCAGCAGGTGGATCGAGGAGATGCCGATGATGGCCATGGCCAGCTTGGTCTTCAGCACCGAGGCGTTGACGTGCGAGAGCCATTCCGGCTGGTCCGGATGCTCGTCGAGGTGCATGCGCGAGACGAAGGTTTCGTAGCCGCCGATGATGACCATGATCAGCAGGTTGGAGATCATGACGACGTCGATCAGGCCCAGCACGACGAGCATGATGGTCGATTCGTTGAGCTTGTCCGGCGCGGTGCCGCCCGGCACGGCGACGGCCTGGAAAATGTGCTGCAGGGCCGCCTCGTTGCCCAGCACGGCGCCGATCAAATCCTTCAGCTCGACCCAGAAATGGTAGACGTAGACGCATTGCGCCAGGATCAGCCCCAGGTACAGCGGCAATTGCAACCAGCGCGTCATGAAGATGAAGGCTGGCAGCGGTTTCATTCTGGCCGGCTGCTTCGTGTGTTGCGGGACTGTCATCGCTGCGTTCTCCTGGGTTGTCGCATTTCGTATGCCCGACATTTTACACGCGCCGCAAGCCCATGCGTACCGCCCGAGTGGCCGCAAGCGACCTTGATTTCGCGCAAGCCCATCCAAATAAAGCCGGTCGCCGGGGAATTTTCGGCGATGATGATGACGCCCGCCCGCAATGGCGGCATGCCGACCGGGCGCGCCGGAGGCGGCTGAAATTGGGCTGAGATTTCATAAAATAACAAGTTGCCGCAAGCGCCATGAAACATGCGCGGAATGCGACGGCGCGCCGCTAAAAAGCGGTAAACCGGGCCCTGTAAGGCGTCCGTAAGCGACGAAGTTTATGTTGTTAGCAAACTATTACTCTAATTGGAGACAAGCATGGCCGCGACAGAAAACCAAGTGCAGGGCACCGAACAACAGGGACCGGGGGAGACGCGCGTGTTCGCGCCGCCGGCCGCATTCGTCGAGCAGGCGGCCATTTCCGGCATGCCCGCCTACAACGCGCTGTGCGCCGAGGCCGAGCAGGATTTCGAGGGTTTCTGGGCCCGCCTGGCGCGCGAGAACCTGAGCTGGAAGAAACCGTTCACGAAAACCCTCAACGAGGACGACGCGCCCTTCTACAAATGGTTCGAGGACGGCCAGCTGAACGTCTCCTACAACTGCCTGGACCGCAACCTGGAAAACGGCAACGCCGAGAAGACCGCCATCATCTTCGAAGCCGACGACGGCCAGTCGAGCCGGGTCAGCTACAAAGAGCTGCATGAAAAAGTCTGCAAATTCGCCAACGGCCTGAAATCGCTGGGCATCGGCAAGGGCGACCGCGTCATCATCTACATGGCGATGTCGGTCGAGGGCGTGGCGGCGATGCAGGCCTGCGCGCGCATCGGCGCGACCCACTCGGTGGTGTTCGGCGGCTTCTCCGCCAAGTCCCTGCAGGAACGCATCATCGACGCCGGCGCCGTCGCCGTCATCACGGGCGACCAGCAACTGCGCGGCGGCAAGCATCTGCCCCTGAAAAGCATCGTCGACGAGGCGCTGGCCCTGGGCGGCTGCGAAACGATCAAGAACGTCGTGGTCTTCCAGCGCACCGGCGGCGCCATCGCCATGAGCGCCGGGCGCGACGTCTGGCTGCACGACTTGGTGGCGACGCAATCGGCCGTCTGCGAACCGGAATGGGTGAGCGCCGAGCATCCCCTGTTCATCCTCTACACCTCCGGCTCGACCGGCACGCCGAAGGGCGTCCAGCACTCCAGCGGCGGCTACCTGCTGTGGGCCGCGCTGACCATGAAGTGGAGCTTCGACATCAAGCCGGCCGACGTCTTCTGGTGCACCGCCGACATCGGCTGGGTCACTGGTCACAGCTACATCGCCTACGGCCCGCTGGCCGTCGGTGCCACCCAGGTGGTGTTCGAGGGCATCCCGACCTTCCCCAACGCCGGGCGTTTCTGGGAAACCATCAAGAAACACGCCGTGAGCATCTTCTACACGGCGCCGACGGCGATCCGCTCGCTGATCAAGGCGGCCGACGTGAATCCGGAAGTGCATCCGCAGCACTACGACCTGAGCAGCCTGCGTTTGTTGGGCACGGTCGGCGAGCCGATCAACCCGGAAGCGTGGATGTGGTACTACAAGAACATCGGCGGCGAGAAATGCCCGATCGTCGACACCTTCTGGCAGACCGAAACGGGCGGCCACATGATCACGCCGCTGCCGGGCGCGACGCCGATGGTGCCGGGCTCCTGCACCCTGCCGCTGCCGGGCATCATGGCGGCCATCGTCGACGAGGCGGGCCAGGACGTGCCGAACGGGCAGGGCGGCATCCTCGTCGTCAAGCGTCCGTGGCCGTCGATGATCCGCACGATCTGGAACAATCCCGAGCGCTTCAAGAGCAGCTACTTCCCGGAAGAGCTGGGCGGCAAGATGTACCTGGCCGGCGACGGCGCGATCCGCAACAAGGAAACCGGCTACTTCACCATCACCGGGCGCATCGACGACGTGCTGAACGTCTCGGGCCACCGCATGGGCACGATGGAAATCGAATCGGCGCTGGTGGCCAATCCGCTGGTGGCCGAGGCGGCCGTGGTCGGCAAGCCGGACGACACGACGGGCGAATCGATCTGCGCCTTCGTCGTCTTGAAGCAGGCGCGTCCGACCGGCGAGGAAGCCAAGCGCCTGGCGCTGGAGCTGCGCAACTGGGTCGCCAAGGAAATCGGCCCAATCGCCAAGCCGAAGGAAATCCGATTCGGCGACAACCTGCCGAAGACGCGCTCGGGCAAGATCATGCGCCGCCTGCTGCGCGTGCTGGCCAAGGGCGAGACCATCACCCAGGACATCTCGACGCTGGAAAATCCGGCCATCCTGGAGCAGTTGAAAGAGGCGTCCTGAGGTCTTGAGGGCGGCGCGGCGGGCGGCCGGCAGGGCGCCGCGCGCCGCCGCGAAAAAACCTTGGCGCTTTCCTTGGTGCTTCGCGGAATCCTTGCTACAATACGCCCTCTTCGTGAGAGCGAAGAAGTAATGCAGGAGAGGTGGATGAGTGGTTGAAGTCGCACGCCTGGAAAGCGTGTATAGGTTCATAGCCTATCGGGGGTTCGAATCCCCCTCTCTCCGCCAGGAATTAGTACCAGAAGGTACACAGAAGTTCAGGAAGCCGCAGTTCTCCACGTGAGACTGCGGCTTTTTTGTTTTTTTGGCGTTCGCTAGTGTCAGGCACGCTCCGGTACGTATTAGTTCATGTTTGGGAGCATGACTGAGCCACAACAAAAATCATGGCCCAAAACGGGTAAATACCTGATATCGAGCCGATATTGCGCATGAGATGGCGGTCTTTTCATTTACTTAATAGTTTCTGTTTGCGCTACACTAATTCGGTGATATCGTCCTTGCAATATCTATATTGCAAGAGGTGTGACGTGGAATTTGAAGATTGGATGATGTCGCAAGGGTTGTCGGAATCTACCGTTAGGAAGTATGCGGGTGCGATTGACGGCCAATCCACCCAAGTTAAGGAAATTATGTGCGATTAAATTATTTATTATCAATATTATTAAATATATACTTGACATTGTATTAAAAGCGCGGCCGCCAGTGTGGATTTTTACTCCCGCTGCCTGCCATGTCCGTTCTGACC
>JANXSQ010000417.1 GCA_025356595.1 Janthinobacterium sp. | reverse complement strand
TGGGCAGGAACTTGGCCAGGTGCGCGCCGACGCCGATCGGGCCGACGCCCGGACCGCCGCCGCCGTGCGGGATGCAGAAGGTCTTGTGCAGGTTGAGGTGGCTGACGTCGCCGCCGAAGCTGCCCGGCGCGGCCACGCCGACCAGCGCGTTCATGTTGGCGCCGTCGATGTAGACCTGGCCGCCGTGGCCGTGGACGATCTCGCACAGTTGCTGGATGCCTTCCTCGAACACGCCGTGGGTGGACGGGTAGGTGACCATCACGCAGGCCAGGTTGGCGCTGTGTTTCTCGGCCTTCGCCTGCAGGTCGGCCAGGTCGACGTTGCCGCTGGCGTCGCAGGCGGTGACCACCACCTGCATGCCGACCATGTTGGCCGAGGCCGGGTTGGTGCCGTGCGCCGAGGAGGGGATCAGGCAGATGTTGCGGTGGCCTTCGCCGCGCGATTCATGGTAGGCCTTGATGACCAGCAGGCCGGCGTACTCGCCCTGCGAACCGGCGTTCGGCTGCAGCGAGACGGCGGCGTAGCCGGTCAGCGCGCACAACATCTCCTCCAGTTGCGAGATCATTTCGCGGTAGCCGACGGTCTGCGCGTCGGGCGCGAAGGGGTGGATGGCGGAGAACTCGGGCCAGGTGACCGGAATCATCTCGCTGGTCGCGTTCAGCTTCATGGTGCAGGAGCCCAGCGGGATCATGGTGCGGTCCAGCGCCAGGTCCTTGTCGGCCAGGCTGCGCAGGTAGCGCAGCATCTCGTGTTCCGAGTGGTAGCGGTTGAACACCGGGTGCGTCAGGTAGGCGCTGGTGCGCACCAGCGCGGCCGGGATGTCGTCCCGCACCGCCGCTTCGACGGCGTCGAAGTCGGGCGCCGGCGCGGCGCCGTTGGCGAAGATGGTCCACAGCACGCCCAGGTCGTCGCGGGTGATGGTTTCATCGAGCGAGACGCCGACGTGCTTGGCGTCGATCTTGCGCAGGTTGACGCCGGCCGCCACGGCCGCCGCGTGCAATTCCTCGGCGCGCTCGGTCTGGATGGTCAGGGTGTCGAAGAAGGTCTCGTTGGCGATGCCGTAGCCGAGGCTGCGCAGGTTGGCGGCCAGGATGCCGGTGTAGCGGTGCACGCGGCGGGCGATCCGCAGCAGGCCGGCCGGGCCGTGGTAGACGGCGTACATCGAGGCCATCACGGCCAGCAGCACCTGCGCGGTGCAGATGTTGGAGGTGGCTTTTTCGCGGCGGATGTGCTGCTCGCGGGTCTGCAGGGCCAGGCGGTAGGCCTTGTTGCCCTGCGCGTCGATGGTGACGCCGACCAGGCGGCCCGACATGCTGCGCTTGAATTCGTCGCGGGTGGACAGGTAGCCGGCGTGCGGGCCGCCGAAACCGAGCGGCACGCCGAAGCGCTGGCTGTTGCCGACGACCACGTCGGCGCCCCATTCGCCCGGCGGCGTCAGCATGGTCAGCGCCAGCAGGTCGGCGGCGACGATGACCATCGCGCCGTTCGCGTGCAGGTGCTCGACGCCGGCGCGGTAGTCGCGCACGACGCCGTTCACGCCCGGATACTGCAGGACGGCGCCGAAGCAGCTGTCGAGCGTCGCCAGTTCGTTCGGCGCGAAGCTGCGCACCTCGATGTTCAAAGGCTTGGCGCGGGTCTGCAGCACCTCCAGCGTTTGCGGCAGCACGTCGTCGGCGACGTACAGCACGTTCGACTTGGACTTGCCGACGCGCTGGATCAGCGTCATCGCTTCGGCGGCGGCGGTGCCCTCGTCGAGCATGGAGGCGTTCGAGATGCCCATGCCGGTCAGGTCGGTGATGACTTGCTGGAAGTTCAGGATCGCCTCCAGGCGGCCCTGCGAGATCTCCGGCTGGTAAGGCGTGTAGGCGGTGTACCAGGCCGGGTTTTCGAAGATGTTGCGCAGGATGACGCCCGGCGTGTGGCTGTTGTAATAGCCCTGGCCGATCAGGGATTTCAGCACCTGGTTTTTCGACGCCAGCGTCTTCAACTGGGCCAGCGCGGCCGTTTCCGGCATCGGCGCGGAGTACTGGCCGAGCGGCAGGGCGCCCTTGTTGCGGATGTTGGCCGGAACCAGGGCGTCGATCAGCGCCGCGCGCGAGGCGTAGCCGAGGGTGGTGAGCATGGCTTCCTGCTCGGCGGCGGAAGGGCCGATGTGGCGGGCCAGGAAGGCGTCGCGGGCTTCAAGTTGGGTCAGGCTGGTGCGGGTCATGGTGTCGTGGCCGGTAAGGTGCTGGCCGGCGCCGCGTGGGGGCGCCGGCGGGAAGGGGGAAGAGCCGTGGCGATGGCGCGCGCGCCGCCGAGGGCGGCGCGCGCGCCGGGCCGATTACTCGGCGGTGTTCTTGCCGTAGGCGGCGGCGTCGAGCAGGCCGTCCAGCGCCGAGACGTCGGCCGGCTTGATCTTGAACAGCCAGGCCGCGAAGGCGTCGGCGTTGATCGATTCGGGCGCGTCGGCGACGGCGTCGTTGACGGCGATGACTTCGCCGGCGATCGGCGCGTAGATGTCGCTGGCGGCCTTGACCGATTCGACCACGGCGGCGTCGTCGCCGGCGCCGTAGGTCTTGCCGACGCTCGGCAATTCGACGAAGACGATGTCGCCCAGCGCGTCTTGCGCGTATTCGGTGATGCCGACGGTGACGGTGCCGTCAGCTTCCAGGCGCGCCCATTCGTGGGATTCGGTGTACTTCAGGTCTGCGGGAATGTTCATGTAAGGCTCCAGAAAAAATGTCGGGGTGGTTGTTATTATAAAAATCAGACGGCGAGGATTTTGCCGTTGCGCACGAAGGGCAGTTTGACGACGCTGGCCGCCAGTTCCTTGTCGCGGATCGCGACGTGGACGGTGTCGCCCACGGCCACGCCGAGGGGCACGCGCGCCAGGGCGATGGCTTGCTGCATGGTCGGGCTGAAGGTGCCGCTGGTGATCTCGCCGCTCTGCTCGCAGCCGGCGATGATGACTTTCTGGTGGGCGCGCAGCACGCCGCCCTTTTCGCGCAGGATCAGGCCGACGAACTGGAAGTTCTGGCCCATCGTTTGCAGGGCCGCCTTGCCGATGAAGTCGCGCTCGCTGACCAGGTCGATGGTCCAGGCCAGGCCGGCGTCGAGCGGATTGACCGTCTCGTCCATGTCCTGGCCGTACAGATTCATGCCCGCCTCGAGGCGCAGGGTGTCGCGCGCGCCCAGGCCGGCCGGTTTCACGCCGGCCGCCAGCAGGCTGTTCCACAGCGCCTCGGCCTGGCCGGCGGGCAGGCCCAGCTCGAAGCCGTCCTCGCCCGTGTAGCCGGTGCGCGCCACCATCACTTCGCCGAAGGAGGTGCCCTTGACGATGACGGCGTTGAAGGGTTTCAGGCCCTCCGAAGGCGCCTGCGTGTCCGGCAGCACCTGCCAGACCTTGGCGCGGGCGTTCGGGCCCTGCACCGCGATCAGGGCCATCGGCTCGGCGCCGTCGCGCCGCTCGGTGACCGTCACGCCGCTGTTGCTGGCCGCGTTCTGCTGCTTGATCCAGGCGATGTCCTTGGTGGCGGTGCCGGCGTTGACGACCAGGCGGAACCAGCTCTCGTGCATGAAGTAGACGATCAGGTCGTCGATGACGTAGCCCTGCGGGTTCAGCATGCAGGAATACAGGGCCTTGCCGCTCACCTGCAGTTTGTCGACGTTGTTGGCCAGCAGGCCGCGCAGGAAGGCGCGCACGTTCTCGCCCTCGAGGTCGACGACGCACATGTGCGAGACGTCGAACATGCCGACGTCGCCGCGCACCGCGTGGTGTTCCTCGATTTGCGAGCCGTAGTTGACGGGCATGTCCCAGCCGCCGAAATCAACCATGCGGGCGCCGGCGGCACGGTGGGCGTTATTGAGTGGGGTTGCTTGAAGCGTCATGAAATCCTCGGGCCAGTGTGAAAGGGGTTAACGGAGCAGACAAGGACGGGCTGTACGCCCGTTCCGCATGTGATCGCTGACCCCTCTGTCCTTGGTACCTGAGAGATTACGGGGAAATTGCCTTCCCGTCGCACCTTCGGTGGATCGCCGGCTTGCGCCGCGACCGCTCTCCAGAGTTGATCCCGGGCGTCATGGAATGACGCCGCGGGCCCCTTGATCGGTCCTTTTGCCTGAGAGTTTTTGGGTGGTGCCCCTTCGGCGGCAGTGTTTAGGATCCGTTCAAAAATAACTGTCCCATTTGGATCGGCCCTGGCCGGCGCGCTGCTGCGTTGCTCGTCGTCGCCATAGCTCGCTATGACTCCTTCTCGCGCCTTGCATCGCATCCCGCCAGGACCGCCCAAATGTCACATTTATTTATTCACGGCTCCTTAATCTGCCCTCTCCCGATCAAGAGTGCAGAATATATGCCAGCGAGGCCTTTCTGTCAATCGGCGCGGCGGCCCGGACGAGGCCAAAAAACCACTTCTCGCGGCCGCTTGACGGCGCCCTTGCCGAGGGTAAAATCGATGCCGCCGCAGGCCGCACGCTTGACGCGGGAAGAGAATGCCGGGCCGACGGCTATTTGCTAGAATCAATCATTCCCACTTTTAAAGTGAACGCCATGAGCGACGTGCAGAAAGAGATGGAAGGACAGGCGTATTTCACCCTGTCGGGCGACGTCAACAGCGACATGGTCAGGCGCGTCTTCGACGCCGTCGCCGACATGACGGAGGACAAGGTGACGACGGCGCACCTGCTGATCCAGTCGAACGGCGGCTATGTCAGCGACGGCATCTGCCTGTACAACT